>CAYOGW010000006.1:3433-16076 GCA_964403635.1 uncultured Anaerolineaceae bacterium | reverse complement strand
CGCTTTCCCGCCGCCCAAACCGATTTTACGCGCCTTAAACAAGGCTATGTGCATGTGCCGCAGCAAGCCGCTTTTTTCCGCGCGGAGTTGTGGCAGCGGGTGGGTCCATTAGACCCTAGTTTTTATTTTGCAATGGATTATGACCTATGGGTTCGTTTGGCTCGCATTTCTCTAGTGACATATTTGCCCGGCCCGGTATGGGCTAACTTTCGCTTACACTCAACCGGCAAAACCATGGTTGATGATGACCGCTGCTGGCCCGAAATGCTTAAAGTTCACTATCGTGATGGCGGGCAGTTTTTCTCTCCTATTGTTGCAAAATATTACATTCGTAAATTGGCATCTCCCTTATTAAATTGGAATCGCCAACGAAAGATGAAGAAATTTAAATGAATCAACTTCTCAAACCTGCTTCAGTAGATGACTTATTAATATTGCTGCGCGCTTGGCGTCTTTGGTTGGCTGGGGCAGTGCTGGGCGGCTTGTTGGGCATAGGCGCGTTTGCGGTTTTCCCGCCGCCTTTTCGGGCGCAAGCCAGTGTGCTGGTAGATTTTAATATCGAGCAGTCTTGGCCGTGGCCCAGCACCCCAGACCGAGAAGTTTTTTATTTTTTGGACCGCGAAGCCCGCAAATTAAAAGAACTGGCTTGGTCAGATGCTGTTCTTAATCAAGTAGCCGAAGAAAATAAGATTAGTGTTTCTGATTTGCGAAATGGCGGATTAATTCTCTCTCAGCCTGCCGATGGCGCTTGGCACTTCTACGCGGACTCAGCCCAAGCCCTTGCCGCCGAACAAATCGCTTCTTCTTGGGCGAAGGCATTTACAGAGCAAGCCCAAATGGTGCTGGCGGAGCAACATGATTTTGAAGCCCATATTCAGGTTACGCCTACTCAAATACAAAATTTACCCGTTAACAGAGCTGTTTCTCAGGGAACTTATGCTTTAGCCGGTGCTGGACTGGGCATGATATTAATGGCGTTTTGGGTTTTGTTCACCAAACATTAAAATTAAAAGAAATAAATGATTTCTCTTAGAGCATTTTCTCGTTTGCTTTGGGCGCTGGTATTAATTTCTTTGCCAGTAACCAGTTTCCGTTATTTGCCATTTATGGGAAGCGGAACAGTTGTGCGCCCTATGGCAATCCTTCCGCTGGCTGTTTTGCTTTTGGTCCTTGCCATTCAAATCATGCGGGGTGACCTTAAATTTCGTTGGCCTGGCTCTTTAATTCTCTTATTATGGTTTGGGTTATTTTTGCTGGCTGCTACGGCAATTGGCGCGCTTTTTTCCCCTATCCCCTTACGCGGAGCAGACTACTGGGATAGAGCCATTCGCGCTTTTATAACACTAGCAATTGGGGCAGCTTTTTTTGTAGCAGCCATTTGTATGAACAAAAAAGAAGAAGATTTAATATTTACCATCCGCTGGCTTTTGGTGGGTTTAGTGGCCCATTTGCTTTGGGGGGCTGTTCAGTTTTGGGGGTTAAATAACGGTTACCGAGCTGAATTAAAAGAAATTCAAGAAATTTTTTCTGTTCGGGGCTTGGTAAAAAATAAACGTATTTCTGGTTTTGCCTTTGAGCCTTCTTGGCTGGCTTCTCAGTTGGCAACCTTATATATTCCTTGGTTAGTAGCCGGTTTATTAACTGGTTTCCGTGTGCTTAATTTTCAACGCTTACCCAAATTAATGTATCAATTATTAGAACCTTTGTTGTTGGTGGCTAGTTTAACGGCTGTTTTTATGACGTATTCCCGTTCTGGGTTGTTGGTTACCTTTGTCGCGTTAATCATCACCACCCTTTTAGCCGGGCGCGGCTGGCTGGCTGGCGGTTGGGGTTGGTTTAAGGCTGGCTTTAACTTTCAGCCGGGTGTTGGCTTTTGGAACAAGATGCGCTTAAGGGCAGCCCGCCTATTAATTCTTTTAACGGTGCTTTCGGTTGTGGTAGGCGCATCTGTTTTTTTGGCGGATAAAGGTTATATCGCTCGGCTGTGGACATCCGATATTACTGACTTTTGGGAATATGTTACGCAGGCTTCGTTGGGGCCGCGGGTGGCTTATACGGTTGGCGCGATGCGGGCCTTTGATATGAACCCCTTAACAGGTGTTGGGCTGGGGGCAAGCGGGTTTCATATTTACGCGGGCATTCCAGACGAGGTGTTAATGGGTGTGCCAGAAATAGCCGATGCGCTTTCGCCAGAGAGTGGGCTTTTCCCGAACCCCAAAAATTTGGTGGTGCGTTTGTTGGCAGAAGGCGGCTTGGTAGGATTATTTTTATTTTTGTCATTTTGGCTCTATTTGTTAGCAGATGGCTTGAATGTACTTCGCTCGAAAACACCATATTTAAAGTTTTTAGGGGCTTCGGCTATTTTTACAATCACCGCTTTGGGGTTAATGGCTTTTTCTCAAGATTCTTTTGCGATGCCAGAGTTGTGGTTAAATCTCGGTATACTTGCAGGCATTGCTACGTTATATAAAGGTTAATTAAGAAGATGATAATTTTGGCTGTAGGGATGCCTCGCGCTGGTTCTGGCTGGCACTATAACTTGATTCATGACCTGATGGCGACCACTGGCTGTGAAGAAGCCCGTGATATTCGTGTGCAATATGGGCTGCAAAGTATCTTAACTGAAGTGAATTGCAATATTGGTGTGCTTAGTTTGCGGCGTTTAGCAATGGTGAGTTTGCCCGCATTACAAGGGAAAACCTTTGTCATTAAAGCGCACGCCGGACCTACCGTTTGGGCAAAGATTTTAATTAAAGTAGGTTTGTTAAAAGCTACATATATTTATCGTGACCCGCGAGACGCGATGCTCTCGGCGCATGACTATGGCAAGCGGGTTTTAGAAAAACAAGGAAGGCCGAACGCTTTTTCTCATTTAACTGATTTTGAAAAAACAGCCGATTTTTTTAGCGAATATGTGCAAGGCTGGGAACAATGGATGAATGTTTCGCAGGTGTTAAAAGCACGTTATGAAGATTTGCTTCAAAATTATGATGATGAAGCCGAAAAATTAGTCCGTTTTTTGGGTTTAAACTCGGCTGATGATGCGGTTAAAAACGTTGTGGAGCAGTATCGCCCGGGGGGCAGTGTGCAGGGGCAGCAGGGCACACACTTTTTTAAAGGGCAAATTGGCCGTTTTAGAGAACGGTATACAACGCAAGAACAGCAGGTTTTAAAAGATAAATTTGGTAAAGCAATAAAACAAATGGGGTACGAGTTGTAATGGGCTTAACGGTTCTGAAATGTAATCAAAGTGGGTCTCAGCTAGCGCATCGGGTATCATTAACTTATGTATAAATCAGATGCGCCTTTTGTGGCCGATTGGTTTGTGGTCTCTTTTCGTTGGTTGGTTCTTTTGGGGGCAACCGTTTCTTTGGGTTTGGCAGGCCAATTAACCCAGTGGGTTAATGGGTTGCTGGTGTTACTAACCGCCTGGAATATTGCACTGACTTGGCTGGCCGGGCTTAATCGTCGATTAGAACGCCACCGAGAGATTAGCCTAGGCGTAGATTTAATTTTGCCCATTTTGTTTTTTTGGCTGCATGGCGGAATCCTTGCCCCTGCCGCTTGGGTGGTGATATTACCTATTTTAACAGGCGCCATTTATTTTGATTTTCGCGGCGGGTTGGCATCGGCGGGCGGCGTTGCTGTTGCAGAATTAATTAATGTCTTTTTTGTACCTTCTGTAGGTTGGATAGGCACAGTCATTGCGATTGCCCTTACATTTGCTATGGGTGCGTTTTTTGGTTATATCAGCCAAAAATTAATTAACGAATTGCGACTTTTAAGAATTAAAGAACAAGATGCGCGTGAAAAGATTATTCGCGGCGAAAATGACCGTATGCGTGCGATTTATAACATGACTAGCACCATGACATCTTCACTTAACTATAAACGCGTGTTAGACAGCGCTTTGGATATTAGTTTAAATGTGCTTAGTGTTGAAGACAGAAACGAAGATGATGGTCAAGATACGGTTGATGCTCGTTTGGTGAGCGCTGTTTTGTTATTTAAGGATGATATTTTAATTGTTGGTTCTGCGCGTCGTTTAACTAACTCCGACTTAAGCCGAACTTTCCCGGCTGAAAAAGGCTTACTTCATCAGGTTATTGAAGAAGGGGAAGCGGTGGTAAGTGAATCGGTTCGCTATGACCCAGAATTAAGCAGATTAGCCGGTTTATTAGAGAGCAATTCAGTTTATTGTTTTCCGTTGCGAAGCGGTTTAAATGTATACGGTGTGATGGTTTTTGGGCATCCCAGAGCAGGTTATTTTAGTACCGAAAGACAAGAAGTATTGGGTATTTTAGGTCGTCAAGCCATTATTGCTATTCAAAACGCGCGCTTGTATCAGGAATTGGCAGATGAGAAAGAGCGAATGGCAGAAGCGCAAGAAGAAGCGCGCAAAAAATTGGCGCGAGATTTGCATGATGGTCCTACCCAGTCGGTTGCGGCTATGGCCATGCGGGTAAGTTTGGCAAGGCGCATGGTGGAAAAAGACCCGCAAGCCTCTATGGATGAGTTAGAAAGAATTGAAGAACTTGCTCGCCGAACCACAAAAGAAATTCGGCACATGTTGTTCACTTTGCGCCCGTTGGTGCTTGAATCACAAGGGTTAGCTGCCGCGCTCGAATCGATGGCTGAGAAGATGAAAGAAACGTATAGCCAAAATGTAGTCATAAAGGTGGATGAAAACCTAGCCAGTCAGTTGGAAATGGGAAAATCGGGTGTTATTTTTTATATTGTTGAAGAGGCTGTAAATAATGCTCGCAAGCATGCGCAGGCGGCTCAAATTACGGTTCGTTTGGCTCCTATCCCTAAAGAGCCAGAAATTGCCATGTTAGAAATTGCAGACAATGGTTTAGGGTTTGATGTAGAAGCTGTCAATAAGTCTTATGACAAACGCGGTAGTTTAGGAATGGTTAATTTACGTGAGCGGGCAGAACTGGTGGCTGGCTTGCTTCAAATTGATTCCGCCCCGGGTAAGGGCACCCGCATTCGAGTGTTTATTCCGCTTACAGAAGAAGCTTCAGACAAGCTTCAACATAGCCGCGTTCAAAAATAAATTATTTGATACAATTTCTTTCACCCGTGTGAAATTTCTCATGCGGGTGAATTTTTATGAAAGGCCAATATTAAAATGGCGCTTGCTTCAGGTTTATATTATTTTGCAAATAACGAAAATGATTTTTCGAAACCGGCTGTTATTTTGTTGCACGGTGCTGGTGGGAATAATCTTTCTTGGCCGCCCGAAATTCGCCGTCTTCAAGATCAACGTATTTACGCTTTAGATTTGCCGGGACATGGTAAATCGGATGGAATTGGCCGTCAGTTTATTGATGATTATGCCGATAGTGTTATCGAATTTATGGATGAACTGCGGATTCGGCAAGCTATTTTTGTAGGGCATTCCATGGGCGGGGCAATTGCTCAAACAATGGCTTTTCGAAACCCCAAACGTACTTTAGGTATCGTTTTGGTTTCTACTGCCGCTAAAATGCGGGTAAATTCTCAGTTGTTAAACGCCGCTTCTAGTCAAGCTACTTTGCCAATTGCAATTAAATTAATCGGCGAAATGGCGTTTGGCCCTCATGCAGATGAAAACATGAAGAAAGCAGTTTTAGAACGCATGCAAGAAATTCGTCCGTCTGTCTTGTATGGTGACTATTTAGCCTGTGATTCTTTTGATGCTACGAAGCGCATCGCTCGAATTAAAGTGCCGACGATGATATTAACTGGTACCGAAGATCAAATGACCCCTATGCATCAAGCCGAATTTTTATTAGAGAAAATTAAAGGTTCTCATATTCGGCGCGTCGATGGTGCGGGTCATATGTTAATGCTAGAAAACCCGCAAGTATTGGTTGCTCATTTGCAATTATTAATGCATCAAATTAATTATCAACCAGGTGCTGATATTAATTTTTAAGTAAATTTTCTAAAATTGGAATGGCATTTTGAACAGCTAAAGCGCGATGGCTTACGCTGTTCTTTTGTTTTTCTGTTAATTCAGCCATGGTTTGTTTATATTGGGCAATGTAAAAAAGTGCATCATATCCAAAACCACCTTGCCCGCGTTCTTTGGGGATAATTTCTCCCTGGCAGTTTCCTTCTGCAAAATAAACTTCATCGGTATGTGGCTGGGCAATGGCGATTGTTGCATGAAAATGGGCTTTCCATGGGCGGGGTATGTCTTTTAAATTTTGTAATAAAAAAGCGCGGCGGTCCGCATCGGTTGCGTTTGGCTTGGCAAGATACCGCGCTGAATATAGCCCGGGAGCACCATTTAAGGCATCTACTTCTAAGCCGGAATCGTCTGCGATGGCTGGTAGGTTAGCCGCTTTGGCATAGGCTAGGGCTTTTTTGGCAGCGTTTTCGGCGTAGCTTAATCCGTCTTCTTCGACATGCAGATGGATAGATAGTTCTTGTGGTGTAATTAATTGCCAACCATAGGGTTTTAGTATCTCAACAAGTTCACGGATTTTCCCTTTATTCTCTGTTGCAATGAATAATTTTGACTTCATTTCGATGAAAACCTTTCGGACGCCCATTGGGCGTGTTGGCGGATTAATGGGTCTTGGTCTTGGCTGCCGTTTTCTATCGCTTTTTTGGCGGCTGGGGTTTTAGTGTTTCCTAAGGCTGTAAATATATTTCTTAAATAGCCACGTCGTTTGGCTCGTTTAACGGGGCTATTTTTATATTTAAGGTTGTATTCAACGGGGGTCAGCTCGGACTCTAAAATTAAGTTTGGAAAGGGTAAATCGGCTCGGGCTGAGAAGGCCGGATCGTGTTCTATGTTTCCTGCAAAACGAATGTTCCAGGGGCAAACCGTTTGGCAGATATCACATCCAAAAACCCAGTTTTGTATTTGGGGTCTTAATTCTTCGGGAATTTCATTTTTATTTTCGATGGTTAAATAGGAAATGCAGCGGTTGGCATCTAGGGTGCGGTTTGGCAGAATGCATTGGGTAGGGCAAGCCTCGATGCAGCGGGTGCAGGTTCCGCAATGGTCGGTTTGCATGGGTTCGTCTGCGGGTAAGGCGATGCTGAGCAAAATTTCTGCGAGTAGAAAATAGGAACCGTGTTTGGGTGAAATTAAACAGGTGTTTTTGCCAATCCAACCTAAACCGGCTCGTTGAGCCAAGTCTCTTTCGAGAATGGGGCCGGTATCTGTATAGTAGCGATTTAGAACAGGTTGATTAAGTTTTTGTTCTATGAAGTTTACGATGGCTTTTAAACGAGGTGGTAGGGTGATGTGGTAATCTTCTCCGCAGGCGTAGGCGGCGACTCGTCCGCTATTGGGGGGTGGTTCTGGCAAGCGGTTGGCGGGTTGGTAGGGGATGCCGAGCATGAGAATGGATTGGCATTCTGGCAGGATTTCTAGCGGGTTCGCTCGTTTAGAAATGCTCTCTGGTCTAGAGAGATATTCCATGTCAGCATGTTGGTTGTTTTTAATCCAATTTTGGTAGGTTACTAGGTGGCTGGGCGGAGCGGGGTTGGTAATGCCCGCCAGCACGAAACCTTGCTGACGGGCATAGTTTTTAATTTCTTTTGAGAGATTAATTAAATTCATGGAACAACGATAAGGATTGTAAAGATTTCACCAAAGCCATATTGATTGTTGTTTACCATGCGCCAATAGCCGCTGTAGGTGCCGCTGGTAGCGGGCGCTTTCATTAATACAGTAATGTCTACTTCTTGCCCTGGAAGAACTTCTTGGGTAAGGTTGGTTGCTCTGCCGCCCATTTGTTCGCCATAGGCGTATTGGATGACATAACCGGTTGTCCATGTGCAGGAACCTGTATTTTTAACCCGCCAAGTTTTTTGAAAATCTTGTCCGGCTGTCACGGTCGCTCCATCTGAGATGCTTACATCGGCTACGAAGGCCGCGTCGTCGCAAATAATTGGGCTCGGAGTAATGTTTGGGTCTAGGGTGGGGGTTTCAGTGATAGACGGTGTAGGGGTCTCTGTTGGCGGTGCAAGGGTTGGGCTGGCCGCCGCTGCTGTGAGCGAAACATTGGCTACAATGGTTTGTACAACCTGTGTTTGAACTAAGCCTACATCTACGGGTGTAGGCGTGGGTTCAGGCGGTTGGCTCATTCCGCAAGCGGAGAGAGTAAGAATAATAAAGATGGATAGAATTAAAGTTATTTTTTTCATAGTTCACCTGTGGTTATAAGTTTGAGTAGGCGGATTAAGTGTCGACAGGCCTGTGCATATTATAGTACAGATGAAAAGCGGCTAATAAAAACAGCCTCAAATAATGAGGCTGTTTTTATTATTGGTTATTTTACAACTTTGATGACGACGCTGATCCAAGGGCCAAATTGTTGACCAGTATCTGTGAACATGGTCCAGTTGCCTGTGTACTCACCTGGGTCATCAGGTGCAAACATAAATATGTCAATATCAACGGTGCCATTTGGGCCGATTTTTCGAGCATCATCATTAAATTTGAATTGGTTGGAACTACCCATGCCAGCACCGCCAACAAATTTAAAAACGTAGCCGCTATCCCAAGTGCAAGTGCCGGTGTTTTGAATTCTCCAAACTTTTGTGAATTTTTCGGCTGATTTAAATACGGTACCGTCTGGAACAGTTATATCTGCTACAAAGGCAAAATTATTACATGCAGCAACAGGTGGGCCGCCTACGGGAGCCTGTGTAGGAAACGGTGTTGTTGTAGGAAAGCCGGGTAAAACGGTTGATGTTGCAATGCCGGGCAATGCTACTGTGGTTCCTGGCGCTACGTTTGTAATTTGAATCTCTACTGCAATGGTCGGTGTGCTTTCATTGATAATTGTTGCAGTGGCTTCGGGTGTGTTTGTTGGTTCTGTTGTGGGTGTTGCCAAGCTTGCAATTTCAGTTAATTGTGCGTAGGCTGTTGCGGCTGCGGCTGTTGTGATTGCATTGACATCCACTGGGGTAGCGGTTGGTTCTGCTGCCTGACCTAAGCCGCAGGCTGAAAGGGTTAATGAGAAAATTAATGCGAGTGTTAATAAAAAATATCGTTTAGACATGAATCCTCCACGGTTCTGAATGCCAGAATTATACTTCAAGCCCTACTCTTGGCGAGATTAAGATAGCTTATGGCACTGTTGTTGGCGTTTCTGTTGGGGTAGCAGTTTCGGTCGGCGTTGCTGTGATTGTGTTTGTTTCGGTAGCTGTAGGTGTAATGGTTGCACTTGCCGTGCTGCTTGGTGTTGGAGTGGCGGTGCTCGTTGATAGCGGCGTGCTAGAGGGTGTTGTGCTTGGTGTAATAAGGTTCGTTCTTCGTTCAATTCTTGCGGCTACCCACAGGGGTTTATCTCCGCTAGCAGGTCCATTGGCTAAAACCGTAAGGATAAATTTAACATTTTTTCCGGCAAGTGGGCTTAAGTCTACATCTGCGGTATAAAATTGCCCTTCATAGAGTTCATAAAAAGCCCAATAATTTTGGATGGCGCCATTGCCAATTTGATATTGCAAACGGTAGAGCACATTACAACTGGTTGCATTGTATTCGCAACCAATAGTTACTTTAAATCGATCACCTGTTTGTACTGCAAAGGCAGGGTAGTAACCTGAAAGGTAACCGTTATATTCATCTTGCGGGACGGTTAATAAACCAGAACGGTTATCAAAAGAACCGTTTTCTAATTGCGGTTTATCTGGTTTTTGAACATATCCTTTTTTGCCGCCAACGTTTCCAGGGCAGCCTAAATCACCAGCGCCGCTTCTCCAATCTGCTGCGCAGTAGTTTGCTACAAAGTCATATATTAAACTGGTATTGCTGGCTACTTTAATATCAACATAAACTGGGACATTTCCGACATTTCCTGTTCCAAATAATTGCCCAGTTTGGTTTTTTAAGGACCAATAACCACGGTAAGAGCCATCTGCCGTTGGAGCAATTAAGTTAATAGAAATATCGATTGTTTGCCCAGGGGCTACAGAACTTGGCAAATTTTGACTTGAAGGCCCACTCATGCGATTGCCATCATAGAAATTAATGCTATAACCATTGGTCCAAGTGCAGGTGCCAACATTTTTAATTCGCCAAGTTTTAATTAAAGACGCCCCTGGTGAGTAGATGCTTCCATCTGGCACTGTAACATCTTGGACAAATGCTGCTTTATCACAAAGATTAATCGGCGCAGAAGTATTAACTGGGATTAAGGTAGCTATTCCAGTTGTTCCTGGGGTGATGAGTGGGGCTAGGGTTGGAAAACCAATAGTAGGCAAGGGGATGGGTGTACTGGTTTGACCGCTTGCGGCTACTGTTTGCATCGCTTGGAGGGTGCCCGCTTGTGCTGTATAGATTCCCTCTAAAGTGGCTGCTGCTTCGTTTGTGGTATTTGATGTGCCGGGTAAATTACAAGCGCTTAATATTAAAGCTAAGATAATTAAACAGTAAAAAGAAAGTTTTTTCATATTTCCTCCAAACTAATCGTATGACAATACAATAGACGTTTGTCATAACAGTTTCGTTCCCAAAAAGCAAAGACTGGCGGCTATATTTTAGCCGCCAGTCCAATGTGTAAGAATTTTTAATTGTATTATCTTTAATCGCAATTAAAGGTAATACTTACTTTTTCGTATTGAACTCCGTTTGGTACTTCCACAAATAAAGCTACCCAGCGGTATGGCATAGCCAAAGCTTCTGGTTTTAAATTCCATACCCAAGAAACTTGTTTTGTGCCTGCTTCGGTAAACTGAATTTTTCCGCCTTCGCGAATACCATCGGATGGTCCACGATCCCATCGATAAATGACTTCTCCGGGCCCATTAACCGATACATTGGCAGTAAAGGTGTATTTGGTCCCTTTTTCGGGGCAACCATTTTTAGGTTCACGTGTCCATTGATAGGTTACACCGGTGACTTGGAAAGCCTTATCTATTTTGTTTGTAACTTGAATCTTGACTGAGATATTGGTGTCTGTCGAATTTACACCTGCGGTGCCTACCGGAACCTGCATTCGCCACTCGCTGGTATAGGTACCTTCTGCGCTCGGGGCAACCATGGGAACCGAAATATCTACCTCTTGGCCGGGGTATACAACACGCGGAAGTGGCATGCTGAGAACTTCTCCAAATTTGTCGCCAGTAACGTAAATGAGCGCGAATCGAGAATCCCATGCGCAACTGCCGGTATTTTTAAGACGCCATGTTTTTGTAAACGATTCTCCCGGTGCTACAAGTTGACCATCTGGAATGGTGATATCAGCTACAAAGGTGATAAATACACAACCGGGAACAAACTCATAGGAGGCTACTCGGGTTGCGGTTGGAACCCCAGGGGCTAGGGTGTTTTCTGGTGTGGGAGTTGCGGACGGCAAGGTAGCTGTTGGTTGAGATAAGGCTTGTTCTGTGTAACGAGCTTCTACAGTTTGCACGGCGGCAGTCGCAATGGCACTCGCATCTTGTGTTGGTTCTGGTGTTGCCGCGCACCCACTGATCGCAATGCTGATTATTAAAGATAGAAAAACAATATATTTTATGGATTGTTTCATTTTTTCCTTTCATGAACAACTTTTAAGTATATCAAAGAGCGGAAACGCGTATCCGCTTGCTATAACGCTTTCTTATGTGTCACTTATCTGTTATGGGGAAAGGGTTACAAGAATAATTGGAGGTAGAAACAAACCTACTGTAGGGGTAACAGTTGGGGTGGCGGTCGGCAGGCTGACTTTTATATCTACAAAAAATGTTTGGCCCTGATCTCCACCTGCAATGGGTATTAATACTCCAGCGGCATTTCTTAATCTCCAATAGCCTCGATAATTGTTGGCAGAACTTGGGGATTTTAGGTTAATTGAAATGTCTACTGTTTGGCCAGGAGCAACGTTCCCCGCTAAAGGTTGAGGGCTGATTCCACTCATAATTTCACCATGGTCAAAGACCAGATGATAGGCGCTTGTCCATGTGCATGTACCTATATTTCTGAAGCGCCAAGTTTTGGTAAAAGTAGTGTCTGGTAAAAAAACACTCCCATCAGGGACGGTTACATCGGATACAAATTGAGCCAAATCACAAATTGAGGTTGGGCTAGGGCTGGCAGGAATTGGGGAGGGGGTACCGTTAACATTGGGAGTATTGGACGCTGGTGGGCTTGTTGGAATTGGGGTCATCAATGCGTTGATGGTTAATTCCGCTTCTATTGTTTGCGCGACTCTGGTTAAGGTTGATTCTGGGCTTTTACGCGTTGCAGCTGGTAAATTACAAGCGCTTAATACAAATGCGATAAGTAGAATTAAATAGGGATATTTTTTCATTGGTTTTTCCTTACAGTAGTGCTTATTTTAATTAAAATATTCTAATTTCTTCATTCGAATTCCATAAAAAAACCGCCTAAATGGCGGTTTTTTTATGGCTAGGATTTTTCGTACGGTTGTCCATCTGCCGCAGGGGCAATGGCTTTTCCAACAACCCCTGTCAGTACAATCATTGTAACGATGTAGGGTGCCATCATGAGAAATTCAGAAGGAATGGGTATTCGTAATATTTGCAATTTTACTTGTAAGGAATCGGCGAAACCAAATATTAAGGATGACATATATGCGCCAATTGGATTCCAATTGCCAAATATCACAGCAGCTAAACCGATAAAGCCTTTTCCAGCGGTCATGGCTTCGTCAAAACGACCAACCGAACCAATGGTGAAGTAGGC
>CAYOGW010000006.1:0-3333 GCA_964403635.1 uncultured Anaerolineaceae bacterium | reverse complement strand
GTAGATTGAATGCCGCGCGCGAGTTGATATCCACCGGCAAAAACAGCTATTAATACCATTAGGTAAATGGTTGGTTGTGAAGGTAATGTAATATCTGGAATGGTCAAAGCTTGTGATGAATTAATATTCATGCCGAATCTAGATTCGACACCTGCTTGTGAGTTCATTCCAAACAGCAAAGCAATGAGTAAGCCAACAACAAGTAAGGCAATACCATAACCTATGCGGTTGCGGCGAAAGGTAATTTCGTCAAGTTTATTTTTTGTCATGAATTCCTCTTACTTGCCCCAACCGCGTATGGTGATGGTTGAGCTTGATTCACCTGAACGCAATCGATAAATCCAGCGAATAATGACTGGGGCGGCTACAAAAATAATAACCAAACCTTGAATGACTGAGATAATGTCAATTGGGATTCGCGCAATGGATTGCATGGAAATGGCGCCACTGCGTAAAAAGCCAAATAAAAGACCAGCCAAAACGATACCGAGTGGATGGCTTTTGCCAAGCAATGCCAGTGCAATGGCATCGAAGCCATAGCCAGATGAAAAACCCTGCCCAACCCAATAATCTACCCCTAATACTTGGGCAGAACCAGCCAGCCCAGCAAGGGCGCCAGAGATGGTCATAACCAACACTATGTTACGGGTAATGCTCATGCCAGAATATTTGGCTGCATCTGGGTTGGCTCCCACGGCTCGAATTTCAAAGCCGGTGGTTGTTTTAAATAAAATCCAATAAATTAGCCAAGCCATAGCAAGTGCTAAAAAGAATCCCCAATTAAAGCGTAAAGGGTCTGGGAACAACCTTGGAAGTTGAGCTGCTACTTCTACATTGGGAGTCACCGGTCGGAAGCCAGCCGCTTGCATTGGTCCGCTTAAGAGCCAGTCACTTAATCGAAAGGCAATCCAGTTCATCATAATGGTATTAACCACTTCGTGTGCTCCAAAGCGGGCTTTTAAATAACCCGGAATTGCGCCCCAAGCGGCACCGCCTGCTGCGCCAGCTAGTAAGGCTAAAGGTAAATGAATAAACCAAGGCAAGCCTTTAATGCTGTACCCAATAAAGGCAGAACAAAGCGCCCCAATAAAAAATTGACCTTCAGCGCCAATATTAAATAAACCTGCTCGAAACCCAATGGCGACAGCCAAACCAGAAAAAATATAAGGCGTAGCAGTGACTAAACTTTCAGTAAAAGGATATATGGATCGTAATAAAAGTTTGTTATCGCCGGTTGCTAGATAAGTTTGAATACCATCTGAAATGCGGGTAGGGTTTCCAAAAGAGCCTGTAAATAAGGCGCCATAAGCATTCGAAATAGATGTCCAAGTTGCCTGAAGGGCTGCTATAGGGTTAGTAAAAAAGTTTTGGTATGCGGCTACTACAGCAACATCACTTACAACAATTACAATGGCACCAATGAATAAGCCGGTAAAAACAGCCAATGCAGGAATTAACAAAGCATCTGTTAAATTAGATGAGGCTTGGGTTGGCTTTTTATTCGCCGGTGTGTTGGGTGTTTTCTCTTCCACGTGCTCTCCTAAAATACCCGTTCAACTTCTTTTTTGCCAGAGGGTGAATGGGATTTTTTTGCAGCTTCGGCAGGTTTCATGCCAGCCATAAGTAAGCCAATATATTCTTTGTCCACAGTCGAAGCATCGACAATATCTACAATTTGACCTTTGTACATGACAGCAATTCGGTCAGATAACGCTAAAATTTCATCTAATTCTGATGAAACCAGCAAGACAGCGCAGCCATCATCTCGTTTTGCAATAATTTGGCTATGAATATATTCAATCGAGCCTACATCCAAACCGCGGGTAGGTTGTGATGCAATTAACAATTTAATAGGGCGAGAAAGCTCGCGGGCAATAATTACTTTCTGTTGGTTGCCGCCAGAGAGGGTAGACGCCGCCACGTAAATGTTTGGTGTGCGAACATCATATTGGGCAGATAACTTTTCCGCGTTTTCTTCAATTATGTTTTGTTGAAGCACAACCCCTTTGGAAAAGGGTTTTTGATAATAAGTACACAATACAATATTATCGTGAATGGGAAAGGAAAGAATCAGGCCGTGCCGCTGGCGGTCTTCCGGTACATGAGCCACTCCACTCTCCAAAATCTGGCGCGGATTGTTTTGTTTAAGGGGTTGACCATTAAGTTGAATTTGGCCAGTATGAATGGGCAATAAACCAGTTAATGCATAGACCAATTCGGTCTGACCATTTCCCTGTACACCTGCAATCCCCAAAACCTCACCTGCGCGAACATCAAAAGAGATGCCGCGTACAACCATATTGTGCAATTCGTCTTTAACAAACAAATTATCTGCTTCTAATGTTTTACCCTGTGGTTTGGCAATGGCTTTTTCTGCGGTGAGCAAGACATCACGCCCTACCATCATAGATGCTAATTTTTCGGGTGATACTTTGCTGGGAACAGCGCTGCCTACTACACGGCCACCCCTTAGCACTGTAATGCGGTCAGCCAAAGCCATTACTTCTTTTAACTTATGGGTAATAAAAATTAATGATTTTCCATCTGCAACAAGCGTTTGCAAAATTTTAAATAGACCGTCTACTTCTTGAGGGGTTAAAACTGCAGTGGGTTCATCAAGAATTAAAATATCTGCATTTCGATATAAAACCTTAATAATTTCAACGCGTTGTTGGGTGCCTACAGCTAAATCTTTGATATAAGCATCTGGGTCTACGTCTAAGCCATATTGTTCAGAAATTTCTCGAATACGCTTGGCAACTTTTTCTTTGTCAAGAAAAACCCCATTTTTGGTCGGTTCAATGCCTAACATCACGTTTTCTGTAACCGTCATTACAGGGATGAGCATAAAGTGTTGATGTACCATACCAATCCCACGTTCAATTGCATCATTGGGGCTTTGAATATCGACAGTTACACCGCGAACCTGAATTTCACCTTCGTCTGGTTTATATAAACCATACAAAATATTCATCAAAGTAGTTTTGCCAGCACCGTTCTCTCCGAGCAGTGCATGAATTTCACCTTGATTTAAATCAATATTAATTTGGTCGTTCGCTAGCACACCGGGGAAACGTTTGGTGATGCCTTTTAATTCTAAAACCTTGGTCATTGCGCGTTCTCCTGGTTGGAAGGGCATGGATTATTTCCTTATGCCAGCCAACTTATTAATCCGCATGATTTACCAGTTTTCATGCTTTGATGGCTTTTTTCTTCATTATATATATTTTAGTCGGTTTTATTAATTTTATCCTACAAATAGAGCAATTGTATGACAAGTTTGAAATAAATAAAAAGGTCGAAGGGCATTGCCCTTCGACCTTTTGTAAAACA
>CAYOGW010000005.1:6288-46356 GCA_964403635.1 uncultured Anaerolineaceae bacterium | reverse complement strand
TATGGTTCGGTCAGCACCGCCAACCCAAGCGGCATCGGCGGCACTGGCAGCATTAGCTGCAGCATTGATGTCAGCAGCAATCTCACTTGTACCGCTAGTGGTGGGTCTGTAACTATCGCAGATACCACCGGAGAAGTCGATGTCACCTTTTCAGTAACGCCTTCGGCTATCGGTGATTATGATAATCCGCGTGCTGCGGGCGTATGTGTAATTGACCCGATTGATGTTCAAACTGAATCAGACGAAACCAATAACGATTGTAGTGATAGCGTTTTAGTCAATAAAACGGCAACCAGCAGCAGCGTTGTTTCTAACTTAAATCCATCCGTTTATGGGCAAGTGGTTACATTTACGGTTACTGTCAGCGAATCTTCGCCCTTAACGCTTTCGGGTAATGTTGAGTTTTTTGATGGCGCGACCAGCCTTGGCACTCAAACAATCGATAGTAGCGGACAAGCCGCGCTTGGGCTTTCTACGCTCTCAGCTGGCTCCCATTTAATCAGCGGCGTCTATTCTGGAGACAGCACCTTTGCTACTAGCACCTCGTCTGTGCTTACGCAGACCGTTAATTTAGCGCCTACCTTTACAAACGCCAATACCACCACCTTCACCGTTGGCACCTCCGAAAGTTTTGATGTCACCACTACAGGTTACCCAGATGCAGCCATTTCAGCTTTAATTAATCCAACCTTACCAGCCAGCATTACCTTTACAGATGATGGCGATGGTTCGGCAACATTAAGTGGTACTCCATTATCTGGTGATGCGGGTGTATATGTGCTCAGCCTAACCGGGAACAATGGTATTTCTCCAAACGCATCTCAAACCTTAACTCTGACGATTAATCAAGCTTCAGCCATTACCAGCGCGGATAACTTCACTATGGTAGAAGGTGCATTTGGCAGCTTCACCGTCACGACAACCGGTTCACCAACACCAGCTTTATCCAAAGCGGGCAGCCTTCCTAGCGGATTAACCTTTGTCGACCAAGGGGATGGTACGGCTATCTTATCGGGTACGCCAGCTACCAGTACAACGGGGAGTTACCCATTAACCATTACCGCATCCAATGGTGTTGGCAGCGATGATATTCAATCTTTCAGCTTAATTGTTGATGGCCCCGCTGGGGTTATAAATATTGATAGTAGTGCAGATACCGGTGATGGTCAGGTAAGCGAAGATGAATATACAGCTGTTGCAATCACCCAATTAATCGTTGAATTTAACAAAGCGATGACTTCGGCAGATGCTGAGAATGTCAGTAATTACAGCTTAATTAAAGATGTCGCCACCCCGATAACGATTAATACAGCTACTTACAATAATTTAAATGATACGGTTACTTTAGATATCAATGGTAGTGTTGCGCTGACAGAAGGTAAATATACGCTGACAGTTAAAAACACAATCACCGATTCATTTGGTTATCCGTTACCAGCAGATTTCGTGCGGGTCTTTTATGTAGATACGACTGGTATTCAGGTAATGGCTGGCGGCGTTACATTGCCAGACAACACATTAATTGTGAATGGTTCTTCCATCAATAAAAACCCCACAGAAATTTGGGTGAAGTTTAATGAAGAAGCGTATGACCCAGCTGGTGATAGCGACCCAGATGATGTAACCAACCCCGCCAATTACCTTTTGGTCAATGGCGGATTAAATAATGTATTTGATACGGTTAGTTGTTCCGGTTCGGTAGCTGGGGATGATGTATTGATCCCAACCGGACCAGTTGATTATGATAGCAATACATCTATTGCGAAGGTAACTATTAATAATGGGCTCGGCTTATCCAATGGAACCTATCGATTATTTATTTGTGGTTCCACTTCTATTGTCGATTTGGCAGGGAACGAACTGAATGGCGGTGTAGACCAACAATTAACATTCTCGGTGTTAATTTCAGTGCGTAGCAACCCAGAAACCGGATTTGCTCCAGGAGTGGTGACCAAGTTACCAGCCCAGCCAGCCGAAAAAGCCTATCAAGCCTTGGGCAACTTATGGATTGAGATTCCATCTTTAAATGTCAAATCTGCTATTACGGGAATTCCCTTAGAAGCACAAGGATGGGATTTGACCTGGCTTAATCGTTCGGTGGGTTGGCTTGAAGGCACGGCATACCCAACTTGGGAAGGTAACACAGTTCTTACTGCTCACTCGTACACGGCTGATGGATTAAGCGGCCCATTTGCATTAATTAAAGATTTGAAATATGGCGATACAGTGGTTATTCATGCTGATGGTCAGAAATACACTTATGCTATTCGGACGAATGGTTTGGTAACTGCTTTTGATACACGGCTGCTAACCAAACACGAAGAATATGACTGGATTACGTTAATTACTTGCCAGCAATTTGACCCGATAACGAAAACATACCGCTATCGTACCGTTGTACGGGCTGTATTAATTAAAATTGAGACTGAGTAATATCAATTCTTAATTAAAATAAAGCATCACTTTTTGAGTGATGCTTTATTTTAATTAGAGATAATTAAGGGAGTTGCCCTTGCCACTCCAGAAGATAGGCTTTTAAATCACTTGCTAAAAAGAATGAAATACTGCCATCTGGCTTTCGGACGCCATTATCCCCATTGACGCTTGTAATGGGGGCATCAAAGGAGCCCAGTTGGCTGGCTAAGCAGGCTAGGTTGGTAATTTGGGTGGCATCTAAATCGGTGATGATGCTGTTTTTAATTCGGTCAGTTAATTCTGGTAAGCGACCAATAAAGGTTGGGTTCAGCAATAAAGCGTTTAATACCAATATTTGCCTTTCACGCCGCTGAACTTCTGTTTCGTTATCTGCCAAGGCGCTGACATAAGCAAGGGTGGTTGCTCCATTCCATTTTTGAACGCCTGCAGGAACAGAAAAAGCACCGTATCGGTAGGCAGCCGGAAGGTTTACATCCAGCCCGCCAATGGCATTAACAATGTTGGGCAACATTAAGGCATCAAAGGCAATGTAATTATTAGGTACTAAACCATAATTGTCAAAAATAGCCTGCGAGATTAAATTTACAGCGCCGGGGTGGGCTTGTGGTTGGCTTACGCCGCCGAATTGGTTTAAGCGAAAATTATACAGGTCGTTTAATTTGGCAGTGCTACTTGGGTAGCCTGATTGGCTGGGGGTTTGTACCGTTAATTCACGGTCGAAGGCAAGCCCTTTAATTTGTGGGTTGGCATAATTGGCTTGAATTAGATAAATGGCTTCTGATCCGACAGGCTCTTCACCAGCGCTGGCAAAAACGACAATTAAGACTTGATTTTTTCCGGTTTGTCCACAAGTGCCTACCGGTGGGATGGATGTAGCCGTATTTTCTGCTACCAAGGTAGGTGTATTAAGCACAGTTAATGCCACTGTGGTAGGCAGTAGGGTTGGGTTGGTGTTTACGTTAAGGGGTGCGCCTGTTTGCAAAAACTGGCTTACAAATATAAAGCCACCGATACAAGCCGAAGCGACTAAAGCGATTAAGGTAAAAAGTAACCAAGTGTTTGATGAGATTTTCATTTTTACTCCTGCTTAATTAAAGACTTGTGTTTTTAAGCGCATACTGTGTAGCGTTAAGGCTTGTGTAACAATTCTAAAAAATCCACTTTCAATTAATCGGCATATTTCTTCGGCGAGGGCTTGGCTAAACTCTAGGCTTTCGCCATCTGGGTCGATGATGTTATAGCTTTCATTGCTAACTAATTCGGTTAACATTTTAATTCTGTTCTGTGCTTCAGGAAATTCAACCCACAGGGCTTCTTTTTGTCCATCTTCCATCACCAGAATTAAGTCAAATTTTTCTAATAACTCGGCAGTGATTAAGTTCGCAATATGAGTTTCTAATGAAAGCCCTAATTGGTTGGCAACTTGTTTGGGTAAGGCTGCAACAGCTAGGCCATCTGACGCCCAAGTACCAGCGCTGTCAATGACCCAAGTTTGTTTCCAGTTTAGGCTTTTTAATTTTCTTTCAAAACACGCTGCCGCGATGGGAGAACGAAATTGATTGGCGCGGCAGACAAATAATACAGATGGCATACGGGTTACCTATTGGATCGGCGATGTGAGTTGGTTGGATTTAAGTTCGGGCGGGTAGAAGGCTCTTTATAGGTAGAAATGGTTTGGATAGGGCGGTCAGTAGGGGATGCGTATGCCCCGTAGCCTTCAGTAGAATAGTATTGGTAGCCGCCATAATATTCTCGGTTGTCTTTGGGTATTCGATTAAAGACAGTACCCAATACCCGCGCGCCCGCGCGATTAAGTTGCGCAAGAGTGGAGCGAGATTCTTCGTTTTTGGAGCGGCCGGGCTGCATCACTAAAATTACACCATCTACCAAAGCGGCTAACACTTGAGCATCTGCCAGCATAATGGGGGGGCTGTCTAATATGATAATATCGGCTGCGTTTCTTAATTCTGCCAAAATCATTAACATGCGGTCCGACTGTAATAACTCTGCGGGATTGGCGGGAATACTTCCGCTGGTAATAACACCAATTTCTGTGATGCCGTTTTCGATATTACGGATTACCGCATCGAGGTGAACTTCTCCGCGGAAGAGGGTGCTTAAACCGGTTCGGTTTGGGATGCGCATGATGCGGTGAACTGCGGGTCTGCGCAGGTCACAATCTACCAATAAAACGCGCTTTCCGCGCTGAGCAAAGCTGGCGGCTAGGTTGGCGGCTACGGTTGTTTTTCCTTCGGATGGGCGTGAACTGGTAACCAGCAGGGTTTGTAAGGCTTGGTCCGTTGCTGCGAATTCTAAATTAGTTCGCAGCACACGAAAGGCTTCAGAAATGGGCGACCGAGGCTGGTCTAAAACGGTTAAACCGGTTACTTTATTTTCGGCTGTGTTTGTCATTTCTGAGATATAGCCTAAGACTGGCAAGTCGAGCATCTTCTCAACATCATGAGGGGTACGCAGTGTGTCATTTAAATATTCGTAAATAAACACGCCGCTGGCGGCCAGCATTAAACCAATCGCTCCGGCAATGGCCATGTTAACAAAAGGCTTGGGGCTAATGGGTATAAAAGGCACTTCTGCTTTTTCAATTTGAACCAAGTTAGGGGTGTTTTGCAGCCGAGCAAGGCGTACATTCTCTAGGTTGGTGAGCAATTGCAAATAAATTTCTTGATATAGTTTTAAGGTAGATTGTAAGCGGGTGACATAATCTGACCCGGAACTTTCTGCCGGTTTACCCAAAATGACCAAGTTGGTAAAAATTTCTTGATAGACATTGAGCAGGGATTTACTTTGAGCAATGCGGGCATTATTTTCAGCAATTTGAGATGCGTTTTGTGCCGGTGCGGCAGATAATCGCCCATTTTCACTTTCTAAGGCCACAATTTGGCTTTGTAATGTGTTAATTTGTGCCTGAATTTGGTCGGTTTGGTCTTGTACGCGCGCAGTAGAAATTTGGTCAATTTCTAGTTGTAATTCGTTAATTTGAGCTTCTACTTGAGAAATTTGGCTGTTTAATGATTCTTCAATCGAAAGGTATCGCCCAGATTGCAGGTTTTCATTTTGTTCGACCAATACTTCTACCATCACATTAGCAATCATGGCTGCGCGTAAAGGTTCGGTGTCTTCAACTGTTACCAAAATCACTTGGGTATCGCGCACTTGCTGAACGGTTATTTTGGTTCGGTCAATGGGGAAGCTTAATCGCTGCGATGCGGTATCGACCACTGGAGTGGTGGTTAATAGCTGCATAAAGGTTTGCACCAATTGCTGGTCAGATAAATAACCCAATTCGGTGCTGTTATTTTGCGAAGGGCGCATAACCAACGCTTTGGTACTGGCTTGGTAGGTGGGGGTTTCTAAAAGTGAAATACCATACCCCAATAAGCTGCTTATGATTAAGCCAGCGATGAGCAACCAAGCCCAGCGTTTAAGAATGGCAATATAAAACTTAATTTCCATTTAATTCATTATCCTTCTTGCAAACAAGTTTCTAACGCGTCTTTCGCCGCTGAGATAACCCAGTTTAATTGTTCTGCGCTCATGGCGGGGAAGAGCGGCAGGGTTACTTCTCGCTGGCCAATGGCTTCGGTAATGGGTAGGCGGCCTTCGGGAGTCTGCCTGTTAAATTCACTAAATGTATGGATGGGCGGGTAGTGAATGCTGGTTTGAATCCCGTTTTCTTTCATCACTTCCATAAATCGATTTCGGTTAACGCCTTCGGGTAATAAAGCGGGCAATATATGGCAGGCCGATGTACCGGTGTGATGATCAAATGGAATTTGTAGACCATTTAATTGGCTGCGATATTGCTCGGTGAGCTGGCGGCGCTTTTGGTTGCCTGCTGTTATTCTGTTAAGTTGAACCCGCCCTAAGGCAGACCTTAACTCATCCATTCGGTAGTTATAACCTAAATCAACAACATCGTAACTGAAAGCGTGACCGCGGTGGCGGTCCCAGGTTAGGCTGGTCATGCCGTGCGAGCGCAGGATGCGAAATTTTTCGGCGATGGCATCATCGTTGGTAACCAACATGCCGCCTTCGGCGGTGGTCATATTTTTGTTCGGAAAGAAGCTATAACTGCCGCTTTGTCCAAACGTTCCAAGATGCTGATTGTTGAGGGTGCCGCCTACAGCATGGGCTGCATCTTCTAATAAAATTAAATTGTGCTTCTCGGCAAGCGCTTGAAAAGCAGAGATATTGCATGCGTAACCCGCGTAGTGCATGAGCATGATGGCACGCGTACGGGGGGTAATTAAGGCTTCTGCTGCTTCAGGTGATAATGTCCAGTCGTTTAAGCTGTTCACATCTGCGAAAACCGGTTTTGCGCCAGTGTATCGAATAGCGTTGGCAGTGGCAACAAAGGTAAGACTCGGGAGAATGACTTCATCTCCGCTGCCTACGCCAGCTGCCAAGCAAGAGAGATGCAGGGCGGCTGTGGCATTGGTGAGGGCAAAAGCGTGTTTTGCACCGCAAAAGGCTGCGAACTCATCTTCGAAGGCTTTAGTAACAGCACCCATGCTAAGCCAACGGCTCTTTAAAACGGCTAAAACAGCAGCGGGTTCTTCGGGACCAAAGTCTACTTCGGCGAGCGGTACCCGCCATTGGGGGGATGATGCAGATGGGTTAGGCATAGGTTTGGTAAGGAGTCTCTTGTGCTAATTGGGTGTGTAAAATTTGCAAAATATCGGGCATGATGACAACCCTTGCGTTGGTTTTGCGGCAGATGTTTAAAATTCGCTCTCGTTCTCGCGGATTAATGTTTGAGATGGCAAATAAAATTAAACCTACATCTTTGTCTTTAACCATGCGGGCTAATTCTCGTGAGCCGCAAACTACCGGGTAACCGTCAATTAACATGCCTTGTTTGTGAATGTCATCGTCGACCATGCCTAAAATTACATAAGCCGAAGCGAAGGCGCTTTTTTGCATAAGCCAAGCGGCCATTTGACCATATTCACCGGCGCCAACAATTAAGACACGTTCGCCAATCGGGCTAAAGCGGTTACGGTGGTATACCCAGCGGGAGGCCAAGCCCATAAGAAGGCGCTCGCGGTAGCGGGCGGCTGTAAAACCGATAAAGGTGAAAAAGCCAGAAAATAAAAGCATTCCTAGTGGCAGTTGCTGCCCAGGCCACGAGAAATTAACTGCAACAATGCTTAGGGTGGCTAAGAAGCCAGAAAATGCCAAGTCAATCGCCAGAGCCGGTGGGGCGTATCTCCAAGCGACACGATGCAGGCCTAAGAGATAATTTGATAGGCTGAATATTAATGCCATGATTAACCCCACCAATAGGGCTACATCAACGCCTAGTTCTAGCGGGCCGCCTGTGCGCCACAAAATACCTGCGGCGGCGATGGCAGTAAAAGCAATTAAGCTGTCAATGACAAACCAATTCCAGATGCGGTGGGTAAAGATAGAAAGTGGACCAACGTATAAGCGCGCTTCAGGAATGGGTGTGTTGCGAACAGTTGGCAGCAGCACGATTAATGTCATCAAAATGACATCTAAATCGGATAAGAAGGTGTGATTGCGAACATAAAGCTGGTCGAGGCGAAGTTTATCTGGCAATATTTTTCGCAGGTAATCATCCATGCTGTTATTGCCAATTAACATAGCTTCTTCATCTCGATAGAGAATAGAAGCGGGGCTGGTAATGCCAGGTTGAACGGAAAGCACTTCTCGCTTGGCGTCTTTGGGCCAGTCTTGGGCAATTTCTGGCACTTCAGGGCGAGGCCCAACCAAACTCATTTCCCCAAACAAAACATTAATTAATTGAGGTAATTCGTTTATTTTTGTTAATCGTAACCAGTGACCAAGGGGTGTGATACGGGCATCTCCTTTGGCTGTGATGGAAGGCCCTTCATAACTTTCTACTCTTTCGTACATGGTGCGGAATTTCCAAATGTAAAAAATAGATTGGTTTTTGCCCATGCGAGGCCCTTTAAAGAAGACCGGGCCGGGAGATTCGCGTTTTATAAAGAAGCCAATTAATACAAAAAATGGAGCAAGAAGCAAAAGCCCAAACAGAGAAGCAAAGATATCGAAACTGCGTTTAAGGACAACATTAATCCATTTTTGCAGGCCGGCGTTTTCTTCAATTTGGATAATTGGGCGTGTAATGGGTAAACTTTTCATAAGCGTCTTTCCTTTATAGAGTAGCCCCATTATGCCAATTCAATGCGTATAAGAACATTGCAACATCGGGCTAATCAATTGCAGAATCCTTGCGGATAACCACTAAAAGATGGCTGTTGAAGATTTTCAGGTTTTCTAGCATGAGCGAGAAGCCCCAAGAGAATGGCACGGTTTTCCTTGCGATGGGCGGCGCTAAGGTAACCCGCTGGATGGATGTTTTAAATGGTGCAAATAACAGTTTAATTTCTAATTGGCGAATGCCTTTTGTGGCTGGGTTGGTTGGGTTCCACCAGAAGTCGTACCAAATTAAGATGCCGTTTGTTTTAAGCACTCTGAGCATTTCTTGGGCAATTTTTTGTTTAATGGATTCGTCTAAAATGGATGAAAACATGGTGTATTGGCAGACAATATCAAACTGTTCGGCAGCGAATGGCAGGGCGATACCATCCGCTTGGGATATTTGTAAAAACGGAAGGCGGCTGCGGGCTTGGGTCAGCCGGTGGGGCAGTACATCTACCCCGTGAATGTGATTGGCTGATGCTCCATAGCTTAAATAATCTACTAAAACGCCGCCGGTTCCGCAGCCTACTTCTAAAATTTTAGAAGTGCCGAGGTTTTGAACCCCGTGTTTGGAGAGCATGTTTAAGAGATGGCGATTAAGTTGGCTCTTTGTAAACAAATATTCTTGATTAAAAGGTGAATATCGAGAGTCGTTTGCAAAGCGATTTTCTCGCGCTAGGTATTCTTTTTGTAGTCGTTCGAAGTCGTTATTCATGGGCTTCTTTTTTGGGGAGGCTGGGAATAATTCCTTGGCGGTCTTGCCAGTGGTTTGCAAATTTAATTAACCCCCACAGCAGCCCTGAGCCATAGCCAAAGTGCAGCATGGCAAAGGCAATGGGTAATACTGGCAGTACGTTCCAGTTGGTTTGGTGTGCAATGGCAATGGATGAAAATAAATTAAGAATAAGGTAAAGAGAGAAAACGGGCAGCCATAAAAACCAAGCTATTGGATATAGAAGGCTAATGATTAAGCCGATGAAAAGACAAAAAACAAATAGCGGAGGAATGAATTGGCGGGGGCGAATTTGGCTTGGGTGTTTTTGCCAAACGCGCACTTTCCAAAAGCCATATTCATAAAATTGCTGCCACAGTTGAGCAGGAGAATCGGTTCGAACGGTGTACATTAATTTAATGAGGGGTGAAACCAAAATACGCCCGCCCGCGGCTTGCAGACGATAATTAAATTCATCGTCTTGGTTGCGCACTTGTTCCTCGTCAAAAAGCCCTATTTTTTCAAAAACGGTGCGCGGCCAAGCACCCATGTAAACCGTATCTGCCCACACATCTTCTTTTGCATAATGGTGGAGTGCATTGCCAACTCCAAAACGGTCACTGGTTGCCAACGCCGAGGCTTTTCCGAACAAGGTTAACCCTTGTGAAGTGAGCGGCCCGCCCACATTTTCTGCGCCGCTGCGCAAATGAGCCGCCACACATGCCGAAACATAATCCACCGCAATTTGGGTGCGGCTATCAACCCGCAGGATGAAATCGCCATGCGATTGTAAAATGCCAATATTTAATGCACAGGGGGTTATTTGTTTTTGATTAATTAAAAATTTAATTAATAAGTTCGGATTTTGGCTGGCAGTTTGTTCTACCACTATGCGTGTTCCATCGGTAGACAGGCCGTCTACAACCAAAACTTCCATCCGCTTAAGCGGGTAATCTTGGCTGCAAATGGCTCGCAGGGTTTCGCCGATATGTTTCTCTCCATTGCGGATGGGGATGACAATGCTGACTAACGGTTGTTTGGTTTTCATAGCAGCCCCTTAATGAAATCACTGAGCGCTTTTTGACGGTTTTCTGGTGGGAATTTAATTAATATCCTTTGACGGGCTTTTTTCCCTTGTTCGGGTTGAGCGTTAAAAGCTTGTTGAATGCTTGTGGCGAGGTGGGCAGGCTCGGGTGAGTCTGCATAAATTCCGCATTCGCCAACTACTTCTGGCAGCGAGCCAACTTTGGTTACCACGGGTACACATTCTGCCAGCATGGCTTCTGCAACGCTTAAGCCAAAGCCCTCGTGCAGCGAGGCTTGCACATAAACGCTGGCTTCGCGATAGTAATTTATTAATTCAGTATCGCTTAATTTCCCAGTAAACGTAACATTGGGGGTGGCAATTTTTTTTAAATAATTAATCGAATCGTCTCGCCACGCGCCAATTAAGATGAAATTGGTTTCTGGTAATCGGCTGGCTGTTTGTACAAATGGTTCTAACCCTTTGCGTTGTAGGTTGGCCCATTCTACATTGCCAACGGTTAATACCGAACCGTTTTTAGAGAAGTTTTGCGAATCAGCAAAAAGGTCGGGCACGCCTAGGTAAACGGTATGCATTTTTTGTAAATTAATCTCAGCTTGGGTGTGGGCTTCGCTACGGCTATATTCTGAAAATGGCAAAATTAAATCGGCTGTTTTCATGGTGTTTTGGCTCATCCATTTTGTCAGCCCGCCGCGCTGGCTGCCATAGTTGGCAATTGGCAGGTTGGCTGTGTCGTAACCGCCAACTACCAAGACCGATTTTTTATTGAATAAATTTGCGATTTGGATAGCCCAAAAGGCATTCCAACTGGCGAACCAAATAAAAATCACATCGGCAGCCTGAATAGCCTGCCAGAGTTTAAACCCGTTTTGTGGGAATTTGTTAGGCATGTAAAAATCGGTGACTTGAAAATCGCTTTGCAGCAACTGTAAATCCTGTTGTACAAATCGTTCTTGCCCGTTGTGAAGGAATAATAAACGAGGTTTATCCGCCGTCATGTTGAACCTGCGGCTGCTGCCAGTGGGCTTGCCACCAATTAGGCGCTAAATTTAATTGGCTTTCCCAAATTTTTAGGTAGGTAATACAAACATACATCGCCCACAGTAAGCTCACAACGAAACCGTGAAATCCGCTGCGCCAGCCGCCTTGCCAAAAATAACGCAACAAAAAGGCGGCGATGGGTCTAAAAATTAAATGGAAAGCCAAGAAACGAACGGGCTTTTTTGCCCGTTCTTCGGCTTCCCAGGTGGTCATTTGGATTAATAAATTTTGCAAAGTTTGGTTTAAGCTGCGGTGAGCATAATGAACCAGCGGAGCATTTAAGGCGCCGCAGTCGCCTTCTACTATCATATGGGCGTGCACTTGGCGAAGCTCATACTTGGCTAAATCTCGCCGAAACAACCGCACTTGATAATCTGGAAAGTAGCCCGCGTGGCTTACTTTTTTACCAAACAAATAATTAACACGGGCAATTTTATAGCCAGCCAGCGGCGGGTTTTTTTCTAGAATGGTCAAAATTTCTTGTTTAAGGGTTTCGGTCACACGTTCATCGGTATCCAGCAATAAAACCCATTGGTGAGCGGCTTGTGGAATAGCCCAGTTTTTTTGCAAAGCAGAAAAGCCATATTCGTGTTTTATCACTTTGGTGGCAAGTTTTTCTGCCAATTTAAAAGAACCGTCTGTTGAATACGAATCGATGACCAGTATTTCATCTGCCCAATGAACACTGTTTAAACAATCTTCTAGGGTATCCATGCGGTTGCCGGTTGGCACAATGACCGATATTTTTTGTCTGCTCATGCGCCTAACTCCTTATAAATGGTTTGCCAATTAAAAATGTAAACCGAAAGGCTAAATAGATTTTCTGCTATACGGCGGGCTTCTTGCTTGCTTTGGCTTAAGAGGGATGGGTTTTGCCAAAGGTCAACCACTCTATTGCGGGCTTCTACAACGGGGTTGGTTTTGGAAACTAAAAAACCGCCGCCCGCCCGCACCAATTCATCTGCGCCGCCGCCTTCGGTGGCAATCACCGAAAGACCACTGGCTAAACCTTCCGCTAATACCAGCCCAAAAGGCTCTGTTTCAGTTGGCAAATGAACCAGCAGATCGAGGCTTTGGTAAAAGGCGGGCATGTTTTCGTGCCAGCCCGCCAGTGTAACCACTTCGGTTAATTGATGCTTATTAATGAAATCCTTTAATTCTTCAAAAAAGTCTTCTGAGCCGAGCGCCGCGCTGCCAATAAACCACCATTGAAATGGAATGTTCTCTTGCTTAAGCAGGGCGGCTACTTTTAAGGCTTGGTCTTGCCCTTTCCAGCGGGTGATGCGCGCCACTGTGCCAATGGTTAAAATATTGTTTTTTGGCTTGTTTGTTGCTGGGGTAAATTTATTAATATCAACGATATTGGGTAGTGTGATTAATTTCTTTGATGCATTTAAATTAAATTGCTTGGCTACCGGTTTAGAGATGCAAATAATTTTAGTGGGGATGGAATTGCCCCATTGATTAACCAAAAATTGAAACAGCCCTTTCGAAACGATATCTTGAAAATGAGCCACATGCGGGATATTGAAGGAACGGGCGGCGAACCCACCCCAAGCGTGCCCCCATAAACTGACCGTTTGTACAACCTGAGGGCGGGTTTCTTTTAAAGCTGTTCGTAATCGATAACTCCAAATTAAACCGCTGATCAAATTAACAATCAGCGCGGCTGGGTTAATTATTTTTTTGCCGAATAGATAAAATGAAACAGAAAACCACCGAAAAGCAGGGATGATTTTAACGGGGATAGAGCGCGCTTCTAGTTTTTGCACTAAAGGTCCAAGCTTAGGCAGCCAGACTTCTATATCCCAGTTTAATTGGTTTAATTGTTCGGCAAGCAACAATAAATTAATTTCTGCTCCGCCAATTTCTGCTGTCTCATCGATAAAAACAATTTTTTTCATGCGGGTGTATCTTCAGCAAAGCGTTTTTGCAAAGTGATTATGGCAATTAAAATGCCGAGCATCCAACCCACCAAACCGGCAATATCTGGGCGCCATAAAACATGTTCAAAAACCGCGGCCACCAGCAAGCCGATTAACGCGGCCAGCGCGCCGCGCGCAAATGGAACTAGTTCTGGCTGACTAGTGGCGTAGGTGCGCAGCCAAAGCCAACCGGTTTGAACGACCCGCCCCCAAAAAAGGATATATAAAAAAGCGCCAAAAACGCCAATTTGAACCGCTAGGTTTAAAAAATCATTGTGATACCAAGGCATAAAACCAGATTTCACCAAGCCCGCGTTAGAAACATACCAATAGCCATTGCCCCAGCCGCCGCCGTACGCCCAAAAAGTGAGCAAAGCTTGCCAACCTGATTCTAGGTAGAATTCGCGCCGGACAGTGGATGAATCGGATAGTTGAAATAAACGGTTGGTGATTTCGTGCGGAAGCAGGTCTGAAAGCGCCCAAGCGGCGAGACCCACCAATATCAAGCCAACAATAATCATACGAAGGCTTTTTCTTTCTAAAAACAAGACAATTAAGCCAATTACCAAGCCAAGCAAAGCCGAGCGAGAAACAGAAACCAGCATGCCAATAATGAGCCAAATCATTAATCCACTGCCCAGCACACGGCTGCGAAATCCGCGCGTACTGATGACAATGCCCGCTAACAATAATGCACAAGCCATTAAAGTAATACCATAAATATTAATCGGGGCATATTCGCCAGATGCACGGAACAAATAGTCTTGAGCCAACATATTTTGTCCCTGAACAAATTGAAGAATGCCCCAGCCAGCCACTAAAACATACCAAGCCAAAACAATGCCAATGACCCAGCGCAACATAGCGGTAGACCGAATGCCCGCCGCCAGCAAAATTCCCATTAACGGGTAAATTAAAAATCCTTTTAATTGAGAAAGAGCTTGTAATAAATTGTCGCCTTGAATAACCCCAACAAATAACATTAATAATGAAAACAACGCAAATAAAGTAACCGGTACACGCCCCGGAAACAACGCCCAAACGCGCTTAAACAAACCCGTGCGGTCAAAAAATAAAATGACCATTAGCAAAATAGTCATTAATTCTAAAGCGCTGGTTCTTAAAGTAGAAATATCTAATTGAAAACCAGTTTGGGTTACCAGCAGCGTTAACCCTAATACCCAAAACGTCATGCCATGCTCAATGTCTAACAACACTACCAAAACAGATAAAACGGCGGGAATTGCTAATACAATAATTTTTTCTACAGTGCTCATGCTGGCAACCAAAGGGGAAGCCAATAAAGCAAACGCAACCCCCCAAACTAAAAAAAGCACAATAAATGGCGCGGGTAAAGAAAGGTCACTTTTGGGAATGGGTTTTAAACCGCCTAACGATTTTTTCTGAGATGCCACCGTTTACACTCCTGCTTCGTTAAATAACGCAATAAATTTTTCTGCCGCCGCCGCCCACGAAAGTTTTTTTGCCACTCGCCGGTTTACTTCACCGATTTCTGTTAAATTGAGTTGAAGCATTTGTTGCATCCCTTCTAGCAGTGATTCGGCATTGGGGTTTACTAGCCTGTTTCTTTTTGGTACAAATTCATTTAATCCGCCAACCTTTGTTGCTAAAACGGCTTTGCCAGCTGCCATGGCTTCTAAAGCGGCAATGCCAAATGGTTCTTTTCGAGATGGAATGACTGCAAACAGACAGCCATTTAAGAGTTTCACAATCTCTGGCGGGTTAAGCGCGCCCAAAAAGAAGACCCGCTGGCTCAGCCCCAGCTTTTTTACTTGCTCTTTTAATGCTGCCGCTTCCGAACCATCTCCTGCCAAAAGCAAATCTAGGTTGGGTTGCAGGCTGGTTAAACCGTCAAAGGCTTTAATTAAGAGATCAAACCCTTTGGCGGCGGTTAAACGCCCAAAAGCAAAAAGATAAGGGGCAGGGTGCAAGTGTTGCTCTTTGCTTTGAAATAACTTCCAATCCACTCCATTATGCACGACATGGCTTTTATTTTTAATTTCAGGTTCAATAAAACAAGCTTTGTTTAATAAATCGGCAGAACAAGCGGTAATAATCATGGCTTCTTTTAAAACCCGCCGCAACTGAAGAAAAGATGGATTATTTTGTTTTTCAGTTATAAGGCTTAGTTTGTCTTCTTTCAACCATTGTTCAATGTCAGTTCCGTGCAACGAAACGATTAATTTAAATGCAAAATGTTTTTTTAACCAAAGCACAAAAGGCACTTGGGATGAAGGGAAATGGAGATTAATCACATCGGGTTGAAACTGTTTCATTAATATAAATAGTTTCAATAAAACAAGTGGCTGATAAAAAAGGCTGGCAAGCCATATATCCCAGCGCCCACGCTTAATTAATTCAATCGATGGAGATAAAAACAACTCCCGCTCAACGGAAATATTCTCAACCATTTCAGCGCTCTTTAATCCACGCGGATAATGGTTGGTTAAGACTCGCACCGTATGCCCGTTTTTTTGCCATTCTTTGGCAAGCGCATGGGTAGCCGTTTGTAGGCCCCCTTTTACTGGCAAATAGGAAGCAGATATTAACAGTATTTTCACATTAATCCCTGATAGGCTTTCATTAATTGCAAGCTTACTCGCTGCGGGTGATATTGTTGGATAGTTTTTTGAGCATTTTCAGCCAATGTTTGCCTTAATGAAGGGTTTTCCAATATTTTGCATATACCATCTGCTAACTCTTTTTCGTCTCCAACAGAAACCAATAATCCGTTTTGCTGGTCTTTAATCAATTCAGCAATGCCGCCAACATGGGTGGCAACCACAGGTAAGCCGCAAGCCATGGCTTCTAAGGCGGCTAAGCCAAAGGTTTCATAAAAAGAAGGCATCGCCAACACACTTGCCCGCTGATACCACACTTGCATTTGAGTTTGTGTTTGGTGCCCCAACCAAAGCAAGCCTTTGTTTATACCTACTTTGGCATCTAGTGTTAAGTTTAAATTGGGCAATTGGTTGGGTCCTGCCAACACCAACAAAGCTTGCGGATACTTTTTTTGAACCAGTGGAAAGGCTTGTATTAAGGTGTCAACCCCTTTAATGCTTGCCAAGCGGCCAGCAAATAAAATCATTGGGCGGGCGTGTTTTTTTGCCGCTGGTAACGGTAGAAAATAATCTTCACTTAATGGGTTGGGAATTACTTTAATTTTGTCGGCAGGCCAGCCCAGCAGATTTGCAACATATTCCGCCTGAAAACGGCTGGGGGCGGTTACCAGCGCCGCTCGTTTTAAAGCTTGTTTTTCTAGCCAAAAATTAATTTTTGTTCCTAAAGTTAATGGCTGGTTTAAAAATTTTCTAAATATATATTCGCTGCCATGCAAACGGATGACCAGTTTTTTGGGGTGCAGCAGCCCGAACAAAAGCGCCCCGCTTTCAGCGGATTCAATCACACAGTTGGGCTGTTGTTTTAAAACAGTTCTCGCTGTCCAGTAAAACCCAATCGACCACTCCAGTTGTCTTAATGGCAAGACCAATGGTTTGACAAGACTGCCCAATTTTGCCAAATACCAATGCAGGCTTGGTAGTTGAATATGTTGAATAATAAAATTTACGCTTTTTGGTTGGTTTTTAGGCGGCAAATAGGCATGGCTAATTAAAGTGACCTGATGCCCCTCATTAATTAAATAGGGAATGATAGCCCGCAAATAAGAAGCAATCCCTCCGCCGCGGCTTGGGTCATAGGGTGATTCGATGCTTAAAAAGAGTATCTGCATGTTAGCTTGCTTTTCTGGCAATAAAGTGAATATGCCCTGCAAATTCCAGCGGGGCGCGTTCTGTCAGCCACGCCATAAAATGCCCGCTGCCCCAGCCTAACCGCCATTGCAGCCAACTGACCAAAAATAGCAAAGCGGCTGGGGGCACCAAAAAAAACCTCGATAACGGCAGGCACAATCCGCTTAGCCTGCTTAAGCCTAGACGATTAAGCCAGGTCCATATCAGCAGGGTAAAGCCAGAAATGCCCGGCTGAATCTGAATATCCAGCAAAGGTTGGTCTATTAATAATTTTTGAATGGCGTGATGGCTGATGCCATAATAGGTTTGTCCATGAACCGGCTCTAAAAATGAAACGCTACCGCAGAGCACGCCGCCAGGTTTTAAAGTGCGGATGGCTTCTGCTAACGCTTGTTGAGGGTTTTCGAGATATTCTAGCACTTGCCAAAGAATAGCCGCCTCAACGCTTTGGCTGGCTACCGGCAGGCGGCTGGCGCTGGCTTGCAGGTGTTGCCTCCGCTGACGGTTTAAATCCAGCCCTAGCCAAGTGTAACCTTTGGTTTCAATGGCTACTTGGTTTCTGCCGCTGCCACTGCCAATATCTAAACAGTAACCGCTGCCCAACGGCAGCCGCTCGGAGAGATCTCTCCAGTTAAGGCTTTTATAAAAAATTAAAAAATCGGCAAGCTGCCATTGTTTCTTTTTGAGTTTAAATGGTACTTCTTCATCGTTGGGCTGTGCCTGCCAAATGCGTTCACTGGTCTTCAATGGGTTTTTGTTTTGATGAGCATAGTTTGTTAATCGGTCGGCTAGGCTATACCCAAGCCCTTTTTGCTGAGATCCATAGGCTTCGGCCGCTTTAATTTTTTCGGTAAGCGAAATTGGTTGATCAAGAACTTGCCAATTTTTCTTACTAATAGGTTCGTAATTTTCTGCATAGGGCCAGTCTTCATAAAAAAACACTGGCCAGCCCCGTTGATTTAATTGGTAGCCTGTTTTAAATAAGATGCGGTGGTCTACATGAGTGCCCAAACCCATTGGAAAATAAAGTTGATTTTCTTTTGAATAATGGTTTTCGATTTGTGAAACAAGGGTTGGTATCAAGGCTTCTTCTTGCTGATGTAGAGGTCCACGCAGGCTTTGATAAGCGGAATGCAGGGGTTGGTGGTTTTTTTCCTGACGGTATAACGCCTCTAGATAACCCCAATGGGTCACTTGGATAGTAGGAGACAGAATTGAAAAAGCCAGCAGGTCTTCATCGCGGCGAGAAAGAATTGCGGTCTGCGGCGGCAAGTTCCACTTGGCATGAATGTGTTCTGCAAATGTGCCTATTGCGGCGGTTTTGGGTTGACCGCTAAAAACTGTCACCACTTCAACAGGCGCGTTTTTATTTAATTCTTTCACTGTTCCACCGCACGAAAGGATGACATCATCCAAATGTGGAGAAAAAAACACATGTTTGGGGCTTGGCGGGATTTTTAAGTTATTTTTATAAAGGGTTAAGTTTTGCAGAATGCTTTCTTTTGCATTAAAGTGTTGCAAACTAAAGCGGTGAGCATTTTTTGCCAAATGCTTTTGTAGCTTGGGGCTACTTAATATTTTTTTTAGTTGACCAGCCAAAGCTTGCGCGTCTCCGCTTTTAAATAACAAGCCAGTTTCATTCTCTTTAATTAATTCGGGTAAAGCGCCCGCTGTAGAGGCAACCACTGGTAAACCGTGCGCCATGGCTTCTAAGGCGGCTAAGCCAAAGCTTTCGTAATACGAAGGCAGCACCAGCGCAGATGATTTTTTAAACCAATCTTTTAACTGTTGGTTGGGGATGTATCCCAGCAGTTGAACTGATTTTTCAAGGTGGTATTGATGGATGAGTTCTTTCAATTGGCTTTCTGGCAAGCTGGGGTGAGATGTTCCTGCTAAGGCAAGCCGAACATGCGGCATTTCTTTTCGCAGTAAAGCAAACGCTTCTAATAACAATGGCACACCTTTTAATTGCTCTAAACGTCCAGCAAAAAGAATTAAAGGGTTGGCGTGATTATTTGAAAACTGAAACTTGGTTGGAATAGCAATGGCATTCGATAAAACCAGAATAGATTGCTTATTTAAACCGGTTTCTTCAGCAATTTCTTGGGCGTGCCAGTGGCTGGGGGAAATTCTTAAATTGGCATTGCGGATGGCAACACGTTGGATGAAACGGGTGAGTTTTAACCCCCAATTGAGTTGAAGGAAAGGTGTATATTTTTGAAAAGTATATTGTTCGCCGTGTAAGCGCACCGCGATTAATTTGGCTCTTTCTAAAAGCGAAATAAACAGCCCGCCGGTTTCAATTAATTCAACGGCATGAACTTCTTTTTGTTGATTAATTTTTTGTAGCAGCCGCCAAGCGCCCCAGCTTCGTTCTAATTCTCTCACCACGGGGCTTAAGTTCTTTCCCAGCCATGGAATTTTTGAAACATACCAATGCAAGTGAGAAGGTTTAAACCGCCAAATAAGCACATCGCCATCCCGCGAGAAAGGGGCTTCACCTTCTTGTTGAAGCGCAATCACACTGACTTGTTGACAGTCTTCTGAAAATCCCTTTGCCAGCAGCTGCATAATTGTTCCTACGCCGCCGCCAGAAGTTTCCGAAGGATAATCTAAAGAGACAAAACAAATATGCATCTTAACGATTAATTCCCAGCCACAGCATTAAATGGGTGCGCAGCCGTCCGCTGCGCTGAATCAAATGATAAAAAGCATCCGGAGAGCCTTGAAGCAGGTCCCAGCAAAAGCGAATCATACGGCGCAGGTCGATGAGGCTTTGTTTAAAGTAATAACTTTTTGGTTGCTCGGCTTTCCAATTAATTAAGGGTTGAGAAGCGCCATCCCAAAAAATCCGCTTTCGTAGCCAGGCGCGTGTTTTCCGCCCTGGGGTAACCGTATGCCAAACCAACGCGCTGGGTTGATAATAGATGGGTAACCCCAATTGACGGGCCTTCAGCAGAACCTGCGTTTCTTCTCCCGAGAGCAGGTTTCCGCCTTGACGGCCTAGGCTTGGCTGAAAGCCGCCAATGCTGCGCAGAAAGCTAGTTTGAGCAGCGAAGTTTGCACCAACAAGGTACTCACTTTCAGAAATAAATTTGGCTTGTTCGCCATAATCGAGCATGGAGTATAGGCTGAGATATTTTTCTGGCAGCCAGTTGGGCAGCGGGCCGTTCCAGTGGAGCAAAACTCTCCCACCAACGAGAGCAGGCTGGGGGGAGACCGCCCGAAAAGCGGAAAGAATCGCTTTTAAGTAATCTCGGCTGGCTATCGCGTCGTCATCCATATAACAAATAATTTCGCTTTTACTGGTTTCTAACCCGCGATTGCGAGCCAAAGAAAGCCCTAGGTTGGGTTCGTTAATTAATTTTATATTTAATGACTGCTGAAAGCTCTCAGCAACTTGAACCGTAGAATCGCTGGAAGCGTTGTTAATGACCAGCACCTCGAAGCGAGATTTTGACATACTTTGCTGGCTGAGGCTTTGTAAGGCGGCGCGCAGATATGGCGCGCGGTTATGGGTGCAAATGACAACGCTGATTAAGGTCATGGCTGGCTCGCAAGGGTTTGATAATAAGAAAGCATAGCGGGTAATACCGCCTTTCGGCTGAAATTTTGTAACACTTGTTGGCGGGCGGCTGCCCCCAAGTTGGCGCGTAGGGTTGGGTTTTGCAGTAGAGACGTAACCGCTTGGCTAAGGGCTGCCGTGTTACCGACAGGCACAAGCAGCCCGTTTTCTAAATCGGTGACGATTTCTGGTAAGCCGCCAATGCGCGTAACCACTACAGGCAAGCCGCAAGACATGGCTTCGAGTATCGCGTAGGGAAAGTTTTCCCAAAGCGAGGGCAGCACGGCGAGGCTGGCGCTGGAGAGCGTTTTTGGCAATTGGTCTCGGGTTACCGCTTCAAAGGTGATGCGCGGGTGCAGGTTTTGGGGCATTTGTTTTAAAACCCATTCTTGTGCGGGTTCACCCATTAATTCGGTTTGCGGGTCGCTGATTAAACGAAAGACAACCTGTGGATTATTTTCTAATATATTTGGCAAGGCTTGGGTGAGCGTTTCAATCCCTTTGCGAATTTCAGGGCGCCCAATGAATACAATCTCTTGTTGTTTGGGTGTTTTGGTTTTTGGTAAAAAGGTTTCGGCATCTACAGGGTTTGGCAAAATAAAACGCGGCTTCTTTTTTAAGCTCGGCAGCCAAGTGAGCGTTTTTTCAAACATGGCGTGGCTGGGCGAACTGACAGAATGGGCAGCGTAAACACTTTGTTTTTCTTGCCAGTAGATTAATTTTTTAGCAGTATTGGGTTTAATTTTATTTAATTCATCTACAAAAATCCAAGCGGTATGCAGGCGCACCACTCGTTTAATGGCTGGTAGTAAAAACGGAAGAAAAAACCCATCGCCGCGAATTTCGGCATATTCGATCAAATCAATCGGCTTAGTCTGATTAATTAATCTCAGTTGCTGAGCAGCTGCCCAAGCAAAACCCGGCCAAAATCGGTTAATCCGCCAGCCGCCGCGCAGGCGTTCCCAGCGGGGGGCTGGTCTCACACGGTAGATGGTTAAATTTTTCTCTTGGGTTTGTGTTTCTTGTACTAGCGCCAAGCAAATTACGCTCACTTGTACGCCCATCTCTGCCAGCCCGTTTGCCATTTCGTAGGTGTACGAGCCAATGCCGCCCCAGCCAGTTTCTGGCGGGTATTCTTGCGAAACAAAGGCAACATGCAGGGGTTTTGGCATTTTATTTTTTGGTAGCCTTAATAATAAAAGTTAAGTGTTCTGGTAAGCCTTCATTAATTGGTTTAATTTCAAAATCGCCGGGCAGCACATTACCCAACCCAGCCGGAAAGTTCGGTAACTGGCTGTGCCAACGCCCTAACCAACGCCGTAGGGTATTTTCTAATTTAATAAAAGGGCTATAGCGAACCATACGATCCAATTGATTCAGATGTTCCAGCAATTGTAGGTGTCTTAAATAAGCGGGTGTATGGCTGTGGGCGTAAATTTGTTCAATCTGAAAATATTGATTAATTAACAGTTTAAATTGATTAAACGTTAATTCAGAAAGGTGATAGGGGTTGGCTGTTTGGCTTTTGTTGCCAAACTGGCTGTTGGGTGTGCTGATGATTAATAGCCCGTTTGGTTTTAGCACCCGTTTTAATTCTTTTACAAACGCTTCGGGCTTGGCAATGTGTTCAAGGGTTTCAAAACTAACGGCTACATCAAAAGAATCATTTGGCACATGCAGATGAGTGACATCGGCTGGCTCAAAAGAAACCTTCTCGCCGTTAAATTGGCTTTTGGCTAGCTGAATGGCTTCCTCCGAGATATCTACCCCCAGCACACGTTTGGCTCCGGCTTTGGCTAATAGTTGGCTACCATAGCCCACACCACAAGCCGCATCTAGCACGGTTTTTTCTTTGCATTGGTCTGCAAAAAATTCGTAGCGCTGGCTGTGCTCGTAATAGTAGTGTTCCCAGTCTGCCGAGCCGGGCACAATTCTTTCAGGGATTTCACTCATTAATTAATTTTCTCTCCGTTCCAGGTGCAATAGGGGCGAACCGCGCCGTGCCAATCGCCCACATAATCTCCACGAGTGCTGCCGTTATCGGCTACCGAAAATCGAATCGCGCCTTCGGCTTCTGCCCAGACCTCGCGGCTTTCGTGCACAAGCAACACATCAATTAAATAGGTTCCATCATTAAATAGGTGTGCTGGAATCTTACAACTGACATGATAGTTTCCGTTTTCATATTTCTTTTTACCCCAGCTTGGGTCGTCATAATTGGCAGTGGTGAAGATGGTTAAACCGGTTAAATTTCTTACCCGAAATACCGGGTTTAATCGCGGTTTTTTTGCACCAGCTGTTACTTTAAAGCTAAGTTGAAGCGAAATGGATTGCTCGATGAAGAAGTTTTCTTGTGGTTTATTTTGACCGTTTAAACAGGCTTGCACTAAAATTAATCGCACTTGTTGGTTGCCGGGGGCGGTTTGTTCGTCCCAGCGGGTAACCGCATTTTCAGATGTGCTACTTTTTAAATAATCTGCAATGACTTCTAGGGTGGGTCCCTGCTTGTTGATTTGTCCTTTTTCTAGCAGAATGGCGGTGGGGCATAAAACGGAAATGCTGGTCATGTCGTGGCTGACAAATAAAATCGTACGGCCTTGCTTGGCAACAGCACTCATTTTGCCGAGACATTTTTTTTGAAAAGCCAAATCGCCAACGGCTAGTACTTCGTCTACCAGTAGAATCTCTGGCTCTAAATGAGCCGCCACTGAGAAAGCCAACCGTAAGTACATGCCGCTGGAGTAGTGTTTTACAGGGGTGTCTATAAACGGCTCAATTTCGGCAAAGGCGATGATTTCATCTAATTTTTGTTTAATTTCTATTTGGTGCATGCCTAAAATGGCGCCGTTTAAAAATATATTTTCTCGTCCGGTAAGTTCGGGGTGGAAGCCGGTACCTACCTCCAGAAGTGAACCAACCTTGCCATACAAATCTACAGACCCAAGGGTGGGTTCGGTAATGCGAGAAAGTATTTTAAGCAGGGTGCTTTTTCCAGCTCCGTTTTTGCCAATTATCCCGACCACATCGCCCTGATTAATTTCAAAATTAATGTTTTGTAACGCCCAAAATGAGCGGGTAGATGCTGTATGTTGGGGCGAGAACAAGCGGTTGGCGGCGCGGCTGAGAGAATCGCGCAGGGTTTGATAGGGGGGCTGCTTTTCGCCGATGGTATATTGCTTACCCAACTGTTGAACGGAGATGGCTATGTTACTCATTTTTAAACCACATCCGCGAAGGTTTTTTCGGCGGCGCGAAAGTAAATTAATCCGCTGAGGAAGAGCAGGCTGGCGGCGGCGGCTGAAACCCAAACAATGGCAGTGGGGGCGGTTTGAATACCGAGTAAAGCCCAGCGGAAGCCGTCTAAAACGCCAACCAGCGGGTTAATGCCGTACAGTGTGCGCCAAGGTTCTGAAAGTAAGCCGCTGGAGTAAGCCACTGGTGAAGCAAACATCCAAAATTGGACGAGGAAGGGGGCGATGTAGCGAACATCTCGGTAGTTGACGTTTAAGGCAGCCAGCCATAACCCAGCGCCCAGGGAGGTAACTAAGGCTAACAGTAAAAAAACCGGCAGCCAAAAAATGTTAATGTTGAGTTGTATGCCGTAATAGACCATCAAGAGAAGAAGCACGAAAAACGCCAAGGCGAAATCTACCAGCCCTGAAAGTACGGCTGAGATGGGAATAATTAAGCGCGGAAAGTACACTTTTTTAATTAAGTTGGCACTGTTGACCAAACTGGCGGTAGATTGGGTTAAACCGTTGGCAAAAAATGTCCATGGGACAAGACCAGCAAAACTAAAAATGGGATAGGGAATGCCGTCTGAAGGTAAGCCAGCCAGTTTGCCAAAAAACAAGCTAAAGACCAGCATGGTTAAAAGTGGCTGCAAGATAGCCCAAGCCGCGCCTAACAAGGTTTGTTTGTAGCGAACTTTAATATCTCGCCAGACCATAAAATAAAGCAATTCTCGGTATGCCCATAACTCTTTTATTCCTAACGTTGGGCGGCTGGCAGGCAAAATACGGGTGTGCAAGCGGGGAGTATCCATTTAATTAATTATAGTCTTGCTGCGTGTATAAAAAATTATGAAATCAGTTTAAAGCGGGTTAAAAATAAACAGCCCCTGCATACAGGGGCTGTTTAAGTGTGAATTAATTAAAACAAGCCTAAAACTTTGCCGGTTTCAAGGTCTAGGTCTACATCATAGAAGGATGGGCGGGTAGGCAAGCCAGGCATGGTACGCATTGTTCCGAGTAAGGGGTATAAGAAGCCAGCGCCGACGCTGGCGCGAACATCTCGAACCATGATTCTGAAGCCGGTGGGGGCTCCTTTTAATTCGGAATCAGTACTAAACGAAAGGTGGGTTTTGGCGTTACAAATGGGCAATTTGTCGAAGCCAAGCTTGGTGTAACTTTCTATCTTCTTTTCGGCTTCTGGGCTGTAATCTACTCCATCTGCGCGATAGATTTCGCGGGCGATGATTTCGATTTTCTCTTTAATAGACATTTCTAGCGGGTAGAGTTGTTTAAAGTTGCTGGGCATTTCAGCTGCTTTTACCACGGCTTCGGCTAATTTGGCTGCGCCAGCGCCGCCATCTGCCCAGTGAGTAGAAACAATCGCGTCCATTGCTCCGGCAGCCATGGCGGCTTTGCAGACCATTTCCACTTCGGCGGGGGTGTCATCTTTAAACGAGTTCACGGCTACGACTACATTAACGCCATATTTCAGCGCGTTTTGAATGTGGCGTTCTAGGTTGGGCAAACCCGCTTTTAAAAGGTCTAAATTTTCTTCGGTATATTCTTTGGCGAGGGGTTTTCCGGCAACAACTTTCGCGCCGCCGCCGTGCATTTTAAGCGCCCGCACCGTGGCTACCAACACCACCACATGCGGGATTAATCCGCTGTAGCGGCACTTAATGCCAAAGAATTTTTCCATGCCAATGTCTGCGCCAAAGCCAGATTCTGTGACCACGTACCCATCTTCTCCGACCAGTTTTAATGCAATTTTGTCCGCAATAATGGAAGACTGTCCGTGGGCAATATTGGCAAATGGTCCAGCGTGTACAATGGCGGCGGTGCCTTCCAGCGTTTGCAGCAAGTTGGGTTTAATCGCATCGCGCATTAAAACAGTCATGGCACCCGCCACGCCGATATCTTCGGTGGTGACGGCTTCACCTTTGGAGTTGGTCGCCAAAACGATATTGCCCATACGTTCGCGCATATCCGCTAAAGAAGTGGTCAACGCCAAAATAGCCATGACCTCGCTGGCTACGGTGATGTCGAATCCCGTTCGCCGAGATTTCCCCTTCTCTTCTGGGCCAAGACCCACTTCAATTTCGCGTAAAAAGCGGTCATTTGTATCAATAACACGCCGCCAAGTCAGGGTAGATGGGTCTATATCTAAGCGGGCAAAACGGCTTTGTTCTTCAGCCGTTAATTGGTCTGGGTCTGTTTTGTTAATGCCTAGTTTTTTCAAGCGTTTTAACATGGGCGGCGAAAAAGTCCGTTTGCCTTGCTTGTTGGGAGGGCATAATGAATTAAACAATTTTTCATCATCTTGCTGACTCTCATGAAACATGCGCGCGTCTATGGCTGCGGCGCACAGGTTGTTGGCGGCTGTAATGGCATGAATATCGCCGGTGAGGTGTAAATTAAAATCTTCCATGGGGATAATTTGGCTATATCCGCCGCCCGCCGCGCCACCTTTAATGCCAAAGGTGGGGCCTTGTGATGGCTGACGGATGGCTGTGACCACTTTCTTTCCTAAGTGGGCGCCTAAGGCTTGGCTTAACCCCACTGTGGTGGTGGTTTTGCCTTCACCCAGCGGGGTGGGCGTAATGGCGGTTACATCAATATATTTTCCGTTGGGGGCATTTTTTAAACGGTCTAGCACTTCTAATTTAATTTTGGCTTTGTAATTGCCAAAGAGTTCTAATTCATCTGCATTCAAGCCAAGCTCTTCAGCAACTTGCAAAATGGGTTTTAAGGTGCCTGCTTGGGCAATATCAATGTCAGAAGGGACGGGGCGGAGCAGGTTTAGTTTGGTTGGGGTAAATTTTTTACTCATTCATTTCTCCGTGAAGCGAGTTTTGTATTGATTAATCTATCTTTATTATGGGTGTAATTTCATGGTTTTACAAGAGAGAGTTGTTTAATTGAAGCATTAAATCATTGATACTATAAATTAATCCTAGATTAAAAATGAGACTTTTCATGTACAATTATTTTATATTAGTTCTAAGAGGAGAATTTAAATGTCTAAAACATTACTATCCAGAATTATTGCTTTCTTTATGGTTATTATTTTTCTTTTTGCACAGGCAAGCCCAGCCTTTGCAGACGGCGGGCGTTCGATCACTTTGCTCGAAGTCATTCATCGTGATGGAAAAGGTTTGATTTTTAAATTTGCTGTAACAGGCGAATGGACTCAAGCTGAATTGGATGCTGGCTACTTGTTGGTAGACGGCGTTGAATATAGTCTGGATTGTAATTTCAGCGACGACGGTACTATGTTGATCTGTGTGGCTGAAAGCGGTTCTGGCGGTCAAGCCGGTAAGGCGGGCTGGGTGGTATTTGACGGTCAAGGGATTGCCTATGAAGTAATTCCGCAAAAGAATAATGAGAATTTTTGCTACCCTGTATGGGGTGTTCAATTTAATATTGAGAATATCATGATCGGTGAAGGTTTGTCTGAAGAAGCAGCCCTTATAGCCCTTCAAGAAGAACTTGATGATATTATGGACACTGGCGATGGTGAAGATATGGCCATGTTTGTTTTCTACCTGATGGATGAAGATTATATGACACCCATTAGTGTTGGAAACTATTGTTCAGAATCTGAACCTGAAACTGGCGATACGATTTTCTTTGTTCATCCTGACGAGCAGATTACCGATGTCTTTTATTTTATTTTTGAAGATATCTGTGGCCCCGGCTGCTTAGATGAATTAGAAGGTGATTTGCCAGCTATATTTATCGGTGAACCAGATACCATTGTTCCTGACTCATGCGCGATTGATATTCCAGCTTATCACGGCATTGGTTCAATTTTCTACACGTTTGTTGATTGCGGGATTGGACCTTTCCCCTTTTAGTTAATTAATGCTTAAAATTAAAAACCCCTAGCCTTTGCTGGGGGTTTTTAATTTTAAGTTATTTGCAAATAAGCGTGCCAGTTTGTTCGTGATTAATGCTTCTTTGGATGTTATTTGGAGCTTCACCGCTAAAAATTTCGGCAGTTAACCCATCAATATTCGCTATTAAATTAAGCATTTGTTTTACTTTTGATTCCATCCCGCCGGTCACATCTGCTGATTGAGATTTGCCAACCCCTGCTTTAATCTCATTAAATGAGCTCGGAGTAATCTGGCTCACCCGTTCCTTTTTTGCTGGAAAATCAGCCCAGACTGCTTCCTCGATGCCAGCTAACAGAATTCGTTTTGGTTTTAGCTGATAAGCCAAGTGTTCAAATAAATCTTCGGTAGAGAGAATGGTTCCGCCAAGAGCTTCGTCAAAAATTACATCCCCATAGACGACAGGGATTAAACCAGCTTTCAGGGCAGCTTGAATCGGGGTTAAGTTCCAATACAAAATTTGACCATTTTTGGCAGTAATACTTGAAACAGGAGCAAAAGCGATGGCTGGTAAACCAGCCGTGTGGAGCGCCTGCATGACATGGCGATTAAGTGTCGCGGCTTGAAACCACACTTCGCTAAAGCCTTGCCAGCCTTGCGGGCTAGAAACCCCGCCTTTGGTGCCGTGTTGTTTGGCAGCGGTATGCCCAAAGGAGCCAGAACCATGCCCCAGCACCAGAGACAGGCTGGGGGTAGCCTGCCGAACGGCGGCGATTTGTGCCGCGATATCTGCAAGCAGGGATAAGCGAACGGTGTACGGCTGGCTTTTCTCAGTAATTAAAGAACCGCCTAATTTTAGAAAAATGAGTTCATTCATCACTTGATTATAACGAGTGAAAGAGGGTTACGAGTATAATTTTGAACATGGATATTAAAGCTGGGGTAGAAACCGCTGTTTTTTTGGCGGTTATCGGTGGGTTGTTGATGATATGGCTGGGCTTTCAATCCATTCAGTCTGGCCGCAAACTGACATTTTTTCAGTTGCGGCAGCAGCGGGTGGCTGGGGGGTGGTTTCAGATTATCTTTGGATTGGTGTTGTTTGCTGGGGGTTATGGGTTAAGCCTTTATGGTGAACCGGTGGCGTATCAGTATTTTCCGCCTTCACCGAGCCCAAGCGTTTCGCCAACGATTACTTTAACCCCAACCATTACGTTGACCCCAACGATTACTTTAACACCAACGATTACCGAAACGCCGCTGGTAACGGATACCCCGACCATTACAACAACTCCGTTTATTCCGTTGGCTTTGGAAGTGGCTTTTGAAAGCCAAGTGACCCCCAACCCAGATGCGGTTTTTAGCCCTTTGGTGTTTGCGCTAGGGATTGATAATAATTTTAATCCGTTGGGGGAGGCAACGGTATTTGCAAACCCGTTGCGGAGAATTTATGTATTGTACAGCTATAACCAAATGATCCCAGGTGTGCAGTGGACGGCGCTGTGGTACCGTGATGGCCAGTTGGTTTATTATGAAACCGCGCCGTGGGATGGAACAACTGGCGGCTATGGCTCTACCTTTTGGCAGCCGTCACCAGACCAATGGCTGCCGGGGAATTATGAAGTGCAGATTTTTGTAGGTATGGAGTGGAAGTCGGTTGGGCGCTTTGTGGTTACCGGAGATGCTCCAACGCCGGTTCCGACAGAAAGCCCAACGCCGCTTGCTTCAGACACGCCTACTTTAACGGCTACTGCCATGGCAAGCCCAACCCCAGTTTTAACGCCAACCAAAACGGTGCCGCCAACCTCTACCCGAGCGCCAACCCGTACACCAAGACCGACGGATACGGCATGGCCTAGTTTGACTCCGACAAAAACCCCATAAAATAAAAAGCGCCTCGGCGCTTTTTATTTTATGGTAAGAAGGAATTAATTAAGCCATTCGTTGATGATTTTGAGTTTGCAGGGCTACTGAAATTTTTGCAGCCAGCCGCGCATTGTTTTTAAGGAGTTCAATGTTGGCACGCATTGATTTTCCGTTGGTTAGTTCGGCGACACGTTGCAATTCAAAAGGAGTAATAGCCTGACCACGAATTCCTTTTTCACGGATTTCTTGAGATGCCTGCTGTTCTGCTTCATCCGCGAGATTCACATCTAAGGCGTGGCTGGCGTCAATTTGTTGGCAAACCAAAATAGCCGATTTCATTCCTAGCACATTCCAGTGGTAGTGAGCAAACTCGATAATATTTTGGGGGCTGTCTAAACTTACACTGACGGGCAAGGTTTTGCCTTGAACATAAAACTCTGGGAAATGGTTGGTTTGATACCCGACTACCGGAACTGCCATCGTTTCGAGATATTCTAAGGTGGCGGGTAAATCTAAAATTCGTTTTGCACCAGCGCAGACAATAATCATTGGGGTGTTAGATAATGCTTGTAAATCAGTAGAAACATCAAAGCGGGCTTCGTGATGCACACCGCCAATGCCGCCGGTTGCAAAAACGGGTATTCCACAGCGATGAGCCGCAAACATGGTTCCCGCCACAGTTGTTCCACCGGTTCTTTTACCTGCTAACCCTGTGGCAAAATCTCGCAAGCTTACTTTAATGGGTTGTTGGGCATTCGCGAGTTTTTCCATTTCATCTTCGCTTAAACCAACGCGAATATATCCATCCATTAGCGCAATGGTCGCCGGGGTCGCGCCATTCTCGCGAACCATGGTTTCCATCTCTTGTGCCAAATTTAAGTTTTGCGGGCGAGGTAAGCCATGGGTTATTACGGTTGATTCAAGGGCTACAATCGGTTGTTTTTGAGCATTTGCACGGTTAACTTCAAACGAAAGTTTGAATGGTTGATAATTGGGATGATTAAATAGCATAATTAAATTTCACCTAGTATAGTTATCCTACTCCGGGGTCAGATGGATTGATCGTATAAGACTTAATACCCAGCAATTGATTAAGTTTATAAATAGCAACCGAAAGATTTTGCGGCACCGGTTCTCCGTTTCGTTCGTAAATATCATGCGCGGCAATTAATTTTTCGTGATACTCTGAAATTAAAATATTACATTGTTCTTCAAACGATTTATTTTTTGTATCTTGCCAAGTTAAAATTAAACTATCAATAAGCCGAACAAATTCAGTTAACAACGCTTCTTTTTCTAATTTTTCCAATTCTGCTTTGTCTTTATTTACAAAGTTTTCGCGGCTAATTTTCCATGCTTCGAGATGTCGCTGAGGAATAATTTCGTGCGGAATATCCCAAGTGCCTACCCCGATCCAATTAAGCTGCAATCCCTTATTTTTTAAGTTTTTCTTAAAATCTTCATCTTCATAAAACATTTTTGTAATTTTGTCTCGCGATGTAAATTCACGAATTTTTTCATTGAGTTCCGCCTTGCCATTTCCGTTTTCGTGCCCATCTACCCCGTTTAGCGAACCTCCCCGCAGTTCTTTTTCCGTTTTATCTGATTCAGTCTGCTCTGGAGAGCCCGTCGCTGAAAGGAATTCACTTAAGCCGTGCTCGCTGATAAAACTACCTAATTGTGTATTAATGTTCGTGTAAATATTACCCGGCTTGGGTTTTTTCCATTCCGGTTGTTGTTTATCTGGAACCTTTTCTGGCATGACCACACGGACTTCTTTATAAACCTGATTGGCGATTATTTCTGTATCAAATGGATAGGGTTGAGCGAGGGTTTTTTTAGGGTTTTCTCCACGGTACACACTAAAAGTATAGCGAACATCTTTTGCTGTGACCAAAATACCGTCTCGGCTGCGGGCAGAAACAAGCTGGTCTCCAGAAAAATCTCTTAGGTCAAATCCTTGGCGAATGCGGTCAAACCCATCTAATCGAACGCGTTGGCGCGTGTTATTGGGGGTAGGTCCGATAATGGTATAGGTTCCATCTGGTTTTTCAAAAAGAACTGCGCTGTCTAGTTCAACAATGATATTCCCTGGTCCGCCAATTTGAATTATAGGTGATTCTTCATATTCTTCTACTACTTTACCTTGGCTAATACGAATACTGGAATACGATTGAGCAAAAGCGGCCCGACCAATGAAGTCTCGAGCAATGTGGTGTTCTTTTTCAAAAATATCGGCTAAGTAAACCGCAGCAAGTTCTCGCATAAAAAAATAAGGAATAACAAGCGCCAAGAGATGCCGAACGACCGTGGGGGATAAAAAAATCCCAAAAAAGATATTTAACAAAAGAGTAGGGTCTTGTGGAATAGTAAACCCGGCAGGAAACCAGATTGACCACAAAATTTGCCATTCTTCGCTACTATATTGGGTTGTGACAAATACAACATAGATTAAGAAGAACAAAATTAAACGGATAGAATTTCGTAAAACGGCGTTTTCATGGGTTAGTGAAAATATCCAATTAAGAAAATTATCAAGTTGAGTGGAAATCCATTGCCCAGTGCTTTGGAACCAATTGGTAGAAGGAATCGCGGTTTCAGCCATGTTATTGATTCTCCGCTTTGTCTTTCATCCAATTTGCAAAGTCATTTAAATCGCTGGGCTCTGTGTTCATTTTACGCAGTAATTCGTTATTGCGAATAATGCCGCGATGGGTAGAGCGATAGAGCATTTCTAAAGCATGGGCTTTGTTTCTGGGGTTATTTTGTGAAAGATCCACGCTTGAACTCGTTGCAAATTGTTTGAGCGCATTTTTTTGACCATCCATCTCTTTTAATTTGCGTTTTCTTTCCACTTGCTGTCGTTCTTTTTGAGCGTTTTTAAGCCACAAACTGCTCCATTGATTAATTATTTTGTCTTCCACTTCTGGCGCAAAAATTAACTTTTTAATATTAACGCTATACACTTGATAGCCAATTTCTTCTAGTTGTTGAAATTCGCGGCTGGGAATTAATTTTGGTTGTTTATTTTCAATAATTGGTTTGCCAAATTCGTCCAGCGCCATCACATTGGGTTTACTTAATCTTTCTTTGATTTGAGCATTAATCATTTGTAAAATTGTTGTTTCATCATCGTCTGATTCTTCAAACAATTGGCTTAATTTAAATCGTCTTAAATATTCCCGCCAAACATCCACCGCCATTTTGGCGGGCAATTCACTCCAAACAGGGGCATCGAGTTTTGAATCTTTGGTTAAAGAGGCTGTAATGGCAAGGCGGGTGCTTTCGGGGTTGAAGCCGAAGGGTGTACCACCTTCGTTGGGATTTGCTTTAATTCGGAATGTTATAGACAAAATGGCAACCACTTCTATTCCATCGCGTGTTAACGCGCTGGTTTCCCAACGTCTTTTTTGTACTTCATTGTAAGTTTCATCTTCTTTGCGAATGGTAAATGGTTGGTCACTGTCTTTGGGCCCAATGGATTGGGTCATGGTGTGCAAATCAACCGTTGCGGCGATATATTCATGATTTTTGGTGAAGTGAACACCCGGGCCGACTACCCTGGTAAATGCCACTTGGGTTCGAAGCATCGCCGCGCTGGCTGAATCTAACCAGATAACGCCTAAGCCTCGGCGTTTATTCTCGCTGTCACTTTCACGGGCACGAACGATGCCATTTTCAATGAAAATGGCGGGTCCATGAAAACCGGATAAGTACTCTACCATACGTTCTACAATTGCTTGGCGTTGCCCTCTTGTTTTGACAGGTAAGATGAATTGGGCGAAAAATATAAGCCAAATAACCATTGACACGATAAAAATAAAACTGTCTAGCGGAATATTATTAATTAAGGTTCGATTAAATAAATCTTGTTGAGCGCGTAACAGTGCTGTTTCGCTGCTGTTTTCTGGTACGACCGGGCTTAACCCAAATTGCAATAGTGTGTATAACAAAAACCCAAGAAAGATTAAGAAAATAGCGCGATTAAGCGGCTTATTGTAGAAGGGGATATTTTCGTTCATGAATTTGATTTTATAACAGAATTTTCGTCTGTGCATGCGCAAATAAAAAAACCGCCTTTTTGGCGGTTTTTTTATTTAATCAACAAAGCGGTATTTTAGCAGCGCCCAAACGGCTTCGAAGGCATCTCGTAAACCGATTTTTTTGCCTTCAGAATATTCGCGTGGGTTAAATACGATTGGCACTTCATACAATCGAACTTTTCTTTTCAAAATTTTTGCTGTAAATTCGGGTTCAAAGTCAAAGCGGTTGGCGTTTAATTTCATATTTTCTACTACTTCTCGGCGAAACACTTTGTACCCTGTTTCCATATCAGTAAGGATGTTGTTGTAGAGAATATTGGTCATTAACGTTAATAGTTTGTTGGCAATCATATTCCAGAACAGAATAGGGCGGCGCGGCGCGCCGAGGAAACGGGAGCCGTATACCACATCGGCCAGCCCCTCATCTAGCGGCTTGAGTAGGTTTGGGTACTCGCGTGGGTCATATTCTAAATCGGCATCTTGAATGAGCATAATATCGCCTTTAGCAGCCTGAATGCCGGTTCTTACCGCCGCGCCTTTGCCCATATTTTTTTCATGTAAGATAACCCGCACTTTATTCTTGCCATCCAGCTCTGCTAAAATTTCGCGAGTGCCGTCTTTAGAGCCGTCATCAATCATTAAGATTTCATCGGCCATTTTCATGTTTGTTACTCGGCTAACAATTTCTCGAACAGTATTTTTTTCGTTATAGACAGGGATTATGACTGAAAGTTTCATGAAGGCATTATAAGAGATTAATGAAATTTTTGGTATTGGGTTGATGTTGTATGTGAGTGGCACATGCTATAATCTTATTGTTCTTTTTAATTAATTTCGCAGGCAGGAACTTTATGTCATTAACCAACTCACCCCCTCGCACCACATCTGGTATGTCTAACGGCCCAGCTTTTGTGCCGCCGCCTATTGCCAACTTAGATGATACAGGCTTGTCTTTCCTTTGGTTACAAGACTTGGCTTTAAAAATATTATATTTTCAAGGGTTTTTATCTGGCTTTAAAATTGCGGAGGTCATTGCTTTGCCATTTGCTGGGGTGACAGACCAAATTTTAGAAGCCTTAAAGCGTGAAAAATTGGTTGAAGTTAAGTCTTCTCAGGCGGGTCTGGGAGAAGGTTCTTATCAATATGCGATTACAGGGGCTGGCACAGCCCGAGCCCGTGAAGCCTTGGAAAGAAGCCAATACGCTGGACCCGCGCCTGTGCCGATAGAAGTGTATAACGAATCTGTTAAAAAACAGAGCCATCACCGTGTAGCAGTTACTTCACGTACGATGCGACAATTGTTATCTCAGTTGGTGTTATCTAATACCACCTTTGAGCGGCTCGGTCCTGCGCTTAATTCGGGTACATCCATTTTCTTGTATGGCCCGCCCGGTAACGGTAAAACCAGTGTGGCGCGCGCGTTTGGTAATTTAATTTTGCAGCAAGATATGTATATCCCATTTGCTCTTTATGTAGACGGGCAAGTAATTAAGTTATATGACAGTGTTAATCATCAACGGGCGCACGATGAAGATTCCACCGCTTCTGGAACAGGCTCATTGCGCTCGAATACCCGTCGTGACCCTCGGTGGGTACATATTAAACGGCCATTTATTGTGGTAGGTGGTGAATTAACCTTAGCAGGCTTAGATTTGGTTTTTGATGACACCAATAAATTTTACGAAGCCCCGTTTCAGGTGAAAGCCAATGGCGGAATTTTATTAATTGATGACTTTGGCCGCCAGCAAGTTCGCCCGCGCGATTTGTTAAATCGTTGGATTGTTCCACTGGAAAATCGCTTAGACTTTTTAACCCTGCATACTGGCCGTAAAATGGAAGTGCCATTTGATGTGTTGGTCGTTTTCTCTACAAACCTGCCGCCCAAAGACCTTGTGGACGAAGCCTTTTTAAGACGCTTACGCCATAAAATTGAAATTGGTGACCCCTCTTATGAAGAATATCGAGAGATATTTAAACGGGTTGCTCAAGGCAAAGGCGTGCAATATGATGACCAAGGGTTAGCCTATCTTCTTCAAGAATGGTATATCAAGCGTAATCGCAAATTACGCGCTTCACACCCAAGAGATTTGTGTGACCAGATTATTGATATTGCTCGTTATTCGTCTTTAGAGCCAGCCATGACTCGTGAACTTTTGGAGAAAGCGGCACAAGCCTACTTTGTAGAGTTATAAATCCGTAGCCGTTTTTAATCTTAAACCGCAGTACGCTATAATCGAGCGTATTGCGGTTATCTTTTTCTATGACTACTTCATACCCATTTCCCCTGTTTTATGCCCATCGTGGCGCCTCGGCCTATGCCCCAGAAAATACGCTGGCGGCATTTGAGACGGCGTTAAAACAAAACGCACCAGCAATAGAGTTTGATGTTAAATTGACATCTGATTCGCGGGTGATTGTGCTTCATGATGATACAGTGGATCGGACGACCAATGGTACCGGCTCTGCTCGCGGGCTCCCCCTAGCCGCCCTGCGTGAACTGGATGCGGGTTCTTGGTTTGGAGAGCAGTTTCGGAACCAACCCATCCCTACATTAGATGATGTATTTGAAACGTTTGGTCAAAAAATATTAATGAATATTGAACTAACAAACTATGCCAGCCCGTTTGATTCACTTGTTAAGCAAGTGGTTAATTTGGTAAAGAAATTTAATCTTCAAGACAGGGTTTTGTATTCGTCATTTTTGCCGCATAACTTAGTGGCTGTGAAAAAGCTCTCGCCAACGGCGGCGTGTGGTCAGCTTGCCCTGCCAAAAAATGCAGGTTGGTGGCAAAGGCTGGCAGGTCAGTGGATGGCTATTGAAGCGGTGCATCCTTATTATGAAGATGTTAATCCGCAAATGGTGATAAATGCTCATACCAAAAAACGGGCTGTTCAAGTTTGGACGGTGAATGACCCGCAAGAAATGCGCCGATTAAAAAAGATGGGTGTGGATGCTATTTTTACAGATGACCCTTTGTTGGCGCATGAACATTTTGTTGCAGAGGGGAATACACCATGAAAGTAAAAATCTTTTCTGCTGTAATGGTTATGTTAATTTTAATTTCTTTGCCTGGCACTGCCGCTGCTCAAGTTCCCGTGCCAAATATTCAGGCCCAGGTTTTGTTATCGCAAATGTCACCAGAAGAAAAAGTGGGGCAGTTATTTTTAGTGACATTTAATGGAAGTGACTTTAATACAGAATCGCAAATTGCCGATTTAATTACAAATCATCATGTGGGCGGGGTAATGCTTGCGGCGCGCAATGATAATTTTATTGCCGCGCCTGATACAACTTTGGCGGCACAGCAATTAATTAACAAACTTCAGCAAACCGAGTGGGATGCGGCTCAACCGACGGAAAGGCAACCTATTCCATCGGCTCAATATATCCCATTATTTGTAGGGATTGCTCAAGAAGGCGGCGGTTATCCCAATGACCAAATTTTAAGCGGTTTAACGGTTTTGCCAGATCAAATGGCGATTGGAGCAACCTGGCAACCCATTAATGCCAAGCGAGCCGGTGAGGTTATGGGGCAAGAATTAAGCGCGCTTGGATTTAATTTATATTTGGGCTTGTCTTTAGACGTTTTGGAAAACCCGAATCCATCATTAAGTTCTGATTTAAGTACCCGCGTTTTTGGTGGTGACCCTTATTGGGTAGCCAAAATGGGGCAGGCTTACGTTTCTGGTTTGCATTTGGGCAGCCAAAGCCGTATGGCGGTTATTGCGAGGCACTTTCCTGGGCGCGGGGCTTCAGACCGCTCTCCTGAAATAGAAGTTGCGACTGTGCGAAAATCTCTGGAAGAACTAAAACAAATTGATTTATTTCCCTTTTTTTCAGTGACGGGCTTGGCTCCTTCCTTAGATAAAACAGTGGATGGTTTGTTGGTTTCCCATATTCGGTATCAGGGTTTTCAGGGCAATATTCGCGCAACAACCCGCCCTGTAAGTTTTGATCAGGCGGCTTTAGATGCCATGATGAGCTTGCCAGAACTTTCGATTTGGCGATCTTCTGGCGGCATTGTGGTGAGTGAAAATTTAGGTACTGAAGCAATTCGAAAGTTTTATGACCCAAATCAAGCTGGTTTTGCGGCGCGTTTGGTAGCCCGCGATGCATTTTTGGCTGGCAATGATTTGTTGTATATGGGTGAAATTGTCTCTAGTGATGCGCCGGATAATTACACAACCATTTTGCGAACCCTAGACTTTTTTGTACAGAAATATCGAGAAGACCCGGCTTTTGCTCAACGGGTGGATGCTTCTGTGATGAGAATTTTGGTTTTAAAGTATCGTTTGTATGGGGCGTTTGCTTTAAGTGTTATTACCCCCGAAGCGAATCGATTTCAACGCTTGGGGCAGTCGGATGCGGTTGTGTTTGACATTGCGAGGCAATCGGCAACTTTAATCAGCCCATCAAAGGCAGATTTCCCATCTATTTTGCCAGACCCGCCTTTAGATCGGGAGTATATGGTTTTTATTACGGATAATACGCCTGCGCGGCAGTGTAGTACTTGTGTAGATGTTCCTATTCTTGCGCAGGATGCTTTACAGAATGCCATTTTGCGATTGTATGGTCCTCAAACAGGAAGTTTGGTAAGACAATCTCATTTATCATCTTTTTCCTTTTTAGATATGCGTTTGCTTTTAGATAATCAATTACAAACAACCAATTTCTCTGATTCGTTGGGACGAGCAGATTGGATTGTTATTTCGGCTTTGGATTTAAGTGAAGGTTCTAACCAAGTTAATACCCTTCGTCAGTTTTTGACTGAGAAGCAAGAGTTGTTACAAAACAAAAAGGTAATTTTGTTTTCTTTTGGTGCCCCTTATTATATGGATGCTACTGATATTGCCCGTGTGACCGCGTATTACAGTTTGTACTCCGAATCGAATCCATTTGTTGAGGTGGCCGCCCGCTTGCTTTTTCAGGAGATTACGCCGGTTGGTGCTTCTCCAGTTTCGATTCATGGCATTGGATATGATTTATTAACGACTTTATTACCTAATGCAACGCAGGTGATTCCGTTATTTGTTGAGCAGGCAACCCCGGGTTCGGTTTCGCAAACAGCTACGCCTGAGCCTATTCCGCCAGTTTTGTATAAGGTGGGCGATTCGATTGCAGTAAGAACGGGAATTGTATTGGATAGAAATGCTAACCCGGTACCCGATGGAACCGTGGTGCGATTTATTCTTTCTCGGAGCGAGAGTGGTTTAACCCAGCAAGTGGATGCTCTTACCCAAGATGGGGTCGCGGCTACGGTTTTCAGCTTGGATCAACCTGGCTTTATTGAGATTCGCGCTGAGAGTGAGCCTGCCCGAATTTCTGCCACAATTCAGCTTTCTATTTCCAATGAAGGTTCTATTCCCGTTATCGTCACGCCTACTTTAATCCCTGCTGAAGTTACTCAAACAGCTTTTGAGCCAACCCCAGCGAATGATTTTGCAGAAAATGGGGTGCCGATTACCCAAAATGGATATCCAACAGTGTTGGGTTGGTTTATTGCCATGCTGGCTGTTTTGGCGGGCAGTTGGCTTTTTTATTGGTTAGGCTTGCAATTGGCTGATATGCGTTGGGCCATTCGTTGGGGGTTGCTGGCTTTTATGGGAGGCTTGTTAGCGTATAACTATTTAATTTTAAGTTTCCCTGGCAGTATAGAATGGCTGCAGGATAGAGATTTCACCGCATTTTTGCAAGCGATTGTTTTTGGACAATTAATGGGGTTTGTAGGGGGCTGGGGATGGAAGTTATCTGCTGAGCGTGCTGAGCAAACTAAGCAGTAATAGGGCGGTTGAAATACCCAATAAAATGCTTTCTGGGGGGGCAAGCAAGGCTTGCAGGGTGAAGCCGCGGCGTGGTTTAATCATGGGGCGGGTTGGTAGTTCTTTGGTACCAAAGAGATATTGCCGAAGTGATTCGACAGAATCTGGACGGTCATCTGGGTGCAATTCCATGGCCCATAAAATTGATTTTTCGACACGAATGCTGATGGACGGATTGATTCGTCGTGGTGGTACAAGGTTTTCGGGATATAAAAACCGTTGTCTGGCGTCTATGGGGGCTTGAGTAGTTAAAAGGTGGTAGAGTGTTGCACCGAGGGAGTAAATATCTGACCGTGCATCTGTATGCATTTCAGAACCGCCATATTGTTCTAACGGGGTGTATAGAACAGTTCCTTGCCCTTGAATAATGGTAATGGTTTCTTCATCTGGTGCGAGCACTTTAACCAAACCAAAATCGACTAATTTAATGACACCATCGGGAGTAATTTTTAAGTTGGAAGGTTTAATATCACGATGGACAATGGGCGGGTCTTGGCGATGCATAAAAGTTAAAGCTTCGCTAATTTGAGATGCCCAATTTAAAACATCTTTTTCGTTTAAAAAACGGT
>CAYOGW010000005.1:0-6188 GCA_964403635.1 uncultured Anaerolineaceae bacterium | reverse complement strand
GCTTCGCTAATTTGAGATGCCCAATTTAAAACATCTTTTTCGTTTAAAAAACGGTTTTCTTGCCGCGCTTCAAGGACGAGGGTTCTAAGGTCTTTGCCGGGCACATAATCCATGACCAAATAGTCTCGTTCATTGATAGAAAAGAAGTCGGACACTTTGGGCAAGTTGGGGTGGTCTAGGCGCGCAAGAACAGTCGCCTCGCGTAAAAATTGTTCGCGGGCTTCTTCTAATATTTTTTTTGAGAGATTGCGATCGTGTTCAACTTCCTTGAGAGCACAGCGGCGACCTTTTAGGCGTTCATCTTCCGCAAGGTAGATGTTGCCCATGCCGCCTTGCCCAATTCGTTCAAGGATGTGATAACGACCACGCAATAGTTCTCCGGCTTTGCGTGGTACTGGCATATTTAGTTCCCTTTAAAGGCGGGGCTGTGCAAGATTAATTTCGGCGTGTTTTGCACAGTTGAGCGCTTTTCTGCTATATTATAACCACTGATGAGATTGAATTCTTTAATGACTTTTTTAAGCGTTGAGGCTTTATGAAGGATGATTCTTCTGACGCTCCAATTGTGATTGCGCAAAACGGCCCGCTTAAAGGGGAGCGGTGGTCTATTGCTCGCCCAGTGGTGATGGGTCGTGACGCGGGTTGCGAAATCGCTATTCCTGACCGGCAGGTTTCTCGTTTTCATGCCCGATTAACCCCCAACGCTCAAGGCCTTATATTAGAAGATTTAGGCAGTAAAAATGGTACTTATAACAACGGAGACTTGCTCTCATCTCCTGTTGTTTTGCAAGATGGTGATTTGTTTCGAGTAGCTATGGCGCAAGAGTTTATGTATGTCAGTTCAGATGCGACCATGCCACTTGAGTCTTTACCTGTTAAATTAGGTCGATTAATGTTAGATGACCGTTCTCGGCAAGTATGGATTAATCAACACCAAATGAGCCCGTCTCTTTCGGCTTTGCAATTTCACCTTTTGTCTATTCTTTATAATCATGAAGGTCAGGTGGTTAGCCGAGCCGATTTGGTTGCAGCAGCCTGGGGAGATGACCAATCCGTTGGGGTTTCTGATCAAGCGCTTGACGCATTGATTCGACGATTAAGAGATCGACTGGCGGAGATGGATTCTACTCACGAGTATATTGTAACCGTACGCGGTCACGGTATACGCTTAGATAACCCTACTTCGTGATTTTTATGATGAAAACAGGCCGTGCAATTTTCTGCACGGCCTGTTTGTTTTATTGAAGATTTTTTTGCATTTGGAATTTAATTAACACCCGATAAACGTTTTCTAACCGATTGAGCATTTCTGCCGCTTCGGGGTTTTCAGCTTTTTGGGTTTCTACTTGCTGCATTAACGTCGCAAGAGTACCGGTTAAGTCTTCTGTAATTTCAGCTTCGCGGTCTTTAAGCATTTTTTCAATGGATGCATCGTCTTGCAATTCTACTAATTCTTGGATCAATGCAACTTCAGGTGGGGTGCTGGCCTGTTGTAAAACCATAACCATTTGTTGAAGTTTTTGCATCATTTCAGCATCTTGTTTTTGATTTGCTTCTTTTAATTTTGCTTCTAAAACCTGAATAGCGACATCATTAAATTGATTGATGTTTTGAACGGTCGCTTGAGCAATATCAGGCGCGTTTAAAATAGTCTCAATAAACTGATTGGCCGCTTTCATTTGAACTTCCATGGCTTTGTCTATTTCGTTGGTGAAGTCCAATATTTTGCTGCGCAACTCTTCTAGTTTTTGTTTTTGATCACCAGTCGCCTGATCAATTTGACCAGTTAATATTTGGAAGAAAGAATAATCTAAACCATTACGGGTCAGGCTTACCAACGCTTTTAAGCGGTCTTCACTCGGCGCTTCTTGAAAAATTTCGAGCAGTTTTTCGCGGGTTAATCCTTGTCCGGCGGCTTGTAACGATTTTACAGCTTCTTCCATTTCGGTAAATTGAGATTTTAATTTTCGCCCATATTCCGAATGGTCTAGTAACTCGTTTTGTAAACCGTTGAGGGCTTGCGCCATGGGTTGTTGACCTTGGGCGAGAGCGCTTTCAATGAGTTTGTTGTATAGTGCAAAAAAGTTTTCATCTAGTAACGCGGCTTCTTGTTTAATGACTTCGATTCGCACATCGCTGGTGGTAATTTGTAACAAACGTTGAATTAAGGCCATGCGTTTTTGTTGCTCGTCGATGGTTTCTTTGCTAATGCCATCTGCTTCGAGAATACGTTCTAACAGGCTTTGGTAGGTTAAAAAACTTTGCGGGCGTAATAAATATCCCTTGCGTTTTTCGGCGGGCAATCGGTTGGTTACTTGTGTGATTAATGGGCCGACCATGCGTTCTTGGTCATTAACTGGCATCATCAGTTCGGAGGGGAAGTACGTCAGCAGGAGTTCTTTTTCGTTATCGTGATAAACGATTGGGGTAGCCAGCGGGCCTTCGAATCCGCAAAATTGACAACGAGCAAAGTTAGACTGGTTGCCCAGTAGGCGTTGTTTGGCGGCTGGCTCTGCGCTGACATCAAACAGTTGCTCTACTTGAGCGGGAATCATTTGACGGCAGCGTGGACATGCAATTTGAGTTTGTGGCATTTAAAAACCTATTTATTTGGTAAGTTCGTCAAGGCGGTCTACATAACTGGCCATGACGGCGAAAGTTTCTTCTACAGGTTGCGGGCTGGCAAGGTCTACACCGGCGCGTTTAAGAACATTAAGCGGGTAGTCTGAAGAACCAGCTTTTAAGAAGCCGAGATAATCATCTACGGCGTTGGGTTCGTTTCGTAACACGCGGTTTGAGAGGGCGTGCGCTCCTGCAATGCCGGTAGCATAGGCATAGACGTAATAGTCTGTAAATAAATGTTGGAAATAAGCCCAGGTAATGCCCACGCGCTGACGGTCTACATGGACTTGCCCGCCGTAGCCTTCGCTAAAGAGGTCTGCCATTAATTCAATCATGGCGTCGGCGGTAAGCGATTCGCCGTTTTCTACTTGTGTGTGTGTTTCTAGTTCGAAGCGGGCGAGGGTGGGCATAATGAAGAAGTAACGGTAGAAATTGGCCATGGCTTCTTCGATTACCGAAATTTGGAAATCTTTATCGGGGTTGGTTTTTAACAGGTGCGCCCGAACGGTTGCCTGATTAAAATTGGAGGCAACTTCAGCGGCAAAAAGGGAGTAGTCTGCGTAGGCTAGCGGCTGATTTTCCCAAGTAAGGTAGGAATGCATGGAGTGGCCTAACTCGTGAGCCAAGGTAGAGAGGCTAAAAATTTCATCGGTGTAAGACATCATAATGAAAGGGAAGGTTCCTTTTGCGCCCCAAGAAAATGCGCCGGTTCTCTTGCCTTGGTTAGGATAAACATCTACCCAGCGGTCTTCCAAACAGCCGTTGCGCATAATGCCCACATATTCTTTTCCAAGTGGAAGCAGGCCTTCAGCAATCATTTCTACTGCTTTTTCGTAAGGGATTTGCATGCGGTTGGGTGTTAAAGGAGCCCACATGTCGTAGGGTTGTAATTGGTCTACGCCTAAGATGCGCTTCCGAATAGCAAAATATTTGTGCCAAACAGGCAATTGTTTTTTAAAGGTACTAATGAGATTATGAAAAACAGAAGTAGGAATGTTATTGCTAAAGAGAGACATTTCGAGCACGTTGTTATATTTTTTAACGCGGCTCTGAAAGACAGACTGTTTAATGGATGTGCTTAAATTGCTGGCGAGTGTGTTTTTAAATGCCAAGTGCTGGTCCATGTAAAGCGTCCAAGCGGTTTGGCGGGCTGTTCGGTCACTGGTGGCTAAAATTTTCCACAAGGTGCCTTCGGATAATTCGAGGTCGTCTCCTTGCGAATCTTTGGCAGCGGGGTATTTAAAGTCTGCATTGGTGAGTAGACTAGCGGCTGTAGATGCACCGTCAAAGGGGTCGGCCAGCATGCCGAGCACTTCTTCTACTTCTGCGCTGCGAACATGGGCTTGTTCGCGAAACAGGTTATGAAAATATTGTTTGTATACCGCAAGCCCAGCATCGGTTGCTACCCATTGGTTTAATTTTTCTTCTCCAAGCGCAATTAATTCTGGCGTTAAAAAAGAAATGGCAGCCAAGGTTTGCCCGAAAACACCTTGGGCTTTGCCTTGCATGGCGGCGGCTTTTTGGTCTGCTGTGTTTACGCTGTAAGAAAAGCCAGCATAAACATACGCTTTATACAAGCGCGACATGAGGTTTTCAATGGCTTGCATGGCTTTAATTAAAGTAGCCGGAGATTGACCTAATTGCCCTTGATATTTTTTAATATTGGGCAGTTCGGCTACGATTTGGTTCAGTTCAGTTTCCCATGCTTTGGGTGTTGCAAAAACGCTTTCCGCGTTCCATGTGTATTTTTGTTCTACTTGTTCGCGCGCTGGAATGGATTGTGACATTTAATTAAGAGTCCTTTCGAATCGATATACCTGAATGAATAGATTTTACACTGAATTAATTAATCTTTAGCGCGGTAAGGAAAAACAAATGCGCGCGCCTTTTGTTCCAGTGGTTTGAGGGTCTACCCACATGCGCCCCCCGTGAGCTTCTATAATTGCTCGCGCTAAGTATAAGCCCAGCCCCGCGCCTTTGGTCTTTCGGGCTGCCTTATCTGCTCGGTAAAAACGGTCAAAAATATGCGGCATATCATGCGGGTCTACGCCGGGTCCTTCATCTTGAACACAAATTACCAATTGCTCTGGGTGAACAATGCCGCTAATTCGAATTTCTCCGTTGGGGGCATATTTAATGGCATTAGAAATTAAGTTAGATAAAACTTGTTCAATGCGGCTTTCATCTGCTAAGAGCAAAGGAAAATCGCTTGGAAATTCAACAAGGATAGTGTGTTTTTTGGTTTGTGTCGTAAAACGTTCTGCCAGCCTTTGGGATAAATTGGCAAGCGAGAAATCAGTCCGTTTAAGAGAGAGACCACCGGCCTGTAAGCGAGAGGCATCTAACAGGTCTTCAATCATGCTGGTTAGGCGGTCAGCTTCTTCTTCAATTACTGCCAGCGAATCCTGCACGATGTGTTTATCCCAGCGGGCGTCATCCCTTCGGAGGGTAGAGGCGTATCCTTTAATTAAAGCGACTGGGGTTTTTAATTCGTGGCTAACAATGGATATAAAGGTATTTTTCATTTCGTCGGCAGTGCGAAAATGGGTAATGTCGCGCACGGTCACAATGACATTGGTTAATTTGCCGTCTTGGTCTATTAAGGGGGCGTAGGTAATGCCAACGGGAATGTACGGCGGGGCTTCTTCTGCGCGTAACAAATCACCTTCAACATATAAATGAGCCTGCGGGCTTTTGGGCCAGCCGTTTGCTTCTGCTTCTTCTAAGGTTTGGCCGTCTGGTTTTCGCTGCCAGCGCAATACATCTTCGTGTCGTAAGCCGCGTAATTCGGTGTCGGTTTTGCCGTAAATTCGTTCAAAGGCGTCATTTACACGCTCAATGGTATGGTCTGGGTTTAATATGATGATGCCGTCGGCGGCGCTGTCAATTAAAGCATCCAACCTTTGTTTTTCGTAACTGACTTGGGTATAGAGTTGGGCGTTGTAAACAGCGATCGCGGCTTGGTCGGCGAAGGATTGCAGCAGTTGTTTGTCGTTGGCTGAGAATAAATCGGCATACGAGCGGAATATAAAAATTACTCCAATAACACGTCCGTGCGTAACCAGTTGAATGCCAGTTCCGCTGAGCAAGCCCATGCTGGCAGTATAGGTTAACTCTTTAAGCATGCGGTTCAGTTCTTTTACATCAAGCTCGGAGGAGCGTTCTTCAGCGAGGAGGGGTTCGAGGTAACGGAGGAAGGCGGGGGGGATTCCGTATGCCGAGGTTACCTTCCAGCTTTCTCCATTTTTTTCTCTTAGGGCAATTAATCCCGCTTGCCCGGCTAACATTTCTATCGAAATCTTTAAAATGCGCGCGAGTAGTTTTTGCTGGTCAAGTTCTTGAGTCAGCGCGCGGGCAATTTCTAGCAAGTAGTCACGTTGTCTTATGCGAAAATCGGGTAACATGATTTTATTTTATCATTGGGGTTTGGCTGGCGTATTAGAAGAGTGTTGTTTTTTGAGAAGTATTTTATTAAAACAAAAACGGGAGAATTCTCCCGTTTTTGTTGGTATTTATTTTAGATATTCTTTTTCTGCCAAAGTTAAGGCTTCTTCAAATATTTTTAA
>CAYOGW010000004.1:8233-50917 GCA_964403635.1 uncultured Anaerolineaceae bacterium | reverse complement strand
GTTTCAGTTCCATTGTGGGGGGTCACCCTCTCAGGTCCCCTACCCGTCGTAGCCTTGGTGAGCCATTACCTCACCAACTAGCTGATGGGACGCAGGCCCCTCCCAAAGCGCATTACTGCTTTAATTATCAGTTTCTAAAGCCGATAATCACATGAGGTATTAGCAATCCTTTCGGACTGTTATCCCACACTTTGGGGCAGGTCACCAACGCGATACTCACCCGTTCGCCACTAAGAAACCTCTGTATTACTACAAAGGCTCTCCGTTCGACTTGCATGTATTAGGCACGCCGCTAGCGTTCATCCTGAGCCAGGATCAAACTCTCCGCAAAAAACTTATCGCGTTTGCACGCGTTTGTGTTACGGAAAGAAATTATGACTGGATTTTGCTGCTTACTATCACTTTTCAGTTGTTAAGGTTCCGTCAGCATCGCAAACATATTTTGCTCGCAAGCTGGCCTGTCAAACTATGTTGAGAGATAAAATCACCGATGCTCTTACTTCGACATCGGTGCGCCAATCTTCGGCGGTACTTTCTCTCTAATTTGTAATCGATCTGTCGGGAAGACGAAATCGTTCGTGCTGACTGGCTTGCCAATTATACACAAGCCTTTTTGCCTGTCAAGGGTATTTCCTGACCAATTTATTTTTTGCTCAAATTGTTATGTCAGACAGATTTTTGTGCTTGTTCTGTTCCTGATGGCGAAGGCAAATTATATGCAAAGGAGAGAAAGAGTCAAGGCGATTCGTGTACCAATATTCAAATTGGTACATTTTTTAAGGTTGGCAATATATTTAAACCTTTAATTCATCTCCTGTCTTCCTGATAAAGCCCTTAACAAGGTGTTTTGATCGGCATATTCTAAGTCTCCCCCAACGGGTAAACCGCGCGCCAAACGTGTAATTTGCAAACCCACCTCCGCCATTTGGCCGCGCAAATACAAAGCCGTTGCATCCCCTTCCATACTAGGGTTGGTAGCAATAATAATTTCTTTTACTTTTCCTTGCTTAATGCGTGCCAATAACGGCTTTACTTTTAAATCATCAGGGCCAATGCCTTCAATGGGATTTAATACCCCATGTAGCACATGATATTTACCTTTAAATATTCCTACCCGTTCTAGCGCAAGCACATCCATTGGCTCTTCAACCACACAAATAATCGATTCGTCGCGGGCTTGGCTTTCACAAATTTCGCAATATTCTCTCCCAGCCAGCATGATATTAAAGCAATTCGGGCAAAAGGCTGTGTTTGCTTTTAAAGAAGCCAAGGCATCAGAAAGGGAAATAGAAATATCATCGGGCGCGCGCAGCAAATAAAACGCCAACCGCGAAGCGCTTTTAGGACCAACGCCGGGTAAACGCTCGAAGGCAGTAATTAAATTTTGAAGCGGCTCTGGAAGAATCATCTTATCCTTATGCTACAAATTAGTCTTTAAATAATTAAAACGGAAGCCCGCTTGCTAAAGGGCCCATTAATTTTTCTTGTAATTCACGCGAGCTATTTAATGCCAAATTAACCGCTGTTAAAACCATATCATTTAACATTTCTGCGTCAGCATCTTTTAAAAATTCGGGGTCAATTTCTACCGATTGACATTTTTGGTCACCTGTCATTACTACTTTAATCGCGCCACCGCCTGATGTAGCCGTAACCGTTTCTACCGCTAGTTTTTCTTGCGCCAATGCCATTTGGGCTTGTAATTTTTGTAATTGTCCCATCATGGGGTTGCCGCCCATTGCCGGACCTTTATTAAATCCTTTAGCCATGCTATTTACTCCTATTTAATTGATAGTTTATATAATTATTGTACATCTACAATTTCTCCGCCATTTTGTAAAGCAGCCGCTACCATACCATCTGGTTTTACATTAGGAGGCAAAGCCCCCTTACCACCTGTCACCACCGCCTGAATGGGCAAGTCTGCCCCAATTACTTCCATCATTGCCTTGCGCGTTAAAGCCACATTTTCTGGTTTATTAAATTTCTCCAGCAAAATATCGCTGGCAAAACCAAGAATTAAAATGCCTTCGCGAATATCTAATGGCTTACAGGAGTTAACCAAAGCAGCCGCATCTGCGTTATTTTGCTTAATTAATGTAGATACTTGTTTCCAAGAGTTTACAACACGCTCAAACACATCTGAGTTGACCGTATTTTTTTGTGATTGATCTTGATATAAAACCTGAGGTGATTCTGTTTTAATTAAGTTCTTTTTAACCTGAGATTTCACTACAGCCGGTTCGGGCTGGGCTGGTAGCTCTAACGCTTCGGCAAAAGCGAGTTCTAGCCCCAAGGATGGTGCCCAGCCCCCTCGGGTATCGGTAGCAGCTGCATTGAAAGCCCGCATCATGCGAAGCACATCTGCAACGGCTATTTCTTTTGCATGGCTAACCATTTGAGAACGGGCATCTGCGCTTACTTCTACTTGCTCGCCATTGCCCATTTGAATTAACATAATATTTCTTAAATAGTCTACTACTTGACGCGCCAACGCGCGCGCATCTGCTCCGCCGTCTAACGCTGATTGTATTTCGTTAAAACCCTTTGCCGCATCTTGCTCTACCACGGCTTGAAAAATATTAATCACTGATTGGTTGGTTGCTGTGCCAAGAACCGTTTGGGCAAGCGGCAAGGTGATTTTTTCGCCGATAGAGGCAAGCTGGTCTAATAAAGAAATAGCATCACGCAGCCCGCCCGAGGCTTGGCGGGCAATTAAATTTAATGCGCCATCTTCTACATCTATTTTTTCTGCTTTGCATATCTCACTTAATCGGCGGGTGATTTCGCCTAATGGCACTCTGCGAAACTCATGCCGCTGACAGCGCGAAAGCACGGTAGCAGGGATTTTATGAATTTCTGTGGTTGCTAAGATAAAAATGGCATGCGGCGGCGGTTCTTCTAAGGTCTTTAAGAGCGCATTAAAAGCTGCCGTGGAAAGCATATGTACTTCGTCAATAATATAAACTTTATAAATTCCTTGAGATGGAGAGAAATTAATTTTATCGCGCAGGTCACGCACATCTTCAACTGATGTGTTAGAGGCTGCATCAATCTCAATTAAATCCATAAATCGATTTTCATTAACCGCTGCACAGTGGGCACATTCATTGCAAGGGCGCTTGCTTTTATTTTCATTTAAGCAATTTACTGCTTTGGCTAATAAGCGAGCCGCGGTGGTTTTTCCGGTACCGCGCGGACCAGAAAATAGATAGGCATGAGCGACACGCTCGCTGGTGACAGCATTTTTTAAGGTTTGAACAATATGTTCCTGAGAAACCACTTCATCCCAGAGTTGAGGGCGCCATTTTCTGTAGAGTGCTTGAGTCATATTCATTACCCATTTTCAAAAATTTTAAGGACTTTTGTATCATAGCACAGGCCACAGGTTAAGAAAATAGCAAGCTGCGCTCGCGAATTACAATTTCGATACTGTGGTTTTTTATTGGCTTCAATATTGTATACTAGTGTGTATTAATCGATTATCTCTCCAATTTGGGAACATTATGAGCCAATCTATCGAAATATTTTGTCCGGTTTGCAAATTTAAAAATCCAGCAGATGCTGAGATTTGTTCTTATTGCAAAGCCCCATTGCCCGATCAACACAGCCGCACCACCACTCAAAACTTGCCCGGCGACACAAAAATACTTAATAAGGTAGAAGATTTAATTCAGAATGCCAAAGTTTCTGCAACGGGCATTTCTATCTTCTTGTTAGATTCGCCTTCTCCGATTGCTGTTTTAAATGATGATGAATTTGTCTTAGGGCGTTCGATGGAAGATTTCGGGGAACGAATTATTGACTTAATCCCTTTTGGTGGTTTTGACCTTGGCATTTCTCGTAAACATTGTGCTATTTTTAAAAGCGAAAATGGCTATGAGATTATGGATTTAGACAGCACCAACGGCACTTGGATTAAAGAACAACGCCTTGTGCCGCAAAAGATTTATCCATTACCCAGTGGAACAATGGTACGGTTAGGACGTATGAGGTTGGTGCTTATTTACCAAACTTAAATCACCATGTCTGAAAATAAAGTATCAAAAAAACCACCCGTTTCTTACTTCCGTCTCAGTATTTTGGGAATGGTTGTTTTGGTATTGTTATTTATTGGGTTATGGGCTTTGGGCTTATATCAATCTGGCTTGGTAAACACATTAAATCAAGGAACAGCAACTGCATTAGCAGAAAGCGACTTAACTTGTAAGAATATGATTGAATTAGCCATGCAACAATCAGACAAAGCTTGTCAAAGCATGGGAACCAACCAATTATGTTATGGCAATAATGCACTTAAAGTAGACTTTTTAACTGGGAATAACCCTACAGAATTTTCTGAACTTGGAGATATTATTAATGTTGATGGGGTAGAAAAACTTTCTGCATCTCCATTAAACTTAAATAACAATGAGTGGGGTATTGCCGTATTTAAAATTTTAGCAAATTTACCTCGTTCTTTGCCCGGCGAAACAGTAACCATGATTGCATTTGGCAACACCCATATTAACAAAGACCAACCGGGCATTGAAACTTTTTACTTTTATAACGAGTTGGGACAAATTATTTGTGATGATGTTCCATTTGACGGTTTAATGATTAGTATGCCAGCCGGAACTGGAATTCAATTAAATATTAATGGCAGCGAACTGGTTTTAGCAGGAACAGCCAGCTTAACCGCAACTCGCAACGGCAGCATGGATATTACTTTGTATAGCGGTGCAGCACAGGTAACGGCTGATGGTCAGACGGTAAGTTTTGGGGCCGGCCAGCAGGTTTCTATCCCAATGGGAGGACAAGATGGAACAAATCCGGCGGGGCCACCTTCGGACCCTTTACCATTATCAGCAGATGAATTGGCTTTGGCTTGTTCTTTAACCGGGCAATTTTGCTCTGGAAACGAGATTGAACCGTTATCTCAAAGTGAAATCTTAAATATTTTAAGCGGAAACCCAACCGAAAGTAGCCAGAACACCGCCTATCCTACCAGCCCGCCCCTCCCAACCTTTGCGACGCTGGTTAACACACCTGTTTTTAATTTCTCATCTCTTTTTGCAACAGCAACCAAAAAACCGGTTAACAACCCACCGGCTCATTCAAAAACCCCTACACTCACTCGTACTAGCACTGCCACGCTGACACCAACATTTACCCCAACTTTTACAACGACCAGCACAGCCACAGCAACCCCAACCGCTACCCATACAGCAACAGCGACGAATACTTCGACGGCTACACCTACTTTTACAGCCACGCTTGGTGGACCAACAGCAACGTATACAACCACACCCAGCCCCACTGCTACAGCTACCTTAGCCTCGTGTACGAATATCACTTTGGGCAGTCTTGGGCTTTCAGGTTTAGATAACCTTGCCATTAATATTACAAATTCAACTGGGGCAACCATCCGCATGGATGGGCTTACCGTTAATTGGATTGAAAGCCCCATCAGCCAAAAACTTAAAAATGTGGCAGTAGATGGCAACCAAGCTTGGAACGGAGCAGATAACAATACGCCAAGTATTTTCCCTTCAGAAATTGCTTGGACAGGCCTTGCTAGCACCAGAGAAGTTTCAGATGCAAGCACAGAGCAACTATTGCTTAATTTTCAAGATGATTTAGCAGTCAGTGGATACTCAATTCAAATTACATTTGACAATGGCTGCGTTTTAAATGCTTCTAACTAGCTAGCCATGGCATTTCTTAACCTACCCCAACATCTGCGCGAATTTAAAACAGGAACTGAATTTAAAAACTACCGCCTACTAGAAAAAATTGGCTCTGGTGGGCAAGGAGACGTTTGGTCTGCGGTAGATCGTGACCATAACCGCATTGTAGCCATTAAATTTGCAGAGAGTTTAGCCGATGATAAACAAGAAATTGACGAGCGCATTTTTATTCGTCAAGTCGCTCAACTCGCCGCATTACACCATCCGTACATTCTTCCAATGCTAGATTACGGGATGGAAGGACGGATGCGTTATTTAACCACCCCCTATATTGCTGGCGGCTCACTTGCAGAAATTATTCGTGGAACACCCCTGCCTTTTAATGAAGCCCTTACTTATGCGGCAAAAATTGCATCTGCACTAGAGTATTTACATAAAAAAGGGATTGTGCACCGCGATTTAAAACCAGGAAATGTACTAATAGACCTACGCCGTAACATCTACCTTGCCGATTTTGGCCTCGCGCGTGTGATTGGCAACAGCACCCAAGTATTACACACAGGGCGCGGAACGCCATCATACTCTCCACCTGAGCAACACACCTTAGGAGATGCCAGTTACGCGTCTGATATTTTTAGTTTTGGTATCCTTTTATACGAGATATTCACCGGCACATTGCCTTGGCATGGTGAAAAATCACTCGGTATGCAGCAACTCTACTCTAAAGAACAATTACCAGACCCACGCGCAATTATTTCAGACTTACCCGTTGGCTTTATTAAAATCTTGCGCCAATTCACTGCCGCCAACCCAGATAAAAGACCAAAATCACTTAATGAAGAAATGCAAAAAATATTTGGCTTATTTAATAAGCCAGCCATTAAATTACTTAAAGAAGAAGACTGGCAAAGCGTTTCGTTTGAAAACATTAATGCCAAAGAATTACTCTCTAGCAATTTAATTCGCTACGGCTCACCAGACGGCACCATGACGTTAACCCTCACTAAATTTGCACTGGTAGATGCCGGGCAATATTCTTCAGACGAAACCCAGCCTATTCCGCCAAATTCGCAACGCTTTATGCTGCAAGCCGCTCTTAGTTATGGCTACAACGACCACATTTGGTGGAGACGCGTTATCAAACCCCAAGAACGGTTAAAACTAGCTGTTGAATTAATTAATGTGGATAGCGGCAGCATGTCTGCCCGCATCGTTCAACACCTAGTAGCAGACCAAGGAATAGCTGCGCTCGAAGAACCCCTTACCACTGACCAAATCATTCCGCTCTTACATGCAGCAGTCAGGTTAAATGATCGTGTGCTGCGGCAAGAACTACTCGCCTTAATAAGAAAACTCACTCCAACACAACACAACTGGCAGCCCCTTGCGTTAGATGAACAAACAGACATATTATTAGCCCAATTAGCCAAAGACGACTCAGATGCTGGGGTAGAAGCGGCTTATTTAATCGGTCATCTCCGCTCCGAAAAAGCACTATTCGAAATCTTAAAAATTAAAGACGAAGCGCAACGTTTGCCAATCATCCTCAACTGTATGCAAACCGCAGGCGTTTTACCCAAGAGCATTAGCCTAAACACAAGGGTACAAATTAGCGGCGAGTGGGCATTAAGACAACTTTTTGCAAACCCAATCCAAATTTTGCAAGCCTATTTAATCAGCAGTTTTGGTGCATTTTTAGCCGTAAGCCTGCACACCTATTTTCACTACCGCTTACCCACATTTTTAGATGCCTTACGAATCACCACATCCATCGAGCATGGTCTATTCGCTGGTCTATTATTAGGGTTAGGATTAACCTTCTCGATGCTGGCTACCGAACGCCTTTCTCGGAGTGCCAAAACACTACGCTTCTTGGCTGGGAGCATTTTAGGGGGCACATTCATTGCCATTGCTTTGGTACTTTACGACATTGTGATGTTAAAACGATACGAAATGCTCTCGTTTCAAGCCATTCCCACAGGCAGCGTTTTAATGCTTGGCACTTTTGCCTTAGCGGGAGGCCACAGCCTAGCTGGTTTTTTAAAGAATAAAATACTAAAAACAAGTTTGGCATTTTTAATTAACTATCTAAGTATCTATGCCACATGGACGGCCTATACCACTTTAATCACCGCCCCATACCCCATCTTCTTTTATGATGTTACTTGGCCTATCCATCAAACTATATTAAGCATGCTTATCACTAGCCTAGGGCTATCTTTGCCTTTGGCATTTACAAATCTTTCGGATTAATTAACCATTTCAAAGATACAGAAATAAAAAGAGCGGCGAATGCCGCTCTTTTGCTATGCAACAGTTAATGCCACCCAATCGGCAATTTGCCGCTTTTCTATGAATTGCAATCCTTGTTTTTGGGCGGCTGCTAAAACATCATCGGCTTGGTGGTCTAAAATACCCGCCAAAATTAATCTGCCGCCGGGGGCAACCAATTTTGCCATGCCCGCATCAAATAGGCGAATTAAAACCGGCGCGAGAATATTGGCAAATATCAACGGCGCGTGAGTATAAGAAAACTGCCCAGCCAATAACTCTGTTACAGAGCCAACCCCTAAAATTAATGTGTCAGAATTAATTGCATTATTCTCAGCGTTTTCTCGGCTATTTGTAATTGCTTGTTCGTCAATATCTACCCCAATTGCTTTTTTAGCGCCCATTTTAAGCGCTGCCACTGCTAAAATGCCAGAGCCACAGCCCAAGTCAATTACATTCATCTCTTTAAAGCCATTTAGGGCTTCATAGCTATTTTCTAGTAACTCTAAACACAATTGTGTGCTGGGGTGTGTTCCTGTTCCAAAAGCCATGCCCGGGTCTATTCGTACCGCAATTCGTTCCGGATTCGGAGAATCCATCCATACGGGCACAATAATTAATTTTTCACCAATTTCTATCGGCTGGTAGCGAACCTTCCAAGCTTCCATCCAGTTTTGGTCTGCGATGGGCGTGTAAACGGGATCTGGAATAGGCTGGATCATGCCTAGAAAATGGAGGGCCTGTTCGAGCTTTAGTTTGGTCTCTTCAAGGGTTTCATCTACCGGCAAATAAGCCCGCACAGTAATGGGGCCTGTAGGCGTGCCTTCATCTTCATCATTTAGAAAATGAACGCCTTGCTCAGTAGTAACCCCATTGGGAGCAAAGCGCCCCAGTACATCGGCCACGGCTTCTGCCAACTCGCCGTTTACATTTAACGAAACTTCTAACCAATTGCTCATTTAATTAACCACCAAACAAATCATTTAATTTATCAAAAAAGCCTTGAGATTGCGGCTTGGGTGTTGTGCCAAGGGTAGCTGCCAATTGCTCAAAAATCTCTCTTTGTTCTTTGCTTAATTTTGTTGGAATATCTACATTAACAATCACTTTTTGGTCGCCGCGGCCGCTCATACGAATTTTGGGCACGCCTTTTCCTCGCAAGGTAAATACACGCCCCGGCTGGGTTCCGGCTGGAATGCTTAATTTTTCTTCTCCATCTACGGTAGGAACAAGAATATCTGCCCCTAAGGTAGCTTGGGCAATGTTGATATCTAAATCCAGTAAGATATCTTCTCCGCGCCGTTTAAAGAACTTGTGGGGCTTCACTTCCACGGCTAAAAACAAATTTCCGTTTGGCCCGCCATTGGTACCGGGCTGACCTTCGCCGGGCAAACGAATTTGCATGCCGTTATCTACCCCAGCAGGAATGGATACTTTCTTTTTAATGCGCTTTCGTTCTAAGCCGCGACCTGTACAGGTGTGGCACACTTTTTCAATAATTTGACCGCGCCCTTGGCAGTTAGGGCATGTGACCGTTTCTACCATTTGTACGACAAAGGTTTGGCGAACCTGACGAACTTCACCGCGCCCGCCGCAAGTTTGGCAAGTATGAACACTGGCGCCTGGTTCTGCGCCACTACCCTTACAAGTAGCACAATGTTCATCGCGTTCAAATTCCACTTCTTGTTCAATGCCAAAAATAGCTTCTTCGAAGGTTAATTTAACCTGCATTTGCAAATCTCGCCCACGGCGAGGGGCATTGCGGCGTGAACTTCTGCCTCCGCCGCCAAACCCAAATAACTCTTCAAAAATATCGTTAAAGTTGACAGAGTAGTCGTATGTTCCGCCGCCGCCCATATCACCTAAACCAGCGCGTCCAAATCGGTCATAGCGAGCGCGTTTATCAGCATCTGAAAGGACGCTATAGGCTTCGTTAATTTCCTTAAATTTCTCTTCTGCGCCCTCTTCCTTGCTAACGTCGGGGTGATATTGGCGGGCTAGTTTTCGGTATGCGCTTTTTAATTCATCGGTCGATGCCGTTCGAGCAACGCCTAATATTTCGTAATAATCTCTTTGACTCATAGTTCTTTCACTTCACCATCGATTACATCATTCCCATCAAAGGGTTTGGTTTGCATATCAGGGTCATGTTGAGGATGTTGTCCATCAGGACTGTTAATACCAGTGGCTTGCAACAACTGCTGTAGGTTTTGCTCGGCAGCCTGAATAGCTTGCACATCTTCACCGGCATAAACATCTCGTAATGCCTGAATAGCAACATTAATCGCATCTTTTTGAGATGCATCTATTTTTTCGCCAAAATCTCCTATCATTTTCTCGGCAGCATAAAGGGCTTGGTCTGCATGGTTGCGGGCGTTAGCCAAGTCACGTCGTTTGCTATCTTCTGCTGCATGAGCTTCGGCATCTTTTCTCATTTGTTCAATTTCTTCAGCAGATAAACCTGAGGAAGCCGTTAAAGTGATGTTTTGGCTGCGGCCTGTGGCTTTATCACTGGCAGTTACTTTTAAAATACCGTTGGCATCAATGTCAAATGTTACTTCAATTTGTGGAATGCCGCGTGGTGATGGCGGAATACCATCTAATTTAAACTGCCCGAGCGATTTATTATCAGCCACCATGGCGCGTTCCCCTTGCACTACATGAATTTCTACTTGGGTTTGATTGTCACTAGCGGTAGAAAATACTTGGCTCTTGCGGGTTGGGATGGTGGTGTTTCTCTCGATTAATGGGGTTGCCACACCACCTAAAGTTTCAATTGATAGGCTTAAAGGGGTTACATCTAACAACAAAATGTCAGATACATCTCCACCCAAAACACCCGCTTGAATAGCCGCCCCAATTGCTACGACCTCATCTGGGTTTACGCCACGGTGTGGGTCTTTGCCAAACATGCGTTTAACTGCTTCTTGAATGGCTGGCATACGCGTCATACCGCCAACCAAAACAACTTCGTTAATTTGAGAAGTACTAAAACCTGAATCTTTCAACGCTTGGCGAACCGGCTCTAATGTTTTTTCTACTAAATCGGCGGTTAATTGCTCTAGTTTAGCGCGGGTTAATGTGGTTACCAAATGTTTTGGTCCGCTAGAATCGGCGGTTAAATAAGGTAAATTAATTTCTGCCTGCAAGGTAGATGAAAGCTCAATTTTTGTTTTCTCGGCGGCTTCTTTTAATCGTTGTAAGGCTTGGCGATCATTGTGCAAATCGAAGCCTTGCTCTTTTTGAAACTCAGCGATTAAATAGTCCATAATTCGTTGGTCAAAATCATCGCCGCCTAAAAAGGTATCGCCGCTGGTAGATTTCACTTCAAAAACGCCATCGCCCACTTCTAGCACAGAAACATCAAATGTACCGCCGCCTAAATCGTACACAATGATGATTTCATTTTTCATTTTGTCGAGACCATACGCCAATGAAGAGGCGGTTGGTTCATTGATAATACGCAGCACATCTAACCCTGCAATTTTGCCCGCGTCTTTGGTGGCATTTCGCTGCGCATCATTAAAATAAGCAGGGACGGTAATCACCGCTTGGGTTACGGTCTCACCCAAATAAGCTTCTGCGTCTTTTTTTAATTTCGTTAAAATCATGGCTGAAACTTCTGGCGGAGAGTAGTCATTCTCCGCCATGGTCACACGCACATCGCCATTTTCTGCGGCGGCAACCGAGTAAGGTACTCGGGTACGGGTTTTCTGCACCATTTCATCATCAAACTTGCGGCCCATAAAACGCTTCACCGAAAAAATGGTGTTTTGCGAATTAACGATGGCTTGGTTTCGGGCAGTTCTACCCACTAATCGTTCGCCGTTTTTATTAATCGCCACCACCGAAGGGATTAATCGCTCTCCCTCAGCCGATGGGATAACCACCGGCTCGCCACCTACCATTACTGCTACCACAGAGTTCGTCGTGCCTAAATCGATACCAATTATTTTCGCCATGTCTATTCCTTTATTGGCATCAATTTACAGAGCCACTTTTACTAAGGCTGGCCGCAAAACACGGTCACCTTGCATATATCCGTTTTGTAATACTTCGCAAACCATTCCGCTCTCAAATTGAGTCGTTTCTTCCTGACCAATAGCCTCATGTAAATTGGGGTCAAAAGGCTGACCCAGGGCTTCCATGCGCTTCACCCCTTCAGACTCAAGTATTGATTGAAATTTACGAACCACTAACTCTACACCACCTGCCCATGCGTCATCAGCAGGGCGGTTGGCTAAAGCGCGTTCTAAATCATCTAAAACCGGTAAAAATTTCTTAATATTTTCACCAGCCGCCATACTCCAAATTTGGCTTTTTTCATTTTCCATACGGCGGCGAAAATTGGTGAAATCTGCCCGCTCTCTTAACCAACCGGCTTGCGCTTCTTGCAGTTGATTTTTTAAGGATTCAGATTCGTCCGTCGAAACGGCGGAATCAGCCGAGGGAGCGGCCTGCTCCGTGTTCATTTCTTCAGCGGACTCAGCCTCAAGCGTTGGGTCCGTTTCTGATGCGGTATTCTCTGCTTTGGTATTTTTCTCATTATTCTGTTTAGTCATAGGTTATTTCTCCGGCAAAAGTATCTGCAACAAGGTCGTTTAACAACCCTGCCACGTATTTAACAGTAGGAATCGTGCGATTATAAGGCATGCGCATGGGGCCTAAAATGCCCAGCGTGCCAGAAACCTGACCCGGAATGCCATAACGCGCCAATATAACTGTGCATTGGCTTAATTCATCCCAGGTGCCTTCGCCGCCAATTAAGACTTGCATGCCGCCCGCTTGGCTGGTGAGAATGGTGCGAGAAAGCAAGTCGTTAAGGGTAGCCCGCTCTTCAAATAATCGTAACGCCCGCCGCGCCTGTTCCGATTCAGTAAATTCTGGTTCTGCCAACACATTGGTTAAACCATCTAAATAAAGCTCGCCAATCACCCGCTCAGAATTGCGGCGCAAATCTTGCTGGATGAGCATAGAAATATCCGCTTCAAGCGCATCAGAGCGAACGCCCAGCGCCGCAATTTCTTCTATGCTGCGGTTTTGATAAACCTGATTAAGCCGATTGGCAACCAAAGAAAGCTGTTCCTGAGAAACCGGCTCGGCGAGAGTAAGGATTTGCTGGCTAACCTCGCCGCCTACATTAACCAAAACCATTAACGCTTGCCTACCCTGAGTAGAGATTAATTCCACATGCTTAAAGCGAGGCCGTTCAGTATGCGGCGCGGTAACCATAGAAACCGCCTGAGACTGGCTGGCAAGCACAGATGCTGCCAAAATCATCCATTGTGCAGTCTCAGGCCTTGCCTGAAAAAATTGGTGGCTAATGGTGTGTTGTACCGCTTCTGGCAGGTCGGCTGGGTTTAATAAATGCGTTACAAAATATCGGTAGCCTTCCTCGGTTGGAATTCTCCCACCGGAGGGGTTTAAGTGGCCGTCTGCTCCTAACGGCTGACGAATTAAACCCATTTGGCTAAGCGCCAGCATTTCGTTTCTCACAGTTGCCGAACTCATCTCCAAGTGATATTGCTCTACCAAACGCTTAGAACCGACAGGCTGAGCCGTGTCGGTATAGTCTCGCACAATTAAAAGTAATAAGGCCTTTTGGCGGTCAGTTAATTCGGTCATATTAGCAGTCTCATCAACAAAGTGCTAAAAAGTTGAAAAGGTATCATAACATGCCAAAAAATGAGCGTCAATAAGAGGAATGTTAGAAGATAACTTGACAGAAATATCTTTTTATTTATAATCATTCTAAATTTGGAACAATTCCAAAGAAGGATTTTTATATGATTAGTTATCACTTACTCACAAATTCACTACAAGAATCTGGCATGCGACTAACGCCTCAACGCGTGGCGATATGCAAACTATTAAGTGAAAGTGAAGAACACCCAACCGCCAGCATCATCTTCCAGCAAATTAAAGAACAATTTCCATCTCTCTCATTGGCAACCGTTTACAACACATTAGATACATTGGTGCAATTAGGTGCCATCAACGTTTTGGGGCATGCAGGTGACGACCATGTTCACTACGATGCCAACACACAGCCGCACGTTAATTTAGCCTGCGTTTCTTGCCACAAAATTGTAGATGTTGAATCATCTTATGTGCAGCAACTAGATGGCGAAATTAGTCAAGCATCTGGCTATCAGCTATTGGGCGCTCGCGTACTTTATTACGGCCTTTGCCCAGATTGTCAAATAGAACCTCAACACACCAGCAAAACATGGTAACCCTTCATTAAAGGATATTAATTAAATGATGAACTCGAAATTTAAACTTGCAACCGAAACCCTAGAAGTAACCTTCACAGGCATGAACGCCGTCACCGGCTTAGCCGCTTGGGCCAGCACCCAAATGGGCATTAATCCGCTTGCTGCAGGCGTGCTTTATGTTGTTTCCTACATTACAGGCGGTTGGTTCGGCGCCCGCCAATCCATTGAAGCGCTAAAAGAAAAAACATTAAACGTAGATTTACTCATGCTTTTAGCCGCATTAGGCGCTGCAGTAATCGGCTCTCCCGCCGAAGGAGCCATGCTCTTATTTTTATTTTCTCTCTCAAATACCCTGCAAAGCTACGCCATGGACCGTAGCCGTAAAGCCATCGAAAAATTACTAGACCTGCGCCCCTCTGTCGCCACAGTACAACGCGGAACACAATGGGCAGAAATTGCCGTGGAAGACCTTAAACTAAACGACATTGTATTGGTTCACCCGGGCGAACGCTTCCCTATTGACGGAGAAATCACATCAGGCGAAAGTGATGTTAACCAAGCCACCATCACCGGCGAAAGCATGCCAATTCACAAAACACTTGGTGACACTGTTTTTGCATCTGCTTTAAACGGCAGCGGCGCGCTAGAAATTCGCGTCACACGCCTCGTCCAAGATACTACCTTAGCACGCATCATCCGCATGGTAGAAGAAGCGCAAGCCAACAAAGCCAACACCCAACAAAAACTAGATACCTTCGAACAATATTATGCAGTCTTTGTACTTGGAACCGCCATTTTGCTCATCTTTATTCCTTGGCTTGGCTTTAAACAAGATTTCTACACCACCTTCTACCGCGCCATGACATGGCTGGTCGTCGCATCCCCATGCGCCTTGGTCATTTCCACCCCAGCCAGCATCCTTTCTGCCATTGCCAACGCAGCCAGAAACGGCGTGTTATTTAAAGGCGGAGTGCATTTAGAACAAACCGCGGCATTAAAAGTGCTCGCCTTTGATAAAACCGGCACACTTACCAGCGGCATCATTAATCTCAATGAAGTCTACGCACTTAATGGAAATGCGGATCAATTACTCCGCCTAGCGGGAGCCGCCGAAGCCCACTCCGAACACCCGCTAGCCAAGGCGATATACGCCGCAGCCAAACAGGCTACCCCCAACCTGCCTTCCGCTAGTGAATTTTCATCCATCCCCGGGCAAGGCATAGAAGCTGTGGTAGACACCAACAAACTACTTATTGGCAACGAACGCCTATTTACAGAAAAAAACATTGCCATTCCCAACGAATTATTAACAAAAGCCCACGCCTGGGAAGACGAAGGCCAAACCGTTATGCTTGTATACTGTGCAGTCGCAAACACCCAAGACCTAAAACCAAACCAATTTTTAGGGCTTCTGGCCGTTTCTGATAGCTTGAGACCCGATGCCATAGAAATGATTAAAAAACTTAAAACAGCAGGCATTAAACGAGTCGTTATGCTCACCGGAGACAACCCACGCGTTGCCGCAAAAATCGCCGCAATGGCAGGGGTAGATGAATTTCATGCCGGTTTATTGCCACAAGATAAAGTTGAAGTGCTAAAAACCCTAAAAATTAAATATGGTCCTGTAGCCATGGTTGGCGACGGGGTTAACGATGCCCCATCCCTTGCAACAGCAGATATTGGCATTGCAATGGGCGGCGGTGGCACAGATGTAGCCATTGAAACAGCCGACATGGTCTTAATGTCAGACGACTTACGAAAAATCCCCTTTGCGATTAGATTAGCGCGCCATGCCCAAAAGATTGTTTGGCAAAATTTGGCTTTTTCTATGCTGGTTATTGTGGTGCTTATTTTTTCAGCTTTTGGGGCAAACCTACCCTTAACCCTAGGTGTACTTGGTCATGAAGGTTCAACCGTCGTCGTAGTACTTAATGGATTGCGCTTGCTTGGCTATAAAAGCTAAAAAATAAAACTATCTTAATTAAAAAAGTGCCTTCACAGGCACTTTTTTAATTAAGATAGCAGATTATGGTCGCCAAACGGGGTCAAATTCCGCTTGAGGGTTATTTGTCCAGCGCTGAGCGCGACCTGTTTCTAAATTATATAAATAAATATCTTGGTTACTGCCGTTGCTACCTTCATAAGCAATCCACTGACCATTGGGTGAAAAGTCAATATCTGTAATCGGTTCTGCTAAGATAACCCGTGAGGGTAAAAGCTGGCTGCCATCCAGTGCAAAGCGCATCAGTCTGGGCAGGGCATTAACATCATTTCCGGTTTGGCTAAATAACAAATAACTTCCGTCTGTAGAAACAGCTGGCAAAAAGTCGTTTGTACTACCGCCGCTGCGAATCAATTGGTTTTGATTTTGCCCATCTGCATCCATTTGCCAAATTTGGTAAAGACCAAAACGCCGCATAGCAAAATAGAGTTTTGTACCATCTAAAGACCAAACCGCCTGACGCGCAATCACATCGATGGCGGTGTTGGTTAAACGCGTTTCAGTTGTGGTTTCAAAATTAAATAAATACAGTTGAGCACGCCCGTCTCTTAAAGAAGTAAAAACAATTTGGCTTCCATCAGGCGACCAATTTGGCTCAAAATTACCTGTTTCTGCCAAAGGCATCGCTTCATATAAATTGCTTTCTAAATTAAGAATATATAAATTGGCTTTTGGGTAAAAGTCTTGCCGAGAAACACAAGGCGAAACAAAAACGATTTTTGTTCCATCTGGCGACCAATCTGGCTGGCAGGCGCCATCAGGAATATTTATTAAAGGCTTTGCTTCGGTCTCATCTAATAAACGAATAAAGAGTTGAACCGTTGAATCCACTTGGGAAGCAAATAATACTTGCGGCGGGGTTGGTGTGCGCGTGGCAGTTGGTAATGCAACCTCAGTTGGCGGATTAATTAAAGACTCGGTTAATTGTGGAACAACAGAAGCAGTAGCAGTAATTGTGGGTGTTAATGTAGCCGTTGCGCTTGGCAATGGCGTTATTGTTTGCGTAGCAGTAGGTAGCTGGGTAGCAGCAGTAGGCTGGGGCGTTGAGGAAGCTGCCAGAAACGGAATAAAGGCGCGGGCTGAGCCCGGAATTAAATCTGAAAACAGAAAGAAACCAGCAGCCCCAATCAACAAAATGAGTGCGAACACAATCGGCCCAATTAAATTGTTTTGGCGTTTTTTAGGGTTTGTTTTTGGGCGCGCTGGCCTTGGCTGAGAATCTTTTGGTTGAGCAGTTTGTAGGTTAGCAGCGGCTTGTTTATCAGTTGGTTGAGATTCACTCTCACTTAGAAATGCTTTTTTTAATTCGTCAGCGGTTTGATAACGGCTGGCAGGCTGAATAGCCATTGCTTTTAATATGACAGCTTCTAAACGAGGTGTAATTTTGGGGTTATGTTTTCTTAGCGGCGGAAGTTTATCACCATCAACTGCGCGCATGAGGCTGTCTTCTGGAATCACCCCTGTTAAACCAGCATAAAGGGTAGCGCCCAATGAATAAATATCTGTGCGAACGTCTGTACGGGCAGAACCGTATTGCTCTGGCGGGGAATAGCCGGGGGTCATGGCTTGCGCTCCGGTGTAGGTTTGTTCGTTTTCCCCTTCTACTCTTTTGGCTAAACCAAAATCTACAAGGTAAACTTGCCCATCTTTGCTAATGCGAACATTGCCGGGTTTAATATCACGGTGCAACACCGGGGGCTTGCGGCTATGCATGTAGCTTAAAGCATCACAGATGCCAACACCGATTTGAATAGCTTGTTCTTCAGTAATAAATTGGTGGTTTTCCATATGCTGGCGCAAGTCTTCGCCTTCAATGAAATCCATCACCAAATATTGACCGATGTTATTAACAACAAAATAATCGGTTACGCGAGGGAGGTTTGGATGGCGTAGACTGGCTAAAATTTCTGCTTCGGTGCGAAATTGGACCGCGTATTCTTTTGTAATAAAGAGGTTTTCTTTTACTGCTACATCTACTTTAAGGCTTTCATCAAATGCTTTATAGACCGCACCCATGCCTCCTAACCCAAGAGAGGCAAGAATTCGGTATCGACCGCGCAACAAGTCACCTTTGCTTAAGGACATAAGCCAGTTTTACCACAGACAAGGCGAGAAAACTACTAAATTTTAATTAAGGAGCGGGAGTTGGTACTGGTCGCCAGATGGGATCAAAATCTACACCGGGGTCTGTTGTAAGTTGAACCCGGCCTGCCCCAGTAATTGTAGCCAAATATATATCGTGGTTGGTAATTTCATCTGCTTTGGATTCAAAAGCCATCCAAAAACCATCTGGCGAAAAAGAAACGTCTGAAATGGGTGGGGCAATTTCTACCCGAACGGCTTGTCTTGTTAAGCGGTCTTCGTATCGAATACGCATTAAATATGGAGGGGCGGTACCATCTAAATTGGTTTGATTAAACACAACAAAATCACCATCTGGGGACCAAACAGGTAAGTAGTCGTTGGTTTGGTCTCCGCTGATAATTAATTGCTCGTTGGGTTTATTGGCTACTGTAACCGGCGAATCGGTAGTTACCCAAATTTGTGTTGTTCCGGCGCGGCGTAATGTATACACGATTTGAGTGCCAAAGGGGTTCCAAGTTGGATGTCGAGCATAAGCGGCTGTGCCAAAAACAGCCGTGTCTAGCAATCGCGTAATTTTGTTATTATCTAAATCTAAAATATAGATTTGCATAATGCCATCACGCAAAGATGTAAACGCGATTCGATGACCATCAGGTGACCAATCTGGCTCAAAATCTCCGCCTAAAGTGGTAGAAAGTGCTTTCCGCCCAGTACCATCAAAATTAATGATGTAAAGGCTAGATCCTTCATAAGAATCTTGCCGACCTTTGCATGGTGAAACATAGACCAATCGCATTCCGTCTGGAGACCAATCTGGCTGGCAGGCTCCATCTTGTTCATTAGTAATGGGACGTAATCCAGTCCCATCAGAATTAATAATATAAACTTGAGGAACACCCGTTCGAGTAGAAGCAAAGGCAATTTGCCCAGTGCCGCCGCCGATAGGTGTTGCCGTTGGAGAGGGTGTAGGCATTAAAGTTGGCTCTGGGGTAACTGTAACCGTGACCTGAACTAATTCAGGAATAATTTCTAGTGGTGCCGCGGTAGCAGTACCTACAGCAGAAGGCATATAGGTTTGGGCTACATCTGGGGGTAATAAAGAAACCAATGCCGAAGGCATAACCGCTGGATTGGCAATTAAAAACCAAGCACTTAAAGCAATTAAAACCGCACCTAGCCAAATACCTCCAGATGCAACACGCCTTGTTCGACGGCGCAAACGGGTGGTTAAACTGGTTACTACGTCCATTACAGCTTGAATAGGGCGTGAGCGCACATCTGGCGAGGCCGTTTTCTCATCAGGTGTGGCGGGAGGCGGCGCAACGCTAAAATTAATGTCTAATTCTGTATAACGCTGGGTTTTAGAACTGGAATTAAGTAAGCCGCGCCGAAACTCATCCGCATTTTGAAAACGGTCATCGGGGTAGGCTTCCATTGCTTTTTCAATAGCAGTTGCTAACCGGCGAGAAACAGATGGATTATTTTTACGAATGGGCGTTAATTGCATGTTATCCATTACGCGAGCCAATCCGTCTTCAGGGATTACCCCCGTTAATGCCGCATATAACGTAGCGCCCAAAGAGTAAACATCAGATCGGGGATCTGTTCTTGCAGTGCCATATTGCTCTGGTGGAGAATAACCAGGGGTCATGGCTCTCGCGCCAGTAGTAGTAGTTTGGCTTCCTTGAACCAGTTTCGCCAAACCAAAATCTACTAAAAACACCCGTCCGTCGGGTGTAATTTTCACATTGCCCGGTTTAATATCACGATGTAAGACAGGGGGCTTTCTTGTATGTAAGTAGGTTAAGGCATCACAAATGGCCGCGCCAATAATAATGGCATCTTCTTCAGGAATAGTGCCTTGGCGTTCCATTCGTTGGCGTAAATCTTCGCCTTCAATGTAATCCATCACTAAATACTGACCCAAGTCCGACATTACAAAATGATCTGTTACGCGGGTTAGATTGGGGTGCCGCAGGCTGGCTAAAATAACGGCTTCTAGCCTAAACTGGCGAGAATATTCATCTGTTGTAAATAGGTTTTCTTTAACAGCAACTTCAACACCAAGGTTTTCGTCCATGGCACGGTAAACTGACCCCATGCCGCCCTGGCCGAGAATATCAAGTATGCGATAACGCCCATTTACGAGCGAGCCTTGCTCTAAAGTCATTAATTAATTACCCATTGATGGTTTATATAGCACCGTGATTATATCAAAGCAAAGTTTTTCTATCCGCATAAAAACATTACGGCTTCGTTTTATTCTGTAATTTTACAAAATTGAAAGGTTTAAGGCCCATCTTGGCGGGCTAAACCCAATTTTAGAAACAAAAATGGAGCGAAACCAGAAACCCAAAAGCCAATTAAGCTGTAACGCACATATCGTAAGACATAAGAAATTAATTCCTCGCCGCGCGGAAAAACCTGCCCTAACCCAAACCATAGGAGCAAAAGACCCAATAGCCCCACGATAATACGAAGCAAGCGCTGCCAGATTGTCCCTTTCACTAAAAAACCACCTTGTGATTTTAACCAAGCGAAACCTGCTAAAAAACCAAACAAAGTGGCGGCGCTGGTAATGCTTACATTTAAACTAGCGGGGTTTGGTAAATCATCTGGCCCGGCGCGGGAGGCTAAATCTAACCAACCTTGGGGGACAGACCAGCCTTGCAGCAATAAGTGAGCAATGACACTTAATAAAATAAATGCTATGGATGAAAGAAATGCCAACAGAATTTTAGAAGAAAGGCTACGGGGGGCCAGCCAAGCCTCAGCCGCATTCCAATATCGCAATATGATCCAGAGAATCAGGCTGCCCGCCAACCATCCTGCCAAAACATCAACCGGAAAATGAACGCCTAAATATATTCGTGATAGACCTATCAGGGCAATGATTAAAATTGAAGCCAGCCAAACCCAGCGTTTGTTTATTTGGCTGGCTAACATTCCCCAAACACCAGCTGCCATTTGAGAGTGCCCGGACGGGAAGCTAAAAGTGGTTTGAGCGGAATAGGCTTTGACTTCGGGATATATCCAATAAGGGCGCGGCGCTTGCGAAAATAATTGAAAAGCCGCGTTGAGTGAACCGTTGACCAATAACGCTATGCCTAATCGAACCCCAAGCGCACTATTAACGCTCCAAAAAATAGAAGGCATTACCAGCAAAAAGAACTCTTCATTCCCTAAAAAAGAGAAAAAAGACATAGGAGCGAATAACCACTCTCCAAGCCCTTGGAGCCAAACAATAAAAGGTAATCCCAATTCTGCAATTGCGTTCATCGCAAGCGCCTCCTTAATTGACGGAAATCTATTTTTCATTGTACACTCGAATAATGCAAAGGGAATACCGTAGAAACTGGGATTGGCCAACCGCTTTTTTGTTCGCGTTAACCTTGTTGGCTTTTTCAATACGGCTGGCTGGTACGCGCTGGGTACCTAGCTTAGAGCGTGTTCAATTGTTGGTTTTAATCGGTATTGTTTTAGGGCTGGCATTAGGCTATAGCCATTTTCGGTTAAAGGGCACAAGTTGGTTAATTGCTGGCTATACTTTCTTTTTAATTCCTTGGCAGTTAGCTGGTTCTATTGAAAGCCAAGAAACCTTGCTAACCAGACTCTCGATTGTAGGGAGCAGATTGGCTTATTCTTTTTCGGCTTTGTTAAAAGGCGAGGCCATTCAGGATCCGCTCCTTTTTTTAACATTAATGGCTTTTTTATTTTGGGGAATTACAATTTTTAGCGGGGCGCAAATTATTCGGCATCGCAGCAATTTAGCTATTCTCTTACCCGCTACTATTCCATTATTAATAATTCAATATTACGACGGAGCCAACGAACAACGAATTTGGATTACGGCTTTTTATTTTTTTTGTGCTTTGTTGTTAATGGGCCGGTTAAATTTTTTAGACAATGAAGCCAAAATGCGGAAACAAAATACCCGCGTAGATGCAGATGCTCACTTAGACATTGGTTATTTAATCTCTACTTGTGTGTTTGTTTTAATTACACTGGCTTGGTTTTTACCCTTACCTGTTACTGCTATTCCTTCTGCAACACATTGGTGGAATGAAGTGGTTGAGAGCTTTGAAACAACACAAGAAACCATGAATGACGCCTTTGCTGCAATTCAAAGCGGAGGAAAGAGAAGCCCTAACCGCTTTGGCAGCGTGCTAGGTTTAGGCACGAACGCTGCCACAGGGGATGAAATTGTTTTTATTGCCACACCCGAAATTGAAAACCTGCCGCGCTATTATTGGCGGGCACGTGTTTATGATACTTACCAAGATGGCTACTGGACGACTCGTCAAAGCCGAGAACTTGAATTAATACCAGAACAACCAGATCTCTCAATTCCAGATAGCGAGCAACGCGACTTAACCCAAACACTCATTGAATGGCAAGGAAAGCCAACCAGCCTTTTAATTAGCCTGCCTCAACCTGTTTGGAGTAGCCGTATGGGCAGCCTGATATATTCTCCTGCAACAGCAGATTTACTAGACGTGTTGGCATATATCTCAGAAACAGAAGTTCAACCCGGAGACCGCTACAACACTCGCGCCTTGGTTAGCAACCCTACCATTAACACGCTCAGAAACACAGGAACAGAATATCCAACTTGGGTGCGCCAACGATATCTCCAAACCCCCGCCAACCTTTCGCCCCAAATTATTGCTTTAGCACAGCAAATTACAGCCGGACAAGATTCGCCCTACGACAAGGCAACCGCAATTACCCGCTATTTGCGGTCTGAAATAACCTACGGCGAAAGCATTACTGCCCCTCCACCAGGCGTGGACAGCTTAGAGTGGTTTTTGTTCACAATTAAAGAAGGGTACTGTAACTATTACGCAACCGCAGAAGTGATGATGCTTCGGGCAGTAGGAGTACCCGCTCGCTTGGCAGTTGGCTACGCACAAGGTCAACGCGCCAGCAATGGAACCTATACCACCCGCACCAGAGACGCGCACGCCTGGCCGGAAGTGTATTTCCCTGAAGTAGGCTGGGTGGAGTTTGAACCAACCGGCAACCAGCCAGAATTAAATCGCCCATCCTTTTTAGGAGGCAGCGGTTTTCCTAACACACCAAACTCACAATCCTCCGCCGAATTTAATCAAAACGAAGAACAACCTGCTCTTAATCAAGAAAATATTAATGTCGATGCGCCATACACTTTTGCAAACCTATCCATTCAGGGGTTGATGGTCTGGTTTATAATAATTGTGGTTACATTAATATTCTTACAACAAATTTGGTTGGTTCATCGCAAGCAGTCGCTCACCATTCGGATTCCTAGAATGGTAGAAAACATATACAAAAAAGCTGGCTGGCAAACCCCCAATTGGTTAAACCAATGGCTAGCATGGAGTATATTAACCAATGCCGAGAAATCATTTCAGGTGATTAATGAAAGTTTAAATTGGTTAGGCATACATCAGCCCCAACATGCCACACCTGCCGAACGCTCTACTGTGTTAATAAAAGCGATACCCTCCGCTGAATCGGAAATACAATTTTTATTAAACAATTTACATACGACTCTTTTCACCCCCCAGCCAGCGCTCTCTCGTAATACCTTAAAAATAAGCTGGGGTCTTCGATACAAAACGTTGCAACGTATCATCGCCAAATGGCTTAATGGAGTGTAATTATGGCAGAAACTGCCCCTAACATTGAACAACAAGTAAAAGCCCTCAGCCAACTAGCTGGGCAAGTTCGTTCAGGTGTCTTACCTGTTCGAGCCAGCCTGCCGGCTAACACTTTAGAAGACCTTTCTCAACTAGAGAATAAACTCTATCGTTTAGCCCAAGAAGTTGCTGCTTTTACCGAAGAACGAGCGAACCTCATTGCATTAACCGAAATCAGCCAAGTGATTAACTCCACGCTGGAGTTAGACGAAGTTTTACGCATCGTAATGGATAACATCGTGCGCCTGACTGGCGCTGAACGCGGCTTCTTAATGCTGACAGACGAAAATGGTCAAATGTCCACCCGCATTGCCCGTAACTGGGTTCAAGAATCGCTAAACGAATCAGAATTTGCCATTAGTAAAACCGTCATTCAACGCGTTATTGATGCTGGTGAAGCCATCATGACCACCAACGCGCAAGAAGACCCACGTTTTGGCGGACAAGAAAGCATCATTGCCTTCAATCTTCGTTCTATCTTATGCGTACCGCTTAAAGTGAAATCTGATTTAATCGGAGTCATCTACACAGATAATCGCATTCGCTCAGGCATATTTGACGAATCAGAAAGAGACTTAATCACAGCGTTTGCCAATCAATCGGCCATCGCCATTGATAACGCCCGCTTATTCGCATCCTTAAGAAAAACACTCGCTGAAGTAACCGAACTCAAAAATATGATGGCCAACATTTTTGAATCTATTACCAGCGGCGTGATTACAGCCAATATTCAAGACCAAATTACGCTCTCCAATAAAGCCGCCGAGCACATTCTCGGGCAAACTACCGCCCAAATGGTAGGCCGCCAACTCTCCGATGTCTTACCCTCTATCGCGGGGGATATTCTTCCACAAGTCCTATCGGTCCGCACCAAAGACTTATCGGTGACCGATTTAGAAATAAGCCACTTATTACCAGACCGCGGCAATGTCGATTGGCGTTTAAACCTATCGCCACTAAAAGATGCAGACCTTTCTACCCAGGGCGTAGCCATTGTATTAGATGATATGACCGAAAGAAAAAAACTAGAAGGTCAACGCAAACTTTTCGAACGCATGGTTTCACCCGCCGTCATCGAACAATTAAACCCCAACAGCCTGCAACTGGGCGGCCGTAAAGTAGAAATTTCAGTATTATTCGCCGACATTCGCGGCTTCACCAGCTTTAGCGAAAATCAGTCACCAGAACAATTGGTTGCTGTCCTTAATCGCTACTTAGCCGCCGGAGCCGAAGTAGTGCTAGACGAAGAAGGCACTGTAGATAAATTCCTCGGCGACGCCGTCATGGCTTGGTTTAATGCCCCCATTCCGCAAACAGACCACACCCTGCGTGCCGTTCGCGCCGCGCTTCGCCTGCGAGACCGCATCGCGGAATTGCACCGCATCCTCCCGCCCGAAGCCCATCTCGGTTTTGGTGTCGGCATCCATGTCGGTGAAGCCATCTTAGGTTTAATTGGCACCGAAAAACGGCTGGAATACACCGCCATTGGAGACAGCGTAAACACCACCAAACGCCTGCAAGAAAATGCCGGTCGCAACCAAATTGTCATTAGCGGGCATGCCTACGAACGGGTTAAGAAACACATCCATGTAAAAGAAATGGAACCCATGACTGTCAAAGGCAAAAAAGAAGCTATTCCAGTTTACGAGATACTGGACCTTAAATAAACAAAAAACGGGCTGGAACAACCGGCCCGTTTTAATTTAATTAATGAAGAAATTTGGCTGGCTCAGCCCAAGCCGCTTACCCGTTCTACAAAACGAAACAGTTGCTGCAAGCCCCTTTCGAGCCATTCAGTTTCAATATACTCCTCTAGTGTATGCGCCCGCCCGCCTTGCGTAAGCCCCAACACCAAGGCTGGGTAACCCAAACTTAAAGGTATATTGGCATCGGTAGAACCCGATGTTAATTGTGGCTGCAATCCCTGTTCAACTAAACATTGGCTTGCCAAAACAATAATAGGATGTTCCGTACTCATCCTTCCAGACGGGCGTTCACCTATTTTTTCTATCTCAAAACTTAATCCAGGTATATGGTACTGAGCTACCTTACTTTTAATTAATTCAATTAATTCTTTAAGCACTTGGTTGTCTTCAGAGCGTACATCCAACTCAAACCAAGCGCTAGGGGCAATGGTATTAATGGAAGTACCCCCGCCAACACGGCCGACATTTAAGGTAGTGCGCGGCTGCAATGTTAAAGGGATGGCAGTTATGTGATTAATTAAGCCAGACAGTTCATGAATTGCCGATGGCTTACCATAATCAACCCAAGCGTGGCCGCCTTCGGTATAGGCGGTAATTTTGTAGCGATGAACCCCAATGCCAGCATGATACACATGCCCAAGCGCAGCGCCTTCAATAACCAAATAAGCCCGCGGCAGGTCTTTAAACCGTTCTACCACTGCCCGCATACCCTTTAAATCACCAAGTCCTTCTTCTCCCACATTGGCAATCAACCAAAGATCGCAGGGCAGTTTCGTATTATTTTTATGCAACATCCATAGCAAACCAAACAAACCAGCCACACCCAATGAGTTATCTCCAACGCCTGGGCCAAACACTCGCCCATCTAAACGCCGAACCGCTAGGTTGGTTTCAGCAGGGAAAACGGTGTCGAGATGAGCGGAGACAACCAGTGGTGCGCCAGCCCCAGTTCCTTTGAGCCGCGCGAAAACATTGCCAACCGAATCGATTTGCAGGTCCGTTAAATTCTCTTGGCGGAATTTTTCCAAAACAAATTGGGCACGCTCATTTTCTACAAAGGTTGGCGCGGGAATTTGCTGAATTTGAATGGCTAAATTAATTAATTCTTCAACCAATGCTTTCATTTATATTTGCCTTACCAACTCGGCTAATGAATTGATGCGGGCTTGTGCCAAACCGGGCATGGTATCCAAAGCAAAGAATGCGCCGCTGCCTTCGATTGTTAAAGACGATGAGATATTGCCATGGAGAACGGCACGAACTGGGTCGTAGGTTTCTGCCATACCGGCTAAAAAGCCACCACAAAACGAATCTCCGGCGCCGGTTGGGTCTACCATGCCAGAAGGGTACGCTGGGATTTCCCAGCGTTTTTCTGTGCCAGAATCGAACAATAGCTGACCACGGCCGCCGCGTTTAATGACAATAAATTCGCAGCCAAATCCCGCTAGGGTTTCTGCCATTTCCCATAAATCATCGGTGCGACCCCAAAACAAACTGCGAATTTGCTCTTCGGATGGAATAAAGGCGGTTACACCTTGCAGCAGGGAGCGAAGGTCATCTAGGTAGTTGCCGTTCATGTAGCCCGCGCCGGGGTCTATGGTGATGGTGGTTACACCAGCCTGCCGAAACTCGGCAGCTAACTGGCTGTGCGAAATAAAGTCCATGGGGCATAGGTGTACGCCACGGGCTTCTAAATATTTTTCAGGAATGTCTGATATTTTGGGCGAATCGGGGCTTTGCTTTACGCGACTGTCTTGTTTATCGGCGGGAGATTGATAGCCCAGTAATGTTTTTGGAAACGGCAAACCCAACCGTGCAAAGTGGGCAACCGGATTGGTACGTTGAAAGGTATTGGGGTTGGTATAAGCCATAAAAGAACGTGTTTCAATGGCTTCTGGCAAGATATTAATGCCTTCGGTATCTAAGGAAAGTTTTTGAAAACGGCGCAGCCATTCGTGTGGGTAATCTTCCCCTACTCTGGTTAATAACCCCACGGTGACATCCCATAACAAAGCGCCAGCGGCGGCATAAAGCAAGGTGCCGCCAGGGACATCAATTAAGGGACGCCCTTCATATGGAAGTAAAAATTGCCTGCGTAAATGGCCTGCAATAACTAATGTTGGAGAAGAAGGCATAACTTAATCTGTAAAAACCTTGCCAAGCGCTTCGGCTTGAGATGAATCGAGCGGCAACAACATGGTGAAGTTACTGCCTTTTCCAGAGACGCTTTCAGCCCAAATGCGCCCGCCATGCATTTCTACCATCATTTTGGCTACCGAAAGACCCAAACCCATGCCGCCATGTTTACGGGTTAAATGAGATTCAACCTGAAAAAATCGTTCGAAAACATGCGGCAGCGCATCGGCAGGAATGCCAATGCCGTCATCAATTACAGAAACTTTAACATAGCCGGGCACACGCTCTGCCACTAAAAAGATGTGTCCCTTTTCGTTGGTAAAGCTAATGGCATTTTTAATTAAGCTAGAAATGGCAATACCGATTTTTTCAGTATCTCCTTCAATCATTAAATCATCTTCACCCACATCTGCCTTAATTGTGATGTGTTTGCTTTTGGCATCTTCGGCAAAGTTCGTCACCATCTCTTTTAATAGGTTTTTAATAGATGTAGAACGTCGCCGAACCAATGCCATGCCGGTTTCCGCGTTATCGGCATTGGTCATATTTTCAATAATTTCTTTTAAGCGCATGGCATTGCGAATAATGGTATCCATTTGGGGGTGAAAATCTTCGCCTATCACTTCTCGTAAAAAAGTAGAATGACCCAAAATTAAACCAAGCGGGGTTCTTAATTCATGCGAGGTAATGGCAATAAAATCGCTTTTCATACGGTTAAGCCGTTCCGCATCCCCTTGTGTTTGAGTTAACAATCGCTGCAGCCGAACATTTTGAATTGCAACCGCCGCCTGTACCGAGAGCGTCTCTAGAATTGTGGCATCATCGCCAGTATAATCAGAACCGGTCGGCTTATTGAGCACTTCAAAAACGCCCAATACTTCACCCTGAAATTGAATGGGAACCGCTAGAATTGACTTTGTTTGGAAACCGCTTATTTTATCGGCATTCTTAAAGTGATATTTAACTTTTTGAACATCAGAGAGCATAACCGGTTTTACACTCGCAAAAGCTGTTCCAGCTACACTTCCTTCTAATGGAACAGTAACCGTTTCTAGTGCTTCTAAGGCTTTTTGGTCTAACCCTGCCAATGCTAAAAAGCGTAAATGCTTCGCTTGGTCGTCAAATTCTAGAATAGCCGCCCCTTCAGACTGTGTTAATTCTGCCGCGGCTACCAAGATACCATTTAAGTATTCATTGGTATCTGCAGCGAGACCTAAATCGCGGTTAACTTCAAAAAGTCGTTTGAGTCGTTCTGGGTGATTTTTCATACAATTTACAATTCGATAGGTTTCGAAAGTGAGATAATGAGATTATACTCGCAGGCGAAACAAATTGATTAATCTAGGGTTTTGACCTTCAAGACTCAGCAACAAATCACATCATCTCATACGCGGCATTAAATTAATTAAAATGCCAGTACCCAAATTGCAAGGAGAGCAAATAATGAGTAAAAAGAAAGTACGTGTGGCAATTATTGGTGTAGGAAATTGCGCATCATCCTTGGTACAAGGTGTGGAATATTACAAAAACGCATCTGACCACGACACCGTCCCAGGCATTATGCATGTTAACTTGGGCGGCTACCACATTAGTGATATTGAGTTCACATTGGGCATTGATGTTAATGCCACCAAAGTTGGCAAAGACCTAAGCGAAGCCATATTTGCCGAACCCAATAACACCGTTAAATTTACAGACGTACCGCACATGAACGTCCCTGTAGTACGCGGCATGACTCACGACGGTCTTGGCAAATACCTTTCTCAAGTCATAGAAAAAGCCCCTGGCCCAACCGCGGATATTGTTAAATTACTAAAAGAAACCAAAACCGATGTTGTTGTCAGCTACTTACCCGTTGGCTCCGAAATGGCCACCAAATGGTATGTCGAACAAGTCATCGAAGCCGGTTGCGCCTTTGTTAACGCCATCCCCGTCTTCATCGCCTCCAGCGATTATTGGGGCAAACGCTTTAAAGACGCCGGTTTACCCGTTTTAGGCGATGACATTAAAAGCCAAGTGGGCGCCACCATTCTGCACCGCGTCATCACCAGCCTTTTTGTAGACCGCGGCGTACGCATCGACCGCACCTACCAGCTTAATTTTGGCGGCAACACAGACTTTATGAACATGCTCGAACGCGAACGCCTAGAGAGCAAAAAAATCTCTAAAACCGGCGCTGTCACCAGCATGATTCCCTACGACATGGACCCCAAAAATGTCCATGTTGGTCCATCAGACTATGTGCCGTGGTTAACCGACCGCAAATGGTGCTACATCCGCATGGAAGGCACCACCTTTGGCGACGTGCCGCTCAACGTAGAAGCCAAACTAGAAGTATGGGACAGCCCCAACTCGGCCGGAGTCATCATAGACGGTGTGCGCTGTGCCAAAATCGCTCTCGACCGCGGCATGGCTGGCCCAATCATCGGCCCATCATCCTACTTCTTCAAAACACCGCCCAAACAATTTAAAGACAACATCTGTCTCGAAATGACAGAAGCCTTTATTAAAGGCGAGTAATTTAATTAAGCCAGACAGGCGAGCCAATGGCTCGCCTGTCTCTTTTTCAGGTAGAATCTCTTTTATGAAACAACAAACCCGCTTCTGGCTCAGCCTCAGCCTTTTCTCCATACTATTAAACGCTTGCGCCCCTGCCAGCACCCCCGACCCCGTAGACATCAATGCCCTTAACACCCAAGCTGTATCTACCGTCTTTGCGGGTGCTACACAAACCGCGCTGGCCGCCCCTACCGCTACCAACACCCCCGAACCCAGCCCAACCGCCATTCGCACCCCCCCAGCCCTGCCCAGCGCCTTCGAAACCGACAAACTGAACCCGCTTGACCAGCCGGTTGGTTACATCCAAGACACCTGCCAATATCTCAACTCCAAATGGAATCCCAACAACGCCGCCCCCGGCACTGTGGTGATGGTCATCATGTTTCACGGCTTATCACAGGGAGAATTAAGCCCAACATCCCCTAGCTATTATCAAGACATGAGCTTAAAAGACTTTCGGCGATTAATGAACGACCTGCACGAAATGGGCTTTGAAGCCATTAGCACCCAACAAATGGCAGATTTTATGTATGAAAACGCAAAAATTCCGCATCGCTCAGTTTTATTAATTCAAGACGACCGCAAAAACCGCGAAAATTTTGATGTTGCTTTTTATAAATATTATAAAGATTACGGCTGGGTTGTCGTTAATTCCTACATCACCAAAGACGAACGAGAAGATTTATGGCAGCAAAACGCAGAAGTGGAAGCCGAAGGCTGGGTAGACCATCAGGCGCATGGTTTTGTCCATAACACCAACATAACCAACGCATCCAGCGAAGATTACATGCGCCAAGAATTAGGCAAACCCTTTGAAATGTTTGCCAAATACTTTAACAAAGCCCCCATTGCCTACATTTGGCCGGGCGGCGGGTTTACCAAACGCGCCGCAGAAATTGCCAGAGAATTTAATTACAAATTAGGCTTCACCGTTAACCCGCGCGGACCGGTGATGTTTAATTGGATTCCCCAATCCCAACAAGAAGACCCCGCCCGCCCATCTTACATACCCGAAGGACCCGCCGCAGACCCCTTAATGACTCTGCCACGCTATTGGAGCCCAGACGCCCGTAATCACTTAGATACGGTGCGTATCATCGGCGACCAAGCCACTGCCTATGCTGAAAGCGTTAAATCAATTGAGTTAGAGTACTATGACATTGTCTGCGTCCCCACTTACGGACCTATCCCAACCCCATTAATCCCATGACCAATAACCCATCCCCTTGTATTTTTTGTAAAATCGCCGCTGGTGAAATCCCCGCAACGATTGTCTATCAAGACGAAAGCGTTACCGCCTTTCGAGATATTCAACCTTCGGCTCCCACCCATATATTAATTATCCCCAACAAACACATTGCCTCTGTAAACGAAGCCGAAACAGACGATGCCGCATTGCTAGGGAAATTAATTCTCACCGCCAAGGAACTTGCAATAAAAGAGAACATCGCAGAAAGCGGCTACCGTTTAATTACCAACACCGGTCCAAACGGTGGTCAAACCGTTTTTCATATTCATTTGCATTTACTTGGCGGCGCGCCAATGAAACACCCCATGGGTTAACTAAATAAAAAAATCAATGCTTTAGCATTGATTTTTTTATTTAGTTAAATGAATAATAGTTAAAACTTTAAACGGCGACCACCATAAGACTGCCAATAATAAACGCCCAGCCCAATGCCAGCCAAAACCAAAACCAAGCCCACAATCCCTAACAAATTAACACTGCTGTCATTATCTGTTTGAATAGCAGTTGTTTCATTCGATTGGGCGCCAAAATCGACAAAATATTCTCCACCCGCCAACACTTCTAACTGATAATCTAATGCGGTTGTAGCAAAATAATTTTCTGGAACACCCACACTTAAATTATAGGTTCCTTCGGGCACATTTTCAAAACAACTGGGGTCTAACCCAGCAATAGAATTAAGCGTGTTAGAAAATTGACCCGATGTACCCGTAATACTAATCACCGCATTGGGGATGATTACTTCGGTTTCTTGACGGAGCGAATCGCCATTTATGTCATCATAAGCCACCACACAAAGCGAGGCCAACCCAGCAAACGGGGTAGCCGTTGGGTCTGGCGGAATAGGTGTCGGTAACGAAACATCCACGGTTGGGGTAGCCCCAGAAGGGCCGCCTAACCCCAATAAAATGGGTTGATCAACACTTAAGGTGCAGTTTTCATCTAATCGATTCAAAGTGCGAATTTGTTCTACCGGCACACCCGAAATTAACTGAATACGCAAACAAGTATCCCCTGGCTGAACAATATAAATAATCCGTCCATCAGCGCCGGGGGTTGGGGTAGCAAATTGCGGCAACTGGTAGCTAGGTGCGGCTTGCGCTGTCAGCTGGAAGGCGGCCGATAATACCAGAGCCAAAGCAAGGGTGAGAAGCATGACTGATTTTTTTATCATAGCCGAAAAATTATAACACCCGATTCGTTAATCAATCTCGTTTAATTAATGCCTGCTGTCGCGTGTATAATCCAAACCGAAATTCCCCCAAGGAGGCAGTATGCCGCTTCAAATTATTGTTGGTGCACAGTGGGGCGATGAAGGCAAAGGCCGCATCGTAGACTGGTTTGCTGCCCACGCAGATGTAGTAGCCCGCTACAACGGCGGAGACAACGCAGGACATTCGGTTACCGTTGGCGAAAAGCTATTTAAACTACACCTTATCCCCTCTGGGGTAATACACCCCCACGCGCTTGTGATGCTCGGCAGCGGCATGGTGATTAATCCCCGCTCACTGTTAGACGAAATGGAAATGTTAAAAAAAGCGGGCATCAACGTTTCACCCAGCCGCTTACGCATTTCTCATGCCGCCCATTTAATTACACCCGCTCACCAAGCCTTAGACAAAGCCTACGAAACCGCGCGCGGTAAAAGCAACATTGGCACCACTGGTCGCGGCATTGGCCCCGCCTACACAGACAAAGCCAAACGAGCAGGTCTGCGCATTGCCGACCTGTTTCTGCCAGACTTTTTAGAACGGCTCGCCGACCACATTCAAGAAGCCAACCAACAACTAAAACTACTCAACACAGAGCCGCTCAACACCGAAATCATTCAACAAGAATTTCAAAGCTACATCGAAATTTTAAAACCCTACGTTTCAGACTGTTCTACAGAATTAAACGCCGCCTTACAAAAAAACCAACACCTGCTAGCAGAAGGCGCGCAAGGCACATTATTAGATATTGACCACGGCACCTATCCCTTCGTCACATCATCCTCCACCATCGCCACCGGCGTATTTATGGGGCTGGGGCTAGGCGTCACCGCCGCTCAAAATGCCGTCGTCAGCGGAGTATGCAAAGCCTTTCAAACCCGCGTAGGCAGCGGCCCCTTTCCTACCGAAGTGGAAGGAGATATTGCCCTGCGCCTGCGCGGCACCGGCGCAAACCCTTGGGATGAGTTTGGCACCACCACTGGTCGCCCCCGCCGCGTAGGCTGGCTAGACGGCGTACTGTTGCGCTATGCCGTTCAAATTAACGGCTTAACCGAATTAATCATCACCAAGCTCGATATTCTCTCAGGAATCGATACGCTTAAATTATGCGTCGGCTACAAACGTGGCAACCAAACCTATCAAACCATCCCCTTTGGCCCCACCGATTTAGATGGCTACGAACCCATTTATCAAACCCTGCCCGGCTGGCAAGAAGATGTCTCTCAGATTAAAACCTGGAGCGGGCTACCCCCAGCCGCGCGAGGCTACCTGCAAGCCATTAGCCAACTGGCAGGGGTTCCGGTTCGGCTGGTCAGCGTTGGCCCAGAACGCGAACAAATCGTACAAGCCGATTAAACAATAAAGCCAGAAGAAATTCTTCTGGCTTTATTTATCTTTTATTAATCCGGCTAATCTGAGTCGTTTATTTACCCACTGCGGAAATTGCTTAAAGTTAGGAAAGAGCCACAAATAACGGATGTATTCTCGCCCCAAACGGAACCATCCCATTAATCCATTGGGGTAGCCGTGTTTACGCACATACCAATAATAAATTTTATAAACCGAAATCGGCACCCAGCCTTGAGGGCGTAAAAATATCTCTTCTTCTGCCGCTTCAAAAACAGCAGGTGAATATTGTTCAAATTGATGAAATACAAATTCCGGAACTGTGTTTTCAAAACACTCATTTAAAAATGCCAAAGCATGTTTTGCTCGTAAACTTAAATTACGCCGCGCTGCTTCTTCAACAAAACGCTCCCAATCCATCGTTTCACTTCGTAAAATATGAATTGCATCAGAAACCCAAATAATAGAATCTACACCATAACGCCAACCATGGATGCAGGTCAATAAAAGCTCATCGGCTGGGCTTAATAATAAAAGCCCCATATCGTTGTAGATAAGCGGTGAGGCAACTTGCCATACTTTATCATTTAATCCAGAACGCAAATCTTCTGCAAATAAAAACCGATGCAAATCCACATGCCCGCCATTGGGATTAATTAAATTAGTGGCGTGGTAGTAATTAAATTGATCGTAAGCAGTAAAAAGGTAATGGTCTGAAACCCAGCCATTCTCTAACAACAAATGCAGCGCTTTTTCTGCAAACTCCTCTGGAACAAGAATATCCACATCGCCCATTGGGCGAGCCGCAAGGTCTTTATAGTAATGCAGCAACATAGAGGTACCTTTAAAAACTACCGTGGGGATATTAACTTCCTGCAACAGCTTAAAAACAGGCTGCACCGAATGTAATAAACGCGCGTTCTCATACCACGCCCGCCGATACAAGCCTTTTAAACGTGGCAGCCCGGCAACCTCTTGCTCGCTAGATTTAATGTTTTTATACACCAGCGGCAACAATCGATACGAGGCCCCATCCAAACTAGAGCCTTTCCAATCACTTTGTTTCTGCCACTCATCCCAGGCTTTTAAGGCTTCTTTTTCGGGTTGTAAGGCAGCCGTTAATAATAAATAATGTAATTTGGATAATTTAATACCAACAGTCATTTACTTTTCTCTGTCTTGCTCGGCACGGCGGCGATCTAAAGCTACTTTAATGATATGCAAATACTCATTTTGGCGAGACTTTTTGCGGCGACCTAAATTGTTTTCATGAATACGGCGGTACAGAACCACATCTGGTATGGTAATAAAGTTTAATTTCTGCTCTTGTGCACGCATAAACCAATCGGCTACCGAACCAATTTGATACCTTTCATCATAATAGCCTATTCGCAAAAATGCTTCTCGTTTAATTAATAAACTGCCCGGCACATGCGCAGGGATAGCGTCTCCCATGCGGCGCGGCTGATGAAGTTCAACTGGCTCATAAAATTCTTGGGCGTGCCCAAAAGCCGCTTCAAGATGTGGATTTGCTTGCAAAACAGCCATTTGTTTCAGCGTTTTATCTATGCTCCAGTAGTCATCACCGTCTAATAGAGCTAAATATTCTCCGCTGGCGGCGCGGACGCCCGTATTGCGGGCAATGCCATCCGCTAGGCGAGACTCGTTTAAATGGATGTAAGCTGGGTGGTGAGCCCGCGTGATGGTTTTTGTCTGATCTGTAGAAGGGCCATGTACCAAGATTACCTCAAAATTAAATTCCCCTTGCTGCGCTTGAATGCTATCTAGCGCTTCAAGCACAAAATTTTCTGCATTATAGAGAGGTAAGACAACACTAATTTTTTCGGACATATTTTAATACCCTATTTTTAATGCGCCGCAAAACACCGCGCGGACTGTTCTCTACTTTTTCTGCCAGTTTAACACTATCATCTCGCGGCTCATAGTGAAGCTCTTTTTTTGTTTCAGAAATATCAATACTGGTGTTTTGATTGGCTGATATACCTGCATAAACACCAAATTTAAGGCTGGCAGGGGCTATGATTGCCTTTTGAAATAATTGAATTAAATCTTGATGAGTTAATACCCGCTCTAGCTCCAAATCATCTTTATGATAATGAGGCCAATCATTTGGCAAAACCAACCCTAACCTTAAACAAAGAATAGACAGATGCGTTAATTGTGTGTAGCGAGATGCGAGTATTTCTGCCCAATGTTTGCTAGCAGAGTAAACAAGTGTGGGGCGGATTAAAACATTAATGGTGCTGGCAAAAATAATTCGCTGGCAGCCCGCCGCGCTGGCGGCTTGAAATAATAGGCGTGTACCCTCAAAATTAACCGCAACCATCGCGTCGATGTCATCCAATATATTACCACTCAGCGCGAGATGAATAATAACGGGGTGTTCCTTACACAGTTCATTGAGTAGTTTTTCATCACACAAATCCGCCTGAATGGTTTTGGTATTAAAAATGGGTTTCATTGGCTTAATATCTAAACGGGTAAGCGGATATTCTTTTGCCAACGCCTGAGACAAAACCTGACCCACACGACCCGCCGCGCCGGTGATTAAAACTTTGGGGGAATGATTAATAACAGACATCACTTTTATTTGCCGCGCCTGCGCTGAACAATTTGGCGGGCAATTTTTAAATAATTTTGATGAACGGCTTCTTTCTTCGTTCGGGTTGTGTTTGTAAGATGAATGCGCCGCTTAACAAGCACAGTTGGCAAAACTTGATATTTCAAATTGCTTTCGTAAAAACGAGCCCCCCACTCAATAAAATGAGACGTTTTAAAACTCGAATTAAAAAAACCAACCTGTTCAAACGCTTCCCGCCGAATTAACATGGCTGAAGCATGAATGCCTTCCATCGCATCTGGCGGGCAATATACCTGAGCTTGCTCTGCCACGTTTAATTCTGGGCTTATAAAATTTTTTACCATACAAAATAGGGCAACATTGTTTGGATTGGATTTTAAAAATTGAACCTGCTTTTCGATTTTTTCGGGCTGCCAAACGTCATCCGCGTCTAAAAAAGCGATTAACGGGCCGCTAGAATGCCTGACTCCGTTATTCATGGCCTCCGCCGCGCCTGCATTTTCTTGGCGAATAAGCGTTGCTGTGGAGAATGATGCCGCAACCTCGGCTGTCTTATCGCTCGAACCATCATCAACAACAATAATTTCATTCACCGCCAACGTTTGGTTTAAAACACTTTTAATCGCTTCGGCAAGATAGGCTTGCATGTTATAAGCTGGGATAATGACACTGACCTGAAGGGTAGAAGTAGGCGCTTTCATCAGTTCACTTTAATTAAGGCTCTAACACTTCTTGATAAATTTTTTCGTAGGCAGCCAGAAAAGCCTCCCAACCAAAAACCTGCTCTGCCCGCAAAAAGCCTGCCTGCCCCATCTCTTTGGTCTTTTGCGGGTTGTCTAACAGATTAAGCATGGCTTCTGCTAAAGCGGTTGGGCTTTTAGGTGGAACAAGCAGGCCGCTTACTTGGTCTTCCACCAACTCTGCTAAGCCGCCCACTTGGGTAGCAATTACTGGGCGAGCCATTTGCATGCCCTGCAGCGCGACCAATCCAAATGGTTCTTGCCAACGAGAAGGCATTACCAAAACACTGCCGCGATTCATAAACGTGAGCATTTCATCTGGCATAACCCAGCCTAAAAATGTTAGATTATTGTTAATGTTTAACTTTGTTGTTAGGGTTTTTAATTCTTCAAATTGAATGCCATTTCCGGCAACAAGCGCTTGGGTTAAAGGGTATTTTTTAACCACCACAGCAAAAGCCCTTAAAAAATCTTCACAGCCTTTGTCTTCAACCAAACGCCCTGCAAACAAAAATGTAGCGGGATTAAATGAGAGCGGTTCGGGTGCAATGGTTGGCTGTGGCAAGGAATTTAAGATTAACTTAACTGGTAATTGTCTTTGATGATTAAATTCAAGGATTTTTTGCTTCATAGCCGCCGAAATAGCAACCACGCGTTTGGCTGAATTTAATATTTCTACCAGTAATTCTCCGCCGGTTTCGTTTTCCATTAATGCCATGTGGGTGGTAAACACCATTGGCTTGGCTAAAGCTTGCTGAATTCGCAAATAAAAAAAAGCGGCGGGCAAATTGGTATGTAAGTGAATAAGGTCTGGAGAAAATTCTTGAGCTATTTTTAACACTTCTTTTTGCAAACGAAAAATGGCTAATACATCTTTCTTCTCAATGGCAGCCCGAAACGGAAACCTCCGAACTTCAACACCATCATATTGCTCATGCGCCTTAAAGCGATTATCTAATGAATCAGCGATAACCAAGCAATCATGACCTTGCTGCTGTTGGCTGCGTGCCAGATTATTAATAAATACTTCGGCGCCGCCAATGTGCGGAAAAAACAACTCTGCCCAGTGAATAATTCTCATTAATTAAGAAACTCTTCTAAAACCTGAATGACTTGCAGTCGGTTGGCACCCATCTCTAAACGATAACATGGTAATAAACGAGATAAGGCTGCTAAATTTTTCATATCCTGCTGCGAGTCGGAAATTAAAGTGGTTTGCAATAAAGTACTAGGCGCCATCGACCTTAACAATTCAATCGGAGAAATGGAAACCAAACGAGTTTGGCTGCCACTTACCACCTTTGCAGCCATCAATGCTTTTAAAGGCGCGTTTAAACTTAAATGCTCTTTAAAAGCTGGCTGAAGGATATACATCGCTTTTTCGTCATCACAGCCTGCGTAGGCGCTTTCTAACCAAGGATAATGCGCTCGGTCTGGCAGGTTTATTCTTCCGCCGCAGAACAAGCTATGTACATTGGGTAAGGGATTCATAAAATCGACCACACAATAATCATCTGCTAAATATTTTAATTGGTTAGATGAAAGACTCATCATCGCTGTAGATGACTTACCCGAGCCGCCGCGACCGGTTAACAAGGCCGCTCCGCGCCTGCCTGCAATCGCCGCGGCGTGAACCAGTTGCATTTCTCGCTTGGCTGACCACCACGCCCAAAGCGGACGAAAAGGAGAAGCGTTATCTGGCAGGGGAATTTGCTCAACGGAATGAAGCCAAATAACCGCTGTATTTTCTTGGTTATCCATTAAATAAATATGACCCGTAATCGGTAAAAATAACACTTGAAAGCGCCGATTAATGAAACGCCACGTTTCATTAAGGTCTTTAATTTCTGTTGAAAAGGGGAAACGAACGCCTGTCGACTTTGAATCCCAAACATAAATGGTTAGGTCTGGTTTTTTGGTAGGCAAAACCGAAAGATGTCTTAAAGCAGGTTCGGCAATTGGTAATACGGTAGAACCAGAAAACTTAATTAACACGTCACTTTCAAACATACGAAATGTATGTTCTTGTACAGCAGGAGCAGATGCAAAGACCTGTTGGGTTGTCTCTAACAGCACTTCAGGGTCTAAGAGATTTGGCTTTAAACCCGCATTAATTTGTTTCATCATCCGGTTTCGGGTTAGGCCAGCCTTCAGCAGAGACATCATGAATAGGGTCTAATAACAACAAGGCTTCTAGGTCGGTATATTTCATTAACTGCGGGGCTAAGAACGGCTTCTTTTCTGCGGGGGCAGCTAAGGGGGCGGCCTGCGGCTTTTCTTCTACGAAACCGATTAAGTTATCCGCTTGCATTTCGGCTAACAAACGGGAAATTTCCTTTTCCATTTCATCTGCCGAAACGCTATAAAACCCTTGCAAAGTGGCAACAATACTGGCCGCCGAAGCCGGTCCATTTTGTAAACATTCCCATACCAAACCACCCACGCCGTCTAGGCTGTAATAAATGCCTGTTTTCATGTTAATTAAAATGGCTTCGCCTTCAATCACTTCGTGCACAACATCTACTTTATTAATGGCATAAACACTCATAAAGTTTCCCTTTTGGTTTTATTCGTTGCTTCGCAAACTGGGCTTTGCGCCGTAGCGTTTGCGAATTTCTGGCAAAAAGTAATCGTTAAAAAACCGTTCTAAATCATAATCGGGCTGCCAGCCCCAGTCTTTTCGAGCGGCGCTGTCGTCCACATCAGCAGGCCAAGAATCGACAATGCCTTGGCGGCGGCGGTTGGGTTCAAAGCTAATTTGAGCACCCGGGAAAGCCCGTAAAGCGCGCTGGCGAAACTCTCCCGCCGTTAGGCTAAACGCATCAATATTATAAACAAAACTATTTAATGCCTCGCGCGGAGCATCCATCAGCATTAAAAGTGCTTTAATCGCATCGGGCATAGCCATAAAATTAATTTTGGTGTCTTCGCGCACAAAGCAAGCATAAGGTTTGCCTTGGGCGGCGGCGTGCAACATCTCTGGGCCATAATCACTGGTGCCGCCGCTGGGCATGGTAAAAGCGCTGATTAAACCCGGAAAACGAATCGAACGAAAATCAAGCATCACCGGCGGGTTTTCGTCTAAATGGCGCTGACCGTAATAAGTGCTGTAATATTCACCCAGTTTCTCACAATACAGTTTGTTGGCGCCATACATGGTGTGCGGATGCGCCCACTCGTTTTCTTTCACCGCGCCAGCCGCTTGCTTCTCTTCTAGGCTTTTAAAGCCATAAGCGGCTATCGAACTAGGGAACATAAATTTAACCGCTTTGCCGCGTTTCTCACTTTTATACGCCGCCAGCATCAGCAGTTGCATGGTGCCTTCTACATTAATGCGGTGGGCTTCTTCGGTAGCAATCTCCGCTTTCGAAGAAAGCGAAGCCGCCAAATGAAAAATCACATCAAACTCATAGTCATACAATTGTTTAACCCGAAAGACCAAATCTCCCTGCAAATGCTCTGCCGACATCCTCCGCAAAGAGTCTGGCAAGGGCATCATGTCACAGGTCACAATTCGTTTTACCCCCCGTTCGTGCAGCCGCTGCACCAAAGCCTGTCCCATCTCTCCGCACGCGCCCGTTACCAGCACCGCCGATTGAGTCATAAAGCGCTCCTTTTAAAAAAGTATGCCTGTATTGTACAATACCCAAATGGATAAAAAGAAACTTTTAATCAGCTTCAGCGTGATTCTAACCCTGTTGCTAAACGCTTGCGCCGAAACTTCCCAGCCGATACTGGCTACCCCCAGCCTTGCTCCCGTTACCGAAGCGACAGCCACCCCGACCATTGTTTGGTTTCCGCCAACCGCCACGCCGACTATTTTTGCCACCTACGTGCCAACTCAAGTTAAACAATCTCCACCCGGTATGGGCAGCTTAATTTTAACAGATGACTTCTCAGACCTAAGCAATTGGAGCTATGCCGCCGCCACTGGCAATGGCAGCAACAGCATTATTGTAGAGAGAAACCGTTTAACCTTTGCGATTAATGTACCGCCTGCTAGTTTATTTAGCTTAAAACAAGAGATATTCCTGACAGATTTCTATGCCGAAGCCAACGCCAGCATAAACCGCTGTTTGCCGGGGGCTAGTTACGGCATACTTTTCCGCTCAGCAGGGGATGGCTACGCCTATCGATATTTAATTAATTGCAGTGGCCAAACCCGTTTAGACTACATCAACGGCGGCACGGTCTACCCGATTAAAGATTGGGAAGTCAGCGGAGACGCCCCCGCAGGGGCCCCCGGCCAAGTAAAAATGGGGGTGTGGGCGGCGGGCAGCGAATTACGTTTTTATTTAAATGATAATTTTCAATTTAGCATTGTCGACGGCTTATTTTCAAACGGCACATTGGGTTTCATTGCTAATTCTGGTCCCGAAGGCATGAATGTCAGCTTTAGCGACTTGGCTATTTATGATGTCAGTTATGTTTCACCAACCCCCACCCCCACTGCCAGCAATACACCGCCGCCAACCAGAACACCCAGACCCTAGAGTTAACAGTTTTTAGTTTTTAGTTTTTAGTTTTTAGTTTTCAGTATTCAGTATTCAGTTTTCAGTATTCAGTTGTTAGTTAACAGTTTTGGTTTCTTTCGTGGACTTTGTGAAATTCGTGGCGAAAATGTTTTAATTACAAAAACTAAAAGTATTTGAATCCCTTAATTTTTCTTCGTGGACATCGTGGTTAATGGTTTTAGACATTAAATAGGATAAAATAAATAGATGCCCATCAAAAACAAATTAAACGACATGGACTCAAAATCTTGGCTTAAGTTTCAAAAGTCTTGGTTTGTGCACAACCCGCCGCCCCGCAAAAAAGATGTGTTGGTTCACCCGGCCAAGTTCCCAGAGAGTATGGCGCAAGAGTTTATAGAGTTCTTTACCAAAAAAGAAGAGTGGGTGCTCGACCCCATGGCAGGCACTGGCAGCAGCTTAATCGCTGCTTTGCGGGCTGGGCGCAACAGCGTAGGCATTGAATTAAACCCAAAATATGCGACGATTGCGCAGCAATTAATCAGCGCGGAGCAAGCCCGTTTAACGGCAGAACAACCCGAGCGCGGCCAGCTACAAGCGCGTCTTATTCAAGATGATGCCATGAATGCTACTAATCACGAAGTGCCATTAATTAATTATGTGCTGACCTCGCCGCCTTATTGGGATATGCTGCATGCCAAAGGCGCTAGTAATCAAAAAAAGCGGCGCGGTGATG
>CAYOGW010000004.1:5954-8133 GCA_964403635.1 uncultured Anaerolineaceae bacterium | reverse complement strand
TGGGATATGCTGCATGCCAAAGGCGCTAGTAATCAAAAAAAGCGGCGCGGTGATGAAAATTTGGATGTAGTTTATTCGGAAGACCCGCTGGACTTGGGAAATTTGCACGATTATGAACAGTTTTTAGAATCGTTAATTAAACTGTATGTTGGTTTAAAACCGCTTTTGCAAGAACGAGCGTATTTAACCATTATTGTTAAAAACGTAAAAAAAGGCGGCAAAATTTACCCGCTGGCTTGGGATATTGCGCGCGAGTTGGGGAAAACGTATACTTTGAAAGATGAGAAAATTTGGTGCCAAGACAACCAGCCGCTGGCTCCGTTTGGGCTTGGCAGCGCGTGGGTTAGCAACACTTTTCATCATTATTGCTTGCAATTTAGAAATGATTAATTAAGAGAACGCTTTGAACATTCGGTTAAAGAGATGCTCTCAACCAATCAATTTATAAAACTAGCCTACACACCCGATTTAACCGAGGCGGGCATTCAATATGCGGTTCGGTCGCTGCATTACACCTACGACCGCATGGGCGGCAGTTTATACTCTCGGCTGCGGCGCATTGTGGGCGGGGTAGCCGTGGAGTTGGCTTTACGGCGCAGTTTAACCGAGCAAGACATTCCATTTGATATTAAAGGGGCGACGCCTTTTACCGAGCCAGACCGTTACGACTTATCCCTGGGGGGACACCGAGTAGATTTAAAGACCTTTATTATTTCAAAACGCAATCAAATTTCTACCATTCGGCGAGACTTAAAACAACTGCTGCAAGCCCCGGCATTAATCCCCGAAGACCAATTTGTTTCAGCCAACCATAATGATGCCGATTTATACCTGTTTGCGTTTTTGCTGGGTTTAAGCACCAACTCGCCAGAAGATATTCAGAAGGCTTTTGACGCGGGTCAGAAAACATATTTAATTCACCCATTACAAAGCAGTTGGGCAAGGCCAAGCGGCTGGCTGCCCTTGGGGCGCATCTCGTTAAAAAGTGAATGTACTATTCCCATAACGGTAGAACTTGGCGGTCAAAACGCTGACCGAGAATTTATCACCCATCAAATAGAGCTAGAACCCCTTAAACGCGAAACCCTAACGTTGCCCCTTCACAACTTGGCTTATTTGCATGCAAACGAAATCCCAGACGCGCGGATTGGGATTCACAGCGCGGCGAAAAGCGAAACCTATTTAATTCAGCCGCACGAGTGGGGCAATATTTGGATTTATGGCATGGATATTTGGCTGACGGGTTACATGGCCAGAGATGAGTTTAGGCGAAAGGCGAACGTTATCCACGCGGGCAGCCGTGTTTTTCAATATAGCAAAACACAGACCAAAAATTTATCTGTTTCAGTAGGGGAACTAAGACCGCTGAATGAGTTGTTTGATTTAATCAAAAATCAGTAGTGTGCTCATTTCCCGCTATAATTAATTTTCATCTTAAACATAACCGAGGAGAACTATGAAAAAAATTGCTGGTTTAATCATTGTTGTCATGTTACTTTCAATGACACTTGTAAGTAACGTTTCTGCCTCATCCATATCATTAATTGGGGTAGATAATGTAGCAGGTAAAGGCGTTAAATTTACCTTTGATGTAGACGGCTTTACCAAAGACCAATTAACCGGTTTCGTTTTAATCTCTGGGAACGAATTCCCGATGGATTGTAATTTTAAAGACGATGGTAAATTGGTCTGCGTGGCTGGCGGCGGCATTAATCAGTTCATTGGTCAGCCGGGCATTGTGGTTTTGGCTGGGCAGGGCTTTAATTTTGGTCAAATCCCGCCCAAACGCGCACCTGCCACCGTTTATTGCTACGATGTATGGGATTACTTCTCTGTTACCTTTCCAATCGGCGGGTCTTGGTATTTCCTAGGTGAAAACTGCCAATACAGCCCCGCTGAAGCAGGAGATGTAATTTACCTCTATAGTTCTGCCAGCTCTACCACCAATGACTTTGTATTTATGCATACCCCATCTTGCTATGCTTACCCAACCCCCGGTCTTCAAGACGGTGAACAATACCTGCCCACATGGGATTGCCCCTAACAAACAAAAAGCCCTGATTAATCAGGGCTTTTTTAATTAACGATAATCGCCATCCCCGCCAATTTTGCCACGCTCTTGCCGAGAGAAAAGTTTCTCTAAATTGGCTTCGGCTACCTCTTGCAATGGAATTTCTAG
>CAYOGW010000004.1:0-5854 GCA_964403635.1 uncultured Anaerolineaceae bacterium | reverse complement strand
GAGAGAAAAGTTTCTCTAAATTGGCTTCGGCTACCTCTTGCAATGGAATTTCTAGCTCGGTAGCAATTTGTGCCAAGTACCAAAGCACATCACCCAATTCATGCTTGAGAGCATTTTTATCTTCTTCTGAAATCACACCCGCTTTGTCTCGAAAAATCTTCTTCACCTTGCCAGCCAGTTCACCCGCTTCGTTAACTAATCCCAAAGTGGGGTACACAATCGGGTGGTCAGTTTTCACCACATTGGCGGTTTTTCGTGACTCGCGCTGATAGTCATTTAAGTTGTTAATTTTCATATAGTCTCCCTGCCTTTAATTAAATCTTAAGCTTGCCCATTATACTTTCTGGTACACTGACCACCATGACCAAGAAACACGCTCTTCTCATTTTATTTTTTATCGGTGCAATCGCCGTAACGGCTCTATACCCTGCTTACGAATCCCGTTTAATTTGGCGTTGGGAGATTTTAACTACTTATATTCGCGGCATCATTTACCCAGCGGGTGCCGCGCCCACCCCCATACCAGTTACATCGCTACCAACCTTAACAGCCACAACTACAGCAATTCAATCTCCTACAGCTACCGCCCAAGCAACAACGACGGCTACCCTCGAACCCTTACCGCCCAGCGTTACACTTGCTAAACCGCCCTACGAGCTGCAAAACATCAACAATTGCGGCCCCGCCACCTTAAGCATGGCGCTTAACATGTACGGCTGGCAAGGTGACCAATATAGCATCTCGGATGTAATTAAACCCGTTCCGCAAGACCGCAATGTGAACCCAGACGAAATGGCTTATTACGTGCATAATTTCGCGGGCTGGCTGCGGTTCGAAACCCGCGTCAATGGCAATATCGATTTATTAAAACGCCTGCTGGCGGCGGGTTTTCCGGTCATGATAGAAAAAGCCTATTTGAGCGAGAGCAATTATTGGCCCGACGATGACCGTTGGACCGCCCATTATTTATTATTAACCGGCTACGATGAAAATACCCAAACCTTCATTACTCAAGATTCATATCACGGACCTGATATTTCGGTTAAGTATGCGGATTTAGATGCAAGCTGGGAACCGTTTAATCGAGTCTACATGATTCCCTTTCTCCCCGATGCCGAATCCCGTTTAATTAATCTGTTGGGCAGCAACTGGGATGAGCAAAGCAACCGAGAACAAGCTTTAAAAGATTCTTTAAAAGCCACCCAAAACAACCCTGAAGACCCTTTTCTTTGGTTTAACTTAGGCAACAATTATCTCTATTTTGAGCAATATCCCGAAGCGGCAGCCGCCTTTGACCAAGCCCGCAACTTAAACCTGCCGCAACGCATGTATCGCTATCAGTTTGGGGCGTTTATTGCTTATTTTCAAACTTCTCGCACTGATGACTTGATGGCTTTAACAGAATACGCCTTACAGCGCACACCCAACTCCGAAGAAGCGCTGCTCTGGCAAGGGTGGGGGCTTTACCGTCAGGGCAGTACCAGCCTCGCAATCGAGAGCTGGCGCAGGGCTTTGGCCGCCCGCCCGGGCTATCCCGACGCGTTGTACGCGCTTAATTTTGTCGGCGCCAGCCCATAATTTCTAGAATTGACGCATCAATTTAGCTATGTTATTATGCACGCACAATTTCATAGCCCCATAACGGCACTCTTATCCAGAGAGGCGGAGGGACCGGCCCGATGAAGCCTCGACAACCGGTGTTTGCATTTGATGATTTAATTAAATCAATAAAGCAACAACACGGTGCCAATTCCGGCAGAGAAAATTTCTGGTAGATGAGAGGGCAGCCGCGTTTCACGCAAATTGCCCTTTCAGAACGACCGAGCGGGCAATTTTTGTTTGTTAAAAAGGAAAGGAAACAAATGAGCAACTCTTTTATGAACTCGCCCAAGTTACTGTTTACATCTGAAAGCGTAACAGAGGGGCACCCCGACAAAATGTGCGACCAGATTTCGGACGCGGTGCTGGATGCCTGTTTGGCACAAGACCCACGTTCTCGTGTGGCTTGCGAAACCGCTACCAAAACTGGTTTCGTAGCTTTGTTAGGAGAAATTACGACCAACGCAGTTTTTAATTATGACGAATTGGTTCGTCAAGTAGTCTTAGATATTGGCTACGACAGCTCAGACAAAGGCTTTGATGGCACCACCGCTGGCATTTTGGTAGCCGTAGCCAAACAGTCTGGTGATATTGCAATGGGCGTGGATAAAGCGCTCGAAGCCAAATCTGGTGCGATGACCGAAGCCGAAGTAGAAGCGGTTGGCGCGGGTGACCAAGGCATGATGTTTGGTTTTGCTTGTAACGAAACCGCTACCTTAATGCCTTTGCCCATCTTTTTGGCGCATAAATTGGCTCGCCGCCAAAGTGAAGTTCGTAAAAATGGCACTTTGCCATGGTTACGCCCCGATGCCAAGAGCCAAGTAACGGTTGAATATGCCTTTGGTAAACCCAAACGCATTGATACCGTATTAATCTCTACCCAACACGCGCCAGAAATTTCTCAAGAAGAGATTCGCGCGGCTGTGATTAAGCACATTATTGACCCCGTCATCCCTGCTGAATTGCGTGATGCCGATATGAAGATTTATGTTAACCCCACTGGCCGCTTCGTGATTGGTGGTCCGCAGGGTGATGCTGGTTTAACCGGCCGCAAAATTATTGTAGATACCTACGGCGGCATGGGCCGTCATGGCGGCGGCGCTTTCTCTGGCAAAGACCCAACGAAAGTAGACCGCTCTGCCGCTTATGCTGCGCGCTGGGTTGCGAAGAATGTAGTTGCCGCTGGTTTGGCTGACCGCTGCGAAATTCAGGTGGCGTACGCGATTGGTGTAGCCCGCCCGCTTTCTGTTAATGTTGAAACCTTCGGCACGGGTAAAATTTCTGATGAGAAGATTGGCGAATTAATTGCCGAACACTTTGATTTACGCCCTGGCGCTATTATCCGCGATTTGGATTTGCGCCGCCCCATTTATAGAAACACTGCCGCTTACGGTCATTTTGGCCGAGATGATGTGCAGCTCCCGTGGGAAAACACAGAGCGCGCCGCGGCGCTCAAAAAAGCGGCTGGCTTGTAGCAATTAATTAAAGGATATAAAAACGCCCCTTTTTAGGGGCGTTTTTTATTTAAGGTTTTTCGAGCCCGTGCGCTTCAAGCAATTGAACATCTTTTAGCAACTCTTCCGTTTGGCCGTCAGCCACAATTTGACCTTTGTCCATAATGACCATGCGCGGAAAGATGTCGCGCGCCATGGCTAAATCGTGTGTTGAAACCAACATCGTAATCTCTAGTTGCTTAAGCAAATTAATTAAAGAGCGACGGGCGCGCGGATCTAAGCCCGCTGTGGGTTCATCTAATACCAGTAATTGTGGGCGCATGGCCAAGACGGTGGCAATGGCGATTCGTTTTTTCTCACCGGTGCTAAGGTGATGCGAAAGCCGCTCGGTGTACTCTTCCATTTGCACAGCAGAAAGCGCTTCATGTACCCGCGTATGAATTTCTGCTTCGGGTAAACCCATGTGCAACGGACCAAACGCCACATCTTCAAAAACAGTGGGAGAAAATAACTGGTCATCTGGGTTTTGAAAGACCAACCCAACCGCCGCGCGGATGTAGGGTAGATTCTGCTCTGTAAACGGAAGATCGGCTACGGTGAGCCCGCCCCTGCCCCTTAAAATTCCGTTTAAGTGAAGCATAAGGGTGCTTTTTCCAGCTCCGTTGGGGCCAACCAAAGCGACCTTATCCCCATCTGAAAGGCTTAAGTTAATATCACGCAAGGCCACATGCCCGTCTGGGTAAGAAAAATCTAAATTATTAATTTGAACAATATGGTTCATTAGGATAGCCTCGCTAATAGTTGAAGAAATAAAATAAACGTTAAACCAATAGAAAGGGCTAACCAATCTTTGGCGTGCATGTGATGCGCCCGCATGGTGCGTAAGTGGCCTGTGTACCCGCGTGCCAGCATGGCTTGATAAATACGGTCACTTCTTTCGTAACTGCGTAAAAAAAGTTGTCCCGCCATGTTGCCTGCAACTTTGGCTCGCCACAGCAAGCTGCCGCCACTTTTTTGGCCCACAAGCGCCGCCGAGCGAGAAAGCCGCCCGCGCAGGATGCGGATGACTTCATCGGTAAGAATAAACAAATAACGATACAAGAATGCTGTAATGGTGGTTAAAACAGTGGGTACGCGTAAGTGTTCAAAGGCGTGAATAATGTCTGGAAAAGCGGTAACCGCCACCAGCAAAATTCCAGCCTGAACCGACAGCCAAGAACGCAACAAAATGGTGGCGAATTTAATTAAACCAACATCGGTAGGTATTAAGTGAATAGAACCAACTTGCCAGTTGGCTAACGGCTGTCCCATGGGTGAAAAAATAGCTGAAACAGCAGCCAGCATAAATGGCAAGGCAATAAAGGAGCGCTTAAAGGTAAAGTCTACGCCGAGGGTAGATATTGCATTAACCACCAGCAAGCTTAGCCAAGCCAGCCCGAAAGCTGGCCAAGCCCCGTCTGGCAAAAGGGCATTTGATAAGATAAAAAGTAAAGCCAAAATAACTTTTACACGCGCATCTAATTGATGCAGCGGCCCGTGGCTATGATGGTAACGGTCAAACACATCGGCATGCATTTAATTTAATTAACCTTTTTGCGAAACAAACTGCCAATTAAAATCATAATGCCTGCCAACACCAAAACCCCAATCACACCCGCTGCAACCGTAGAAAGGGATGTGTCGCCGAGCAAAGGAATGGTGTAGCCAGGCAAAAATTGATAAGGAGCCTCTTGCGCTGCGCTTAAAAAACCCATATTTTCGGCAACGCGATTTAACCCATCTGGGTCACTAGAAGCGAAAGGAGAAAGGAAAACCGTAAAAAGCCCCAACGCCAAACCCGCTAACACCCAACCCCGCCCGCCTTGGCTGGCTGTTGTTTCGTTATTTAAAATATCGGGTCGGGTTTGTTCAATAAAAGCCAAAGCAGCAACCGTAATTAACGATTCGCCGATGCCAATTAAAACATGCACACCCAACATAGCGGGAACAACAATTTCTAAGCGTGTTGTGCCGCTTAACCACAACTGTAAAGCCGCCAACAAAGCCGAGCAAACCGTAGAAAGCCACGCCCCAAGACCGGCAAAAAATAATCGGGTAAGTTTCCCCTTAGCAGAAACCATGCGATACAAACCAAAACCAATACTGGCGGTAACCACACCCATATTAAAAATATTCGCCCCCATCACCAATAAACCGCCATCCTGAAACAACAAAGCCTGCACCGCAATGACAGACGTCATCACCAAAATGGCTGCCCAAGGACCCAGCACAATAGCCGCCAAAGTTCCGCCCAAAAAATGCCCCGAAGTGCCGCCCGCGACAGGAAAATTTAACATTTGCGCCGCAAAAATAAAAGCGGCCATAATACCCATTAAGGGCACTTGTTTTTCACCTAAAGTTTTATTCGTTTTCGAAATTGCCAAAGAAACCGAAACAGCCGTTAATAACCAAAATAATAGAGAGATGATTAAATTAATAAAACCATCTGGGATGTGTAAATAAGCAGGTGAATAATGCATAAAACCCTCCGTTTAATCTTTACAATGCGAGCATAAACCAGCCAAGGTAAGATGCTCTTCCGTCACTCGAAACCCTGTTAATTCCTCAAGCTGCTCATAAAATTGGCTTAATTGATCTTGATTAATTTGGATTTCATTGCCACATTTTTTACAGCTTAAGTGATGATGCTGCGTGGCCTCCAATTCATACGCAATTCGTCCGCCGCCCACATGAGTGGCTTTTACAAAACCAGTTTCAACTAAAAAATCTAAGTTGCGATAAACCGTCGGCTCTGTAAAATC
>CAYOGW010000003.1:49219-58907 GCA_964403635.1 uncultured Anaerolineaceae bacterium | reverse complement strand
GCTGGCAATAATCGGTTATACTTTAGCCCGCTTAAAAACCTATGGCTGAACATATTCGAAACTTCTGTATTATTGCTCATGTGGACCATGGCAAGTCCACTTTGGCAGACCGCCTGCTGCAAAGCACCGGCACTATCTCCTCGCGTGACATGACCGAGCAGTTTTTAGATTCTATGGACTTGGAACGCGAGAAGGGAGTCACCATCAAAGCCTCGGCGGTGCGCATGAACTATCGTGCCGAAGACGGCAAGGATTACGAACTCAATTTAATCGATACCCCGGGCCATGTTGATTTCGGCTACGAAGTCAGCCGCGCGCTGAACGCCTGTGAAGGCGCGGTGTTGGTGGTGGATGCCACCCAAGGCATTGAAGCGCAAACCTTAGCCAATCTCTATCAAGCCATCGCGGCTGATTTAACCATTATCCCCATTATTAATAAAATAGACCTGCCTTCTGCCCGCCCCGATGATGTGGCTGAAGATGTCGCCGCTTTGCTCGGCGGAGATGCCGCCGATGTGCTGCAAATTTCTGCCAAAGAAGGCTTAAACGTAGATAAACTGCTCGAAGCCATTGTTCACAAAGTGCCGCCGCCAGTAGGAGATCTAGATAAACCCCTGCGCGCTTTAATTTTTGATTCGCATTACGACTCGTATAAAGGCGTCATTTGCTATGTGCGGGTAAAAGAAGGCAGCATTGGCGCCACTGATGCCCTGCGCATGATTACCACCAAAGTGGATGTCAAGCCCATTGAAGTGGGTATTTTTTCGCCGGTTATGAAGCCGGTTGCGCGGCTTAACGCGGGCGAAGTGGGTTATGTGGCGACCGGCTTAAAAACCGTGCACGACGCGCGCGTGGGCGATACCATGACGCTGGTTAGCAACCCGGCCAGCGAACCTTTGCCCGGCTATCAATACCCCAAGCCGATGGTTTTCGCGGGCATTTATCCGGTAGATGCGGATGATTACGCCGATTTGCGCGAAGCCTTAGAAAAACTGCAATTAAACGATGCCTCTTTAACCTATGGTCCAGAAACCTCGCAAGCCATTGGCTTTGGTTTTCGGGCTGGCTTTTTGGGGCTCTTTCACATGGAAATTATTCAAGAACGCCTCGAGCGGGAATATGACCTAGATGTTTTGTTTACAGCCCCCTCGGTAGAGTACGAAGTGGTCACCACTAGCGGAGAAAAAATTCTGGTCGATTCGCCCGCTCAACTGCCAGAAGAAGGCAAAGTGGCGGAAATCCGCGAACCCTGGATGAAGATTCAAGTCATCACACCGACCGATTATTACGGCCCCATTATGGAGCTGGTCACCAAGCGGCGCGGCATCTTTAAGCAGCAAGAGTACCCAGCCCCGCACCGTGTGCAATTAGAATTTGAGATTCCGCTGGCGGAATTAATTGTCGATTTCTTCGATGTGTTGAAATCTCGTACCAAGGGCTACGCCTCGCTGGACTACCAGTTTGCTGAATACCGTACCGATAAGTTGCAGAAGCTGGAAGTTTTGGTAAACAACGAGCCGGTGGACGCGCTGGCAGCCATTGTGCATAATAAAGATGCCTATCATAAAGGGCAGGCTTTAATTACCAAATTAAAAGAGATTATTCCCCGCCAAATGTTTGATGTCGCTGTTCAAGCCGCCTCGGGCGGACGAATAATCAGCCGCGCGACGGTCAAAGCCATGCGAAAAGATGTGTTAGCCAAATGTTATGGCGGCGATATTACCCGAAAGAAAAAATTACTAGAGAAACAAAAGAAGGGTAAGCGGCGTCTAAAGATGGTTGGCAATGTAGAAATTCCGCAAGAAGCCTTTATGGCGGTACTTAAGCTAGAATCAGAATAAATCAAGACACAGGCGGATGAACATCCGCCTTGTTGTTAACAATAATATGAAACAATCCATTCACGACTTTCGCCGCATGTTACCCGGGCTCATCATCAGCCTAGCCTTAATTGCTGCCATTCTCTATTTTGTAGATTTGCAAGCCATGTTTAATGCCATTAAAGCGGCAAACTATATTATTTTGCTGGTTGTTTTTATTTTGGCATTCTTGTGGATGCTGGTGCGGGCGGTGGTTTGGCGTATTTTATTACGCGAAAAAGCCTCGTTTCAAGATGTCTTTATCACCTTAATGGAAGGTTATTTATTAAATAACTTCTTACCCTTTCGGCTGGGTGAAATTGGGCGCGCCTTTTTGTTAAGCCGAAAATCACCGCTTAAATTTGCAGAAATTTTGCCAACCATTATTATTGAACGAGTGACCGATTTGGCTTTTTCGGCGGCTATTTTGGTGGCGGCGGTTCCTTTTGTGGTGGGCGCTGAAGGCGCGGCGCAACTCGGTTTAATTGTGGGTGGGCTGGTGTTGGCTGGCTTAGCCGCCATGATGATATTGGCCCGCAAACGAGAGTGGGCATTAAGCCAATTTCAGCGCTTAAGCCAACGCTGGCCGTTTTTGCAAGGCTCGCTGGGCGGCATTTTAGAATCATTTTTAATTGGTTTAGAAGTGCTGGCCGATGGCTGGCGTTCGGCTCGCTTTTTTGGCTTAATGGCGTTTAACTGGGGCATAGCCATTCTTCAATATTATTTATTGTGTTTGGCATTTTTCCCTATGGCGCAGCCGGTGTGGGGTATGTTTGTGCTGGGGGCAGCCGCTTTTGGCGGAGCCATCCCCTCGCTGCCGGGCGGCGTGGGGACCTTGGAAGGGGCTTTCGGGGGGGCGCTGGCTTTGCTCTCCGGCGACCAATCCACTGCTTTGGCGGTAGCGTTAACCGCCCGCGCGATTAATTATTTTTATAGTATCAGCATTGGCATGTTTGGGCTTACCCGTGAAGGGCAGACACTTAGCGGCATCTATCAACAATTAATGAATGTACAGACTCGAAACGATGAATAAACAACACCATTATTTAATTACCGGCGGGGCTGGTTTTATTGGCTCTAATTATGTCAATCGCTTGTTAGAACGCGGCGAAAAAGTGACTGTCTTTGACAATTTAAGCCGCGCTGGCGCGCCGCGCAATTTAAAGTGGCTGCAAGAAACGCACGGCCAAAACGCCTTTGATTTAATTAAAGGGGATGTGCGCGACGCAGAAAAAATTAAGGCCGCCGCTCAAAACGCGGATGTGATTGTACATTTGGCGGGGCAGGTGGCGGTTACCACCTCGGTGTTAGAGCCGCGCGAAGATTTTGAGATTAACGCGCTGGGTACGTTTAACGTTTTAGAAGCCGCCCGTTTAAGTGGCCGCCAGCCGATTGTTTTGTACGCTTCGACCAATAAGGTTTACGGCGGTATGGATGATGTGCCAGTGGTTGAACAAGAAACCCGTTGGGCATATGAGTCGCTGCCTTTTGGTTGTTCGGAAGAGCAAGCGCTCGATTTCCATTCGCCGTATGGCTGCTCGAAAGGGGCAGGCGACCAATATACCCGTGATTATTTTCGCATGTATGGGTTGCCCACCGTTGTCCTGCGCCAGAGTTGTATTTATGGTCCGCGCCAGTTTGGTATTGAAGACCAAGGCTGGGTGGCTTGGTTTGTCATCGCGGCGGTAACGGGCCGCCCGCTCTCTATCTTTGGAGATGGCAAGCAAGTGCGAGATTTATTGCATGTTTACGACTTGCTGGATGCCTACGACTTGGCAATTGAGAAAATAGAGATTGCCAAAGGGCAGGTGTTTAATGTAGGCGGCGGGCCGAACAATACGCTTTCAATTTGGGCAGAGTTTGGTCCGATGCTGGAAGAATTGCTTCATCAGCCGATTGAATTTTCACGCGGTGACTGGCGCCCAGGCGACCAAAAAGTGTTTGTCGCCGATATTCGCAAAGCAAAAGAAGTGCTGGGCTGGCAGCCCAAATTGAATGTGCAGAGTGGAATTAAACAACTGTTTGATTGGGTGAACACCAACAAGGAGTTATTTTAATGAGTAGAGATCAAAGGGTGTTTGGTACATTAGGGATTGTTATTTCTTTGCTATGCTGCCTGCCAATTGTTTGTTTTTCTATGTTTATTTTATTGGCGGGGGGCTATACCGCCTTGCAGCCCGGCTATGCTTGGACAACAGAAGATACCCAAACTTTTATAGTTTTTGGGGTGGGCTTGGCAATTGGTCTGCTGGGACTGCTGGTCTTTTTGGGCGGCGGCATTTGGGCTGTAAGGCAAGCGCAGCAAGCCGAACAACAAGAAAAAGAGTATTTTGACACGCTAGAATGAAAATCTTAACCGTTTTAACTTACTACCGCCCGCATACTTCTGGGTTAACCATTTATGCCGAACGGCTGGCAGAAGCCTTTGCCAAGCGCGGCCACCAAGTGACGGTTTTAACCAGCCATTTTGACCCTTCTACCCCGCGCGAGGAAACCATCCGTGGTGTAAAAATTGTGCGTGTGCCGGTTTCTTTTCGCATTAGCAAAGGGGTTATTATGCCAACCTTTGGCTGGCTGGCTTGGAAATACGTTGCCGAAGCGGATTTAATTCAACTGCATTTGCCCCAATTTGATGCGCCTGGCATTGCCTTTCGGGCGAGAGTCTTGGGCAAGCGTTCGGTTTTAACCTATCACTGTGATTTGCATTTGCCAAAGGGTATTTTTAATAAAATCGTTAATTTCGTGGTCGATTTTCAAAATGATATGGCCGGGCGTTTTGCCAACCATATCGTGACCTACACTCAAGATTATGCCGATCATTCTCCATTTTTGTCTCGTTTTAAACACAAATTAACGCCCATATTACCGCCAGTGGTTTTACCACCCGCTCTAAATGGAGCGGTTGAAGCCTTTGCCGAAGAACATACCAAAGACGCGGGTCCGATTATTGGTATGGCTACCCGTTTCGCTTCTGAAAAGGGAGTAGAAGTATTACTAGCCGCCTTACCCAGTGTTTTAGAAAAATATCCCAACGCGCGCGTTTTGTTCGCCGGGCAGCATAAAAATGTACTGGGTGAGAAAGACTATTTTGAGCGATTAATTCCAAAAATCCGAGCATACGAAGCGCAAGGCCGCTGGCGGTTTTTAGGAACACTCTCCCCGCAAGAAATGGCAGCCTACTACCCCAATTTAGATGTGTTGGTCGTTTCCAGTTTAAATTCTACCGAAGCGTTTGGCTTGGTTCAAATCGAAGCGATGATTAACAATGTGCCCAGTGTGGCCTCCGCTTTGCCTGGGGTGCGCCGACCGGTACAGATGACCGGCATGGGCGAGGTCACTCCCATCGGGGATGCGCCAGCCTTGGCGCAAGCGATTTTAAACATCCTCGCTGACCCAGCCAAATATCGCCGTGATCCAGCCGAAATAGCCCGCCCCTACGACCCCAACGCGGTAGCCGCCAGCTACGAAGCGTTATTTGAAACACTTCATTAATTAAAGGGTGAACATTGTTGATGGAAAAAGACTTCCTCTACCTACATACGCGAGATTTACCCTATTTTCGAGGCTTATTACGAGCCGTTGAGTCGGGTTTTTATCAAGACCTCGACCTGCCCGAACCCACCCTAGATGTCGGCTGCGGAGACGGCCATTTTGCCGAACTAACCTTCAATCGCAAATTAAATGTCGGGCTCGACCCGTGGACGGGCCCAATCCGCGAGGCGGGCAGCCGTGATGTCTACCACCTGCTCACCGAAGCGGATGGTGCTCACATGCCCTATCCCAACGCTCACTTTGCCAGTGCGTTAAGCAACTCGGTTTTAGAGCATATTCCACAGCTAGATGCCGTTTTGCTAGAGACCGCCCGCGTGCTTAAACCCAACGCGCCTTTTGTATTTTGTGTGCCTAACCACAATTTCACAGCCAATTTATCTGTGGCACGTTTTTTTGACGCAATCGGCTTAAAACCATTGGCAGCAGCTTATCGGGCGTTTTTTAATAAAATTTCTCGGCATGTTACCTGCCAAGACGAAATTTCTTGGGAAGCGCGATTAAAACAAGCCGGTTTTAAAATAGAAAAACACTGGCATTACTTTTCGCCCGAAGCGCTCGCCACCTTAGAATGGGGCCATTATTTTGGCTTGCCTTCTTTAATTATTCACTTTTTCACCCGCCGCTGGAACTTAATTAAAGCCTATTGGAACTTTGCGATTTTAATTAAGTTGCTGCGAAAACACGTCAACGCGCCCGTGCCAGACCCCAATGGCGCGTACACATTTTATATAACCCGCCGTATCTGATAAAATCCGCCGATATGAATGAACCTAGCCTACTCGACTATTTAAAAGCAAAATTAAATCCTTGGCAAAAGGAAAAGGTGGAGATTCCTGCCGTAACGGAAACCGATTCGGATTCTGCGGCGGGCTCCCCTCAACCTGCTTCCATTAAATGGAACTTGTTCGCCTTCTCTGGCTTGCCCTGGCGTTCTTTACTGGCGCTATGTATGGGCTTAATCGGTCAACGCTTTCTTGAACCGCCGGTTAATTCTTACTTGCTGCCGGTGGGTTATTACGCGCTGGCCGCTTTAATGCTGGGCTGGGCGTACTGGGTTGGTGAATGGAAACTGCCAATTGCCGCGCAACAAGAAGAAAAAGAAGACCCCTTAACCTTGCGCCGAAACTGGTTTATTGCCGGTATGCTTTTTTCTGCGGTGGCTTTTATAACCTTTAATGAAAACTTATTTAATGAAGTGAACGTTTTCTTTTGGCTGGCAGGAATTCTGTGTTTTAGTGTCGCTTTGTTTTTAATTAATTGGCAAGAAACTTATATAAAACTGAGCCAATTCATCCAGCAGCCCAGTTGGAATGTTTCTATTACCCGCTGGGGATTAATTGTGTTGGCTGCTTTTCTGCTGGTTGGCTTTTTCCGTTTTTATGACCTTGCTGGTACACCTGGTGAACCCTTTAGTGACCATGCCGAAAAACTGTTGGATGTCTATAACGTAACGCAAGGGCAGACCAATATCTTCTTCCCACGTAATACTGGCCGAGAGTTTATTCAAATGTATTGGACGGCTCTCATGGCTTGGGTGTTTGGCACAGGTCTTTCATTTATTAGTTTAAAAATCGGCACCACGTTAATTGGTTTTTTTGCTTTGCCGTTTATTTATTTACTGGGCAGAGATTTATTTAACAAACGGGTAGGTTTATTGGCTTTGTTGTTAGCGGGCATGGCTTATTGGTTAAATGTCATCAGCCGTGTGGGCTTGCGCTTTCCGCTTTACCCCGCTTTTACCGCGCCGGTTTTATACTTTTTACTGCGCGGCTTACGCCTGCAAAACCGAAACGATTTTATTTGGGCAGGCTTATTTTTAGGGTTGGGTTTACACGGCTACAGCACCTTTCGGATTGTGCCGTTTGTGGTGGCGGCGGCTATCTTAATTTACATTATTCATACCCGCTCGGTCATGGCCCGCCGCCAAGCGGTGATTTTATTTGTCATTGTTGCGTTGGCAGCCTTATTGGTCTTTTTACCATTGTTAAGAGTAGCAATCGAATTCCCCGGTGATGTTTTCTATCGTTCTTTAACCCGCATTGCTGAAACCGAAAGACCTTTGCCCGGCCCCGCTTGGCAAATTTTGGCTCAAAACATGTGGAAATCCGCTTTGATGATGAATGTGGATAATGGCGGCATTTGGGTTCATTCGGTGGCTGCCCGCCCCGCCTTAGATGTGGTTTCGGCTGTTTTATTTGCTTTTGGTTATTTTTTGCTTTTGCTTCGTTACCTGCAAAAAAGAGATTGGCTCGATTTATTTTTGTTGTTGGCGGTGCCGCTGTTAATGCTTTCTTCTTCTCTTTCACTGGCCTTTCCAGAAGAGAATCCATCGTTAAATCGCTCGGGCGGCGCGGCGATTGTGGTTTTCTTAATCGCGGCGTTGGCGCTGGATGGTCTGTATAGCGCCTTTCGTGAGTCCGCCTCCCGTTTTGGGAAGGGCATCGGCTGGGGGCTGGTAGCGCTTTTATTAATCTGGTCGGGCTTACAAAATTACGACCTCGTCTTTAATCAATATAAAACGCAGTTTCGTTACAGCGCTTGGAACTCATCTGAAATGGGGCGGGTGATTGCGGCTTTTGTGGCGGCGGGTAACCCCGTGGAAGATGCCCATGTTGTGCCTTTCCCCTATTGGGTAGATACGCGTTTGGTGGGTGTTTGGGCGGGTTACCCCACCCGAGATTTTGCCATGTGGCGGGATGATTTAAATACATCTTTAGACGATACCGGCGCGAAATTATTTTTGGTAAAAGATGAAGATTCTGAAACATTAAGTGTTTTAAGAGCCATGTATCCGCAGGCTTCTTATAACTTGTATCAGTCACAAACGCCCGGTAAAAACTTTTGGATGGTGTTTGTGCCGCCTTTAAATATACCGGTTGTGCCTTAAGTGTGTTGAGAAAAATAAGGTTTTGGATGGAAAAAATTTTTAAAAATAAAGTAGTGGTTTTGTTGTTGCTGGCTTTAATTCTTTGCGCGGCGGCGTATTTTCGCTTTACCGGTGTTAACTGGGACGAAAGCCAGCACCTGCACCCAGACGAGCGTTTTTTAACCATGGTAACTACCGCTTTAGAGCCGGTAACCAGCGGTTATTTTGACACTGCCAACAGCACCCTTAACCCGCATAACCGCGGCTTTAGTTTTTATGTTTACGGCACTTTGCCGGTCATTCTTACGCGCTATGTCGGTGAGGCGATTGGTCAGACCGGCTATGATGAAATTACGATTGTTGGGCGGCAGCTTTCTGCCATTGTCGATTTATTTACGATTTTGGTACTGTTTTGGATTGGCTCTCGTTTATACAATGCCCGTGTGGGCTTGCTGGCGGCTTTGTTTTCGGCGCTGGCAGTCACTCAAATTCAGCAGTCTCACTTTTACACGGTAGATAACTTTGCCACTTTCTTTATGCTTTTGGCAACTGCCTTTGCCGTTGAAGTGATGATGGATGACGCTGGTTTTGCCGTTCTACCCGTGCAAGAAGAAAACACGGGCGTGCGTTACGGGAAAATTTTTGCAAATATTTTTTCTCAGCCTATGTTTATCCACAGCCTGTTCTTTGGGCTTGCCTTGGGCATGGCGGTTGCTTCTAAAATTAATGCCGCGCCGCTGGCAATTTTGCTGCCCGCCGCTTTGGCGGTTCACTTTTACCGAACCCGCGCTAACCGAGACGACAATGCCAATGAAGATTACATCATTACATTAATTGGGTTGTTGGTTCTCGGCGCTTTTTTCGCCATTATTTCGTTTCGCATTTTTCAACCGTACGCCTTTAGCGGTCCGGGCTTTTTTGGTTTAGCGCCCAACCCGCAGTGGGTACAAAATATTCAAGAGCAGCGCTCACAAGCCAGCGGCGATGTGGACTTTCCGCCCGCCTTGCAGTGGGCGCGGCGTTCCGTCTTTTTTTCGGGACAAAATTTATTTGGCTGGGGTTTGGGTTGGCCGCTGGGTTTGCTGGCCATTGCTGGTTATATATTAATGGGTTTCCGTTTAATAAAAGGCCAATGGAAAACTCACGCGCTCTTATGGGTCTGGACAGGCGCTTATTTTCTTTGGCAGTCTTTAGAGTGGAATCCGACCATGCGCTACCAGCTGCCGATATACCCGCTGCTGGCGTTAATGGCTGGCTGGCTGTTGGTTTACCCGCCGAACTCCTCCAAGCCTGTATTGCAAAAATTAATTAAATACGCCACGCTGATGGTGGCTTTGCTGGTCATCCTTGCAACGACGGGCTGGGCGTATGCTTTTACGCGCATTTATACCGTGCCGCATACCCGTGTGGC
>CAYOGW010000003.1:1595-49119 GCA_964403635.1 uncultured Anaerolineaceae bacterium | reverse complement strand
ATTTCTTCAGACCCAACCTTATTGGCTGAAAATATTTTAGCCAAAACCAGTTTAACCGCAGATTTTTCTGCGACGCAGGGCCCGTATAGTTTGGCGTTGGATAAGCCGATAGAGGTAAAGAAAGATCAAACCCTGTATTTTCATATTGAATCAACTGGCGCGTTAACCTTGCTGGGGGCGGCTCCGGTAAATGAAAGTTCGTGGGATGACGGCTTGCCCTTACGCATGGATGGCTACGATGCCTACGGTGGAATTTATCAGGGTGGTTTTAATTTTGAAATGTATTGGGATGATAACGAAGATAAATTAAACCGTTTTATGAGCAATTTAGACAACGGCGAATATGTCTTTATTTCATCTAATCGGCAGTGGGCGACGACAGTACGTGTGCCAGAACGGTACCCCTTAACCACAGTTTACTATCGCGCCTTAATCGGTTGCCCCGCCGAACAAGATATTATTTGGTGTTACAACGTTGCCAAACCCGGTATGTTTGAAGGGCAGTTAGGCTACGAGTTGGTGCAAGTTTTTGAATCGTACCCTCATCTTCAAATTGGAGAGTTTTATTGGGAAGCCAATACCCAGTTTGCAGAAGAAGCCTTTACAGTTTATGACCACCCGAAAGTATTAATTTTTAAGAAATCTGCCCATTACAACCCGCAAGTGGTTCACGAAATTTTGCAAGCGGTTGATTTAAGTAAAGTGAAGCACTTAACCCCGCGTAAGGCTTCTTCCGTTTTTGTGGGTGATTTAATGTTACCGCCCGCCACTTGGAAAGCCCAACAGGAATTGGGTACTTGGTCTGAATTGTTTAATTATGAAAGTATTCAAAACCAATACCCGATTGTTGGATTAATCCTTTGGTATTTAGCCATTACGTTATTGGGCTGGTTTACCTTCCCGTTGCTGCGATTGTTTTTGCCGGGCTTACCCGATGGCGGATATCCGCTGGCGCGGCTGGCGGGCTTGCTGCTGTTGGCTTATTTTGCATGGATTGTGGCTTCTCTTGGCGGTGAATATTCGCGTTTCATGATTGCGGCTGGCTATGGCTTAATCGCGCTGGCAGGGCTGGGTACGGCTTGGTTTAAACGGGATGAAATTTTGGCTGGGTTCGCCCAAAAGCTCAAATATTTTGGCATGGTCGAAGCCATCTTCCTCGCCATTTTTGTGATTGATTTATTAATCCGCATTGGCAACCCAGACTTGTGGCACCCATCGAAGGGCGGCGAGCGCCCGATGGATTTCTCTTATTTCAATGCCATTTTGAAGAGCAATACCTTCCCGCCGTATGACCCGTGGTTTGCGGGCGGCTATATTAATTATTATTACTGGGGTTTTGTGTTGGTTGGCACACCGGTGAAACTGCTGGGCATTGTGCCTTCGATTGCTTATAACTTTATTTTGCCAACCTTGTTTGCGATGCTGGCTTTGGCTGGTTTTTCTGTGGTTTGGAACTTGATGCAGCGCGAGCCGAGTGAGCAGCAAAATGAGATTTCGCTGTGGGGTGGTTTGGCGGCTTCGATTGGCTTGGTGTTGTTAGGCAATTTGGGAACGGTGCGGATGGTCTTTCAGGGGCTGCAAAAAATGATTGTTGCACCTGAAGTATTTAATGATTCAAGCGTTTGGTTTGTTCAGCGCTTGGCTTGGGCGTTTCAGGGCTTAATTAAATTAATGACCGGCGCCAGCCTGCCGTTTGGCTGGGGCGATTGGTACTGGCTGCCGAGCCGCGTCATCCCTGCCCCAGGGGATGTGGAGCCGATTACCGAGTTTCCGCTTTTTACCTTTTTATACAGTGACTTACACGCGCACATGATTGCTTTACCATTAACCGCACTGGCAATCGCTTGGGTGCTTTCTGTTTTGATGGCTCGTCGTTTACGCCCGCTAGAATGGGTAACAACGCTGGCTTTTGGCGGTTTGGTGATTGGGGCGCTGCGGCCTACCAACACGTGGGATTTCCCCACTTATTTGCTGCTCGGCGCCGCGGTGACTGGCTACGCTCTGTTTAAAAATATTGAAATTGATAACGAATTTCGATTGAACCTTTCACCGTTTTGGCAGCGTGTTGTTTGGGCAGGGGCGGGCGTGACAATGTTGGTTGGTTTTTCGCTGCTCTTCTTTCAGCCGTATGCCCGCTGGTATGGTTTAGGTTACAGCGAAGTAGTGCAATGGACAGGCAGCAAAACCCCCTTTAGTTCGTACTTTATTCAGTGGGGTTTGTTCCTGTTCTTAATTGTTTCTTGGATGTGTTGGGAAGCCATAGACTGGTTGGCAAAAACGCCGGTATCGGCATTAAATAAAATTCGCCCTTACCGCTCGGCGTTGCAAGTGGGCGCGGTGGTTGCCGTTTTAATTTGGTTAATTATTCAGTTTATCTTTGCGGTGCAAATCGCTTGGTTTGTGTTGCCGCTGGCACTTTTAGCCCTTGTTCTTATGTTCCGCCCCAATCAAAGCAATACGAAACGGCTTGTACTGTTTATGGTTGGCACAGGTTTAATGCTAACTTTGGTGGTGGAAATCATTGTTCTGGTGGGCGATATTGGCCGCATGAACACCGTCTTTAAGTTTTATTTACAGGTGTGGGTCTTATTTGCTATTGCCGCCGCTGCCGCTTTCGCCTGGTTAATAGAAGCCTTACCAGCCTTTAACGAAGGTTGGCGAAACTTTTTCACTTCGGTGGCTACCGTTTTATTAGCCTGTACCATGTTGTTTACTTTTACAGCCAGCCTCGATAAAGTTCGCGACCGTGTGGCAACGGATGCCCCCATTGGCCTCGATTCGATAACCTATATGCAATATGCCAAATATTGGGATGGTCAGGAAATGGATTTAAGCCAAGATTATCGCGCCATCCGCTGGATGCAAGACAATATTCAAGGCTCACCGGTCATTGTAGAAGGAAATACCCCCGAATATCGCTGGGGCAGCCGTTTTACCATTTATACAGGCCTGCCGGGTGTCGTGGGCTGGAACTGGCACCAACGGCAGCAGCGCGCCGTATTACCCGATACGCTCGTTTTTGAACGGGTAGACGCCGTGCGCGACTTTTACTTAACCACCGATATTTCAGCCGCGCAGGCCTTTTTACAAAAATACAATGTTCAATATATCGTCGTTGGGCAGCTAGAAGCCAATTATTTTGCAGGCGATGGCTTAATGAAGTTTGAAGCTCAAAACGGCCGGTTGTGGCACGAAGTCTACCGAGACGAGCAAACTGTCATTTATCAGGTGAATCCATGAGTACCATTTTGCACATCCTTAATCAAAAAGATTGGCAAGCGGCCCAAGCCGCGGGAAAATATCGCCCGCCTAGCTTAATTAACGAAGGCTTTATTCATTTTTCAACCAACGCTCAGGCAGTGGCTGTTGCCAATTCATTTTATAAAGGACAAACCGATTTACTTCTTTTAAAAGTGGATGTAGAGAAATTAACCGCGCCGTTAAAATGGGAGCCTCCTGTTGGCTTACCAGCCCCCAGCGGGCATACCGCTCAGGAGCTTTTTCCGCACCTGTATGGGGCGCTTAATTTAAATGCTGTCATTGATGTAATTAATTTTCCGTTGAATGCCAATGGCATCTTTGAACTCCCCGATTCGTTGAAATAATATGTTGCAATTTATTCTTTGGTATTTCCTTGTATCTCTGCTAGGGGTTCTTACTTTCCCTTTGGCATTTCGCCTTCTGCCAGCTCTCGCCGACCGCGGTTATACCCTTAGCCGCGCGTTAGGTTTATTAATTTGGGCTTATTTGGTTTGGTTGCTGGCTTCCTTCGGCTTTATTCGCAATGAACTTTCAGGGTGGCTATTAGCTTTGATCTTGTTGACTGGTTTGTCTTGGATGGCTGCGCGTCAGCATGGACAAGATATTAAATTTTGGCTACGAAATAATTTAAAGCTCGTTTTCTCTGTAGAAATTTTATTTTTACTCGCTTTCGCCGCTTGGGCTTTTGTTCGTGCTGCCAACCCAGATATTACCGGCACCGAAAAGCCAATGGAATTGGCCTTTATTAATGCGATTTTAAAATCACCCACTTTCCCGCCGCATGACCCTTGGCTTTCGGGCTATGCCATTTCTTATTATTATTTTGGCTTTGTGATGACAGCGCTTTTGGCGGGTTTTACCAACACGGCTGGCGCTGTAGCCTTTAATTTAATGCTGGCATTAATCTTCGCTTTGGCAGCCATTGGCAGTTATGGGCTGTTATTTAATTTGCTTTCGGCTTATTGGCGCGGGCGTGAACAAACATTTAATGCGGCTGGTTTTTCTTTTTTAAGCCCTTTGTTTTTGTTAATTATCAGTAACTTACAAGCCGTGATGGAAGTGTTGCATCGCATGGGGTTGTTTTGGACCGTTGCACCAGATGGAAGCGCTACTTCTAGTTTTTGGAGCTGGCTTGCCATTCGAGATTTAACAGAGCCGCCAACTCAACCGCTTGGCTGGCTGCCAGACCGTTACTGGTGGTGGTGGCGCGCTTCTCGGGTTGTGCACGACTTTGATTTGGCTGACCGTTTTACTGAAGTCATTGATGAGTTTCCATTCTTTTCGTTTTTGCTCGGCGATTTGCATCCGCATGTTTTGGCTATTCCGTTTGTATTGTTGGCGGCTTCTTTGGCTTTGCACTTATTTTTAAGAGAAGAAGAAGCAGAAACGAAATTGTTGGGCTTTTCTATCCCATTTGGCTGGAAAGATTTTGGCTTATACGGGTTGGTTTTAGGCGGGCTGGCTTTTATTAATACTTGGGATTTTCCAATTTATTTTGCAATTACCTTAGGCGCTTTGTTATTGAGACAGGTGTTAAAAAATGGCTGGAATTGGCAGATACTAGAAGATGTTATTAAAGTAGCCATTCCATTAGGGGTGATTAGTATTGTGTTTTATTTGCCTTTTTACGCTGGTTTTTCTTCTCAGGCGGGCGGAATATTGCCGAATGTGGTCAACCCCACCCGCGGGGTTCATTTGTGGTTGATGTTCGGCTCTTTGTTCGTGCCTATATTCGCTTGGCTCTTTTGGTTAATTAAACGGGAAGCGTTAAACCCAAAAACAGGGTGGTTGTTTGCTATAGCAATCCCTACCTTTTTATGGCTTGTTTCTTTGTTGCTGTCGTTTCTTTCGGCATATACTCCGCTGGGGCAGGCTTTTGTTGCATCACAAGGGGTGGGAGATGTGTGGCAAGTTTTGGGTTTGGCAACTTTGCGAAGGATTGAATATTCGCCTGCTTTGTTGACTTTGGTATTAATTTTGGGATTTGGATTGTCTTATTTAACGGCCACAAAGGCGCAGGGGCAGCCTGCCGCTGGCGGGCGCAGCCCGCTTTCATTTATTCTATTTTTAATGTTAATGGCTGCTGTTTTGGTAATGACACCCGATTTTATCTACTTGAGAGATCAGTTTGGTTCACGGATGAACACTGTCTTTAAGTTTTACTATCAGGCGTGGATTTTGTGGTCTGTGGTGGCGGCTTTTGGAACAGCGCTTTTGTTTGCAGAACAGGTTAAGTGGAGCGGCTGGCTGGGACGCGTGTTGGTATTGGTGGTCGCAGGCTTAGGGTTAATTTACCCAGTTTTGAGTTTGCCGAATAAGACCAATAATTTTGCCCCGTACGACGGCTTTAATTTAGATGGTTCGGCTTTTATGCAACGGTATATGCCCGATGATGCCGCGGCTATTCAGGTATTAAAGCAATTGCCATTGGGGGTAGTGGCTGAAGCGGTGGGGGGTAGTTATAGTGAGTATGCCCGCATGGCTACCTTTAGCGGGCAAGCCAATGTGTTGGGTTGGCCCGGGCATGAAGGTCAGTGGCGCGGTGGCGGCGAAGAGATGGGTAACCGCCAAGCGGATATGGAGACATTGTATAGCACTAGTGATTGGTCTCAGGCGTTGGCTATTTTAGAAATGTATGATGTACGTTATGTGGTGGTGGGTACGGTAGAACGTTACGCGTATGCGGTAAATGAAGATAAATTTGCAAAAAACTTGCGTGAGATTTTTCGGCAGGGGCAAGTGGTACTGTATGAAGTACCTTAAAGGGAAAGACAGGTAAAATAGCCCCATGGAAGAAAAAACAACACGAGAGATTGCATTTAAAAATGAAATATTTTGGTTAATTATTGCTTTTGCTGTGGCGTTAACCTTGCGCTTATTAAGGCTTGGTGAAGTTCCGCTTTCAGATGATGAAGCGCGCTGGGCTTTGCAAGCCTTAGAGCTTAGTCGTGGCTTTCGGCCCGAAATAGGACCAAACCCAACCTATGTGTTATTGACCGCTTTGGCTTTTTTTATTTTCCAAGCCAGTGATTTTACGGCGCGATTAATCCCCGCTTTGGCAGGCAGCTTGTTGGTTTTTGCTCCCTTTTTGTTTGCAGACCGCTTGGGACGCCGCGCGGTATTGATTTTGGCTTTTGGGTTCGCGATTGAGCCAGGCCTTTTGGCTCTTTCTCGGCTGGCTGGCAGCCCAATATTGGTATTAACGGCTGCTCTCTTTGCTTTTGGTTTTTGGCGGCAAGGGCGATTTCGTTTGGCGGGTGTGTTAGCGGGCTTGGCTTTACTTTCTGGTCCGGCGTTGTGGCCCGGGGTGCTGGGTGTTTTAATTGCCGCTTGGTTATTTCAACTTTGGCAGCGGCAAGCCATAGAAATTAAATTTAATCGTGAAGTTTGGCAGCCCTTTGGTTTGTATTTATTAGGTAGTTATGGGTTGTTCGGCAGTTTATTTTTATTGGTTCCGGCAGGGTTGGGGGCTGGGTTTTCTGCGTTACCAGCATATTTAAATGGATTTTTGCAGTTTTCTGATTTGCCGTTATTTAGCCCACTGGTAGCGATTGTTGTTTACTCCCCGTTGGCTTTGGTGGCTGGGGCGGCGTCTTTGGTGCGCGGCTGGCTGGCTGAGGACAAGAACGTTCAATTTTTAAGTTTTTGGCTCTTAATCGCTTTATTTTTAATGATGGTATACCCTGCTCGCCAAATAGCCGATTTAATTTGGGTACTTGTGCCGCTTTGGGCATTGGCAGCAATGGAAATTGAACGGTATATACACCCCATTCGCGATGGGAAGTGGGAAACGATTGGGATGTTAGCCCTTTCAATTTGTATGTTGGCTTTTGCAACAAATAATTTAATGACCATCGCCATTGTGCCAATGGAAGAAAACCTTGTTCAAATTCGCTGGTTGGTTTTTTTCGGCGCGCTTGTTTTGCTTTTATTAAGCAGTGTGTTGGTTGCTTTTGGTTGGACTATTCAAACGGCAGTACAAGGAACCGTTTGGGGTTTGTTGGCTTCGTTAACCATTTACACACTGGCTGCAGCCATGGGCGCGGCTCAATTAAGAACCGATCGCACCGTAGAAATGTGGTCCTCTGGCCCGCAAACGGCGCAGGCATCTTTGTTAATTAACCAAATGGGAGATTTAGCCCGCTGGAAAGTAGGCGTTCCCGGCGGGTTGGATGTACAAATTGTTGGAATAAATTCCCCGGCGTTGCGCTGGTTATTAAGAGATTGGCAAGTGACTGAAAGCGCAACGTTAAGTGCCCGTACAACACCGGCTTTTATCATTACTAACCCGCAAGTCGATTCCGTCGCGGTAGAAGCCGCGTACCGTGGAACCGATATCATTTGGCGAAAGTACCCCGCTTGGGGGCAGGCCATCCCCTCCGACTGGTTGAGATGGCTGATGATGCGTGACATGCCTCAGGCAGAAGAACCCATTATTTTATGGGTCCGCACCGATATTTTTATCGATTCGCAAAATTTAATTAATCCATAATAGAAATTAAGAGAGAAAATGCCCATTCCTTCAATTATTGCTATAGATGGACCAGCCGCTTCAGGGAAATCTACGTTGGGGTTTCGCTTGGCTGAAGCGCTCGGTTATCTTTTTTTTGATACCGGTTTAATGTACCGCGCCGTTACGTGGCTGGCTTTGCAGCGCGGCATAGAGATATCGGATGAAGAGAGTATTTCGCGTTTGGCGCATGATATTCCCATTGAAGTTTCACCATCCTCTTTAGAAGATGGACGGGTGTGTGATGTGGTGGTAGATGGGCACGACATTACTTGGGAAATTCGCAGCCCTCGTGTCGATGCAAACGTTTCAGCCGTTTCATCTTATTCTGATGTGCGCGTTGCCTTAACCGAGCAACAACGGCGCATCGGCATGCGCGGACGGGTGGTGATGGTGGGTAGAGATATTGGAACCGTGGTGCTGCCCGAAGCCGATTTAAAGGTTTATTTAGATGCCAGTTCAGGTGAACGCGCTCGCCGCCGCCACGAGGAGAATCTCGCTCGAGGAACAACCAGCAAACAAGAAGATATTTTAGAAAAAGTGATCGAGCGCGACCGAATCGACTCCACCCGCGCCATTGCTCCGTTAAAACCAGCCCCAGACGCACTGATCATTGATTCTGACCAATTAAACGCAGACCAAGTTTTTGAAAAGGTAATTGCTCTATGCCGCAAATAAAAAAAACCTATCGTGTTTCGGTTATAAATCGCTTTTTTAGAAGCGCATTTAAGCCAATTTTTAAAGGTTTATTTTATTTGCTGGCTGACATAAAAATTACAGGTCAAGAGAATGTTCCGCTTGGCAAACCTTATATCGCTGCGATGAATCATGTTTCTTCTTTTGACCCGCCTTTTTTATTAACCGTTTGGCCAGAAATGATTGAACTAATTGGCGCATCTGATGTTTGGAAACGAGCTAGTTTTGGTCAAAATTTGTTGGTGCGCATGTATGGGGGCACACCGGTTAATCGCGGCACATATGATCGTCAAGCGTTGGATAGTGTTGTAAAAATTATTCAATCGGGTTATCCGTTATTGATTGCGCCAGAAGGCGGCCGTACCCATGTATTAGCCATGCGACAAGCAAAACCAGGGATTGCCTTTATTGCAGAAATGACCAACGCGCTGATTGTTCCGGTAGGCATTATGGGCACAACCGATGATTTTTTTCAACGGGCTATTCGTGGTCAACGCCCTAAATTAGAAATGCACATTGGCAAACCTTTTCATCTTCCTGCCGTAGAAGGCAAGGGGGAAGATAAGCGAGAAGGTCGCCAAAAAAATGCAGATTTAGTGATGGCGAATATTGGTCGTTTAATGCCAGTTGAATATCATGGTTATTATGCCGCTCAAATAGAAGAACTTTTTCCTAATCATTAGCCAATAATCACTGTACAAACGCTCATGCTATAATCGTCTGAAGGACGATTAATGTAGCCCATGAGTATATTATTAACCCTTTTGGATACAAACCCATCTCCACTTTGGCCAGCCTCTGTGCTTGGCTGGGTGGGGTGGTTTGTATTATTGGGGATTAATGGCTGGCTACTGTGGCTTTGGAGAAAACATCACCCTGCCCGCGAAGATTTTTATAGTGGCGTTTTAATTGGTTTAATTTTATTGGTACCGCTTACCAACTTATTTATTGGGTTGCGTTTCCCCATTGGGGATGCTTTGCCTTTGCCAGATGTACCGCAAGAGCCGCGCGGTGCAGCAATGATGATTTTAGGTGCCTTGCCTTGGTTATTGGCTGGAGGCATTTTAGGACCCTTCGCCGCAGCTGGAGTGGGATTTTCTGCAGGGGTTTTTCGCTTTTTATGGGATACCCATAGTATTTTTACCCCATTAGAATATGCAACATTGGCTGTCTTGTTTAGTGTAGCGGTTCGGCAGCGTTATCGAACCCTTGTCTTTCGCTGGCTGCGCGAGCCATTTATTGCTGTACTTGTTCTCTCGTTGGCTTATATACCTATTTTTATTGCATCTGCGTTTCTTTCCGCATCAGGTTCGGTAGCCGCACGCTTAGATTATGCAATTACAAGTGTGCCAACGATTGCTTTGGCAATGGGTGGAGAATTACTAATAGCAGGTTTGTTTGTGCAAGTTATTGCGATGTTTTTTCCAGTCCCTTGGGGTAGAAAGCAGCCGCTTGAGCCATCTCCGGCAGAGCGTAGTTTGGAAATGCGTTTTCTTTCTGGAGCGGGGGGGTTGGTATTTATTTTATTATTTGTAGTGCTAGCAGGAGATTGGTTAGTGGCCGGTGCTGCGGCTCGTCAAATGCTTGAGAATCGATTGCAAGGCACGGCTCAAATGGTTGGGCAAGGGATACCGTTCTTTTTAGAAACAGGTCAAAATGTAGCAGCAGAAATGTCTGGGGCAGCAGGCTTGAGAGAAGAAACAGACGCGGCTTTACAAAAAACGCTGCAAGAAAAGATCCAAGCCTTTCCCTACTTTGACCAAGCCATGATTTTGAATCGTGATGGAGACGTACTGGCTGTTTACCCCGCTATTGATAGTGGTTTAAACGAATCGCTTTTTCCTGAAGAAAGTGCTGCTTTGGAATTAGCGTTTAATGGTGTCAATAATCAGATTTATACTTTGCCCCCCATTGAAGCGGGTGGCCCAGCTCGAATTTCTTTTGTTGTAACAATATTTAATTCTAGCAATCAAGCAGAACGTGTCTTAATAGCACGCAGCGACATCTCTACTAACCCAATTGCACAGCCGATAATTGTTGGATTAAAAAGTATTGCGGAAATGGGTGGTACAGGTTTGTTGCTGGATGAACGAGGACGCATTTTGTATCATCCAGTGCAAAGCTTGGTGATGAGCCAATATTTTGGTCGAATTGCAGATGAAGCTTCTTTTTTTGATGATACAGCACCAAACGGCACACGAAATTTGGTTTACTTTCAGCCAGTAGAAGGCGGTAATTGGTCAGTAGTACTGGCTGTGCCAGCCCAACAAGCGCAGCAATTGGCATTATCGATTGCTGGCCCGCTTTCAATAATGATAATTTTAATGGCGTTGGTTGCTTTAATTTCGCTGCGTTTTGGTTTAAAAAGCATTTCTCTTTCTTTACAAAATTTAGCGAACGAAGCTGGGCGCATTGCTCAAGGTCAATTGGATCATTCTCTACAAGTAAGTGGCGTAGATGAGATGGGTCAATTAAGACGCGCGTTTGAACAAATGCGTGTCAGTTTGCAAGCCCGCTTAGAAGAATTAAATCGGTTATTGGTTGTAAGCCAAGGGGTGGCTTCCAGTTTGGATATGCATGACGCGGTACAACCTGTGCTCGAGGCAATGTTGGCAACTGGCGCGCAGGTTGTCCGGATTGTAATGGCGCCCGAAGTTGTTCAAAATGACCAAGACGATTTTGCTCCTGTGTTTTCGTTAGGCGAACAAGGAAGCTATTATGAACTTGACCAGCATATTAGTGAATTAGCTCGGCAACAAGAGCGTTTGGTGCTTAGCAATACATCTCGATTAAAAATTATGGATGTTTTACCAAGTGCTTTACCGGCCTCATTAATGGCTGTTGCGCTGCGAAATGAAAACCGCTATTTTGGAGTGATGTGGGTAGGGTATGCTCAATCCAGGATTTTTTCTGAAAGCGACATTCGTTTTATGAGTACTTTGGCTGGGCAAGCTGCCTTAGCCGCTGCCAACAACTTGTTATTCCGCTCTACTGAGGTTGGTCGCCAGCGTTTGGCGGCAATCCTTGCATCTACGCCAGACCCCGTTTTGGTTACTGATTATGCCAGCCGATTGTTGTTAGCAAACCCCGCTGCTTGGCAAACCTTAGGAGCGGCGGTTGGTACGGGGGAAGGAAAACCCATCGAACAATTAATTAATCAAAAGTCGCTATTAGAGATATTGCAAACTAACTCCGCGGATAAACTCTCTGCTGAGGTAGTTACACCTACTGGGCAAGTTTACTTGGCTACAGCCTCGCCAGTGGTTGCTGATGGCCGTTTAGTGGGTCGGGTTTGCATTTTGCGAGATATTACTCATTTTAAAGAACTTGATACGATGAAAACCGAGTTCGTCAATACCGTTAGCCACGACTTACGCTCTCCATTAACTTTGATGCGCGGCTACGCCACCATGTTAGACATGGTGGGTTCATTAAATGATCAGCAGCAAGGCTATGTGCAAAAGATTGTGATCGGTGTAGAGAATATGTCTCGACTAGTTAATAACCTATTAGATTTAGGACGTATTGAGGTTGGAGTTGGTTTACAACTTGAGCGAGTGAGTCTTTCAACGTTGGTGGAACAGGCTACGGGTAGCCTGCAAATGCAAGCCGCGGAGAAAAATATTACATTAACGGTAAATTCTCAAGGTTTGGAGACAGCTCAAATTGAAGCCGATGCGGCTTTGCTTCAACAAGCGATGTATAACTTGGTTGAAAATGCGCTTAAATACACGCCGAAAGATGGACAAGTAAAGGTGCAGGCTAGTGTTGAAAAGAATCTTTTTGGTTTTGAAGTGGCGGATAATGGCATTGGTATTGCCCCCGAAGACCAAGAAAGGTTGTTTGAAAAATTTTATCGTGGCAGCCAACGCGAAGCCCGTGAGCAAAAAGGGAGCGGTTTGGGGTTAGCCATTGTTAAATCGATAGCAGAACGACATGGTGGTAAGGTTTCTTTAAAAAGCGCTGTGGGTAAGGGGAGCACTTTTAAGTTAATTGTTCCGCTTCAGCAAACCGAACCGTGAGTAGACCCTATGCGAGAATGCGGCGTTACGGTATAATACCGAGCCTCTCGGGTACTTTTTGACCGAGAGTTGTTATTATTTTTGGTAAGTGAGGAACTCTAATGACTAAACGTACGTACCAACCTAAAATTCGCCGCCGCATGCGTGTGCATGGTTTTCGTCAACGAATGTCTGATGCAGATGGTCGCGAAGTATTGAGACGCCGCCGCCTTCGTGGCCGCGGAAAGCTCTCTGTAAAGATTAACAACCACGTTAAACGGGTTCGTTGGTAAGCTGGCTCCCTTGGCGGGGGCTGCGCAGCCTCCAGCCAATATCTTCTGTTTAGAAGTGAATTCGTCTGGTTGAAGCGCCAATTTCGATTAAGCCGTTCAAGTGATTTCAAGCGGGTGCGGGGTTTGGGAAAATCTTTCGCGCACCCGCTTATTGTGTTACTTGCTGCTCCCGCAGTTGAAAGCACCCCAACGCGTGTAGGGATTAGCACTGGGCGCGCGGTTGGCGGAGCGGTTCAGCGAAACCGAGTAAAACGGCGATTAAGAGAATGTTTAACCAATTTATTAAACGATGTTCAACCGGGTTGGGATTTGGTAGTGATTGCTCGTCAACCCATTGTTAATGCCGAATTTTCTCAAATTTGCGCGGCGGTAGAACAAGTATTTAAGCGTGCTCAACTTTTAACCACATCTCATGCACTCTAATCATTTACACCCTTACGAATACCCAAACGAACCGCGTTTAAGAGATTTACCGCGAACAATTTTTAATTGGCCTCGGCTTGTTTTATTGGCACTTATCCGTTTTTATCAAGCAACCATTTCAAAGCTTCTACCTGCAAATACTTGTCGTTTTTATCCAACTTGCTCACATTATGGGTATCAAGCCATTTATAAATATGGCGTATTAAAAGGCTCTCTTATGGCAGGTTGGCGCATTTTACGCTGTAACCCGTATAATGCCGGTGGATATGACCCGGTTACCTAGGAGATTAAATGAATCTTAAGCGTGTCGCTTTATTGTTTTTGCTTATTGTAGTGGCTGGTCTTTTGGCTGGCTGTTCCCCCGCTGCGGCAACCTCCAATTGGCCGGGCATGGCTGTGAGAGATGAGTTTGTTTATTTGGCTGACGGCAACCATATTTATACGCTTCGTCTTGCTGATGGTACTCAAGCTACCATCCCTGCTGTAAATGCAGGAGACGAGCCTGTACCATTGCGTTTCCCCAATCAGCCAGATACTTCTAAAATGACCTTTTTTGCTCAACCCGCTTTCACCAGCGATGGGCAAATGGTATTTCCGAACTCTAGCCCCAACGAACATTCTTTTTATAGCATTGACCCTAGTAACGGAGACGTTAATTGGACATTTAACGCATCCAAAGGAACTTGGATAGCAGGAGCGATTACGATTGGCGATGTTATTTTGGCTCCCGATGGGGAAGGCGTTTTATACGGTCTTTCAAATTCAGGTGAAGAACTTTGGCAATTAAAAGCATCTGACCATGGCTTGTGGTCTCATGCCGTAACGGATGGTGAAGCGGCTTATCTAACCACAGTCGACCATTTTGTTTATGCGATCAACCCACAAACTGGAAATGTGCTGTGGAAAACCGAATTGGACAATGTATTAATGAGCTCCCCCGCCGTCGATGTTGCGAATGGAACGTTATATATTGGCTCGCTTTCGGGTAAATTAATTGCTTTAAATGCAGCAAATGGAAAAGTGGTTTGGACCACTCAATTAAAAGGTGGCATTTGGTCTGCTCCAGCAGTTGATGGCGAAACACTTTATCTAGGCACAGTAGATGGGCAAATTGGAACTTTTTATGCCCTTAATGCGCAAGATGGCAGTGTACTTTGGAAAAATGAAGAAGCAGCTTCTATTATTGGTGGCGCTTTGGTATTAGAAGACCAAGTGGTTTATGTAACCGAAGCAGGTTTGGTACAATCTCGCAATAAAGAAGGCAGCAGTGTTTGGCAAGCCAATATTGAAGGCAAGTTGTACAGCGCGCCGGTTTTAGCCAATGATTTGGTATTGGTAGCTCCCACACAGGGTAAATTTCTGTTGGCGGCTTATAATTTAAGTGGTGCCCAGCAATGGGTATTCACTCCGTAGTTTTGGATTAGGTGACCTTATGTGGATTTGGGATTCTTTCGTTGTTCAACCCATGATTAATGGCCTTTTGCTGATTTATGCATTAATCGGCGGAAATTTTGGTTTGGCTATTATTCTGTTTACTGTCTTAATTAAATTGCTTACCCATCCAGCCATGGCTTCGCAAATTAAATCTAGCGCCGCCATGCAAGATTTAATGCAATCTGAAGAATGGCAAAAAATTCAGGCTAAATATAAAGATGATAAAGAAAAACTGGCACAAGAGCAGATGCGCGTTTATCAAGAAAATGGGATTAATCCCTTTGGGTCTTGCTTGCCAAGCTTAATTCAATTTCCGATTATTATCGGGTTGTACCAAAGCATTACCCAAGCAGCGGCTTCATCTCCGTTGCAGGCGTTGCATTTGGTACGTTCGCTTAATCCATTTTTAGAGACAATCACTCCGGCTGCCAGCTTGGCAAATTTAATTCCGCTTAACAATCACTTCTTGTGGATGAATTTAGGCCAGCCAGAACGTATTTTGGCTGATATTGTTCCTTTTGGCGGCATTCCTACCCTTGCAATTATTGTAGGGTTAACCACTTATATACAGTCAAAATTAACGGTGATGCCTTCAGCCAACCCAAATGATCAATCGGCTCAAATGGCACAAACGATGTCTTTGACTATGCCGTTCTTTCTTTTTTATATTTCTTTAAACTTCCCTTCTGGTTTGGCGGTTTATTTTATTGCCAGTAATGTTGCGGGTATTATTCAATATGCCATGCTGGGCAAAGTAAATTGGGGAAATTTATTTCGGTTTTCACCTGTTACCGCAACACCCGCATCCAGTTCGTTAGCCAAAAAGAATAAAGGCAGCAAACGCCCCTAATTTCAAATTATTGGAGGTCAGATGGAACGAACCACGCTCGAAATTATTGCCGCTTCTGTAGAAGAAGCAGTTGAAGATGGGATGAATCAACTAGGCGTTTCCCGTGACATGCTAGAAGTAGAAGTATTAGATGAAGGCTCAAAAGGCTTTTTGGGTTTGGGCGGTCGGCAAGTTCGTGTACTTCTTACCCTTAAAGGGGATGAAGATGATGTGGATGAGCAAGCCCCGAAGAAAGTGTCATCCTATTCAAAACACGATAACGCTCAAGATGATTCGGATGAATTAATTGATTACGCTGAACGGGTAACTTACGAATTAATTTCTCGTATGAAGGTGCAAGGACGGATTAGCGCCCATTATGGTGAAGTAGATTCACATGGAGATAAACCCGTCTTAATTGATATTAATGGCAATGATTTGGGTGTTTTAATTGGCCGCCGCGCCGAAACTTTAAGCGCTTTTCAATATATTATTGGCTTAATTTTAAGCAAAGAAGCAGGACGTTTTGTGCATGTGGTAGTAGACGTGGAAGGCTATCGCTCTCGCCGAGAAGGTCAACTTCGACAATTAGCCGAACGCATGGCTGAACAAGCCATTAAAACGGGCAAACGCCAAATTTTAGAGCCAATGTCTGCTGCAGAACGGCGCATTGTTCACATGGCATTGCAAGACCACGCTGAGGTTATTTCAGAAAGCATTGGCGAAGACCCTAACCGCAAGGTAACAGTTTCACCTAAAAATCTTTAACCTTCATGAACCGGATGTAGAATTTTCTACATCCGGTTTTCATATTAAACGGTCAGTAAAATTGTTATGGGGGTTATAATTTATGTATGTTTCACATTGTTTCACAAGAACCGGTAGATTATTTAGCCATTGGTCATATCACCATTGATTTAACAGATAATGGACCCGTATTTGGAGGGTCGGTTTTATACGCCGCGCTTACCGCGCGGGCTTTGGGCTTACGTGTGGGAATAGTAACTGTTCGAGGGCATGAATTAAAGTTACCAGCTTGGGAAGGTATTCAGGTCGTTCAATCAGATGCGAGTGCCAGTACCACATTTGAGAATCTTCAAACAGAAACCGGACGGGTACAAATTCTTCATCACCAAGCCCCGCAGATTAATTTTGAATCTGTGCCAAAACCTTGGCGAAACGCGGCCATCATTCATTTGGCACCAGTGGCGCAAGAACTCGAGCCAATATTGCCAGATTATTTTCACCCTCATTTTTTGGGGTTAACCCCGCAAGGGTGGTTAAGAAAATGGGACGAAACCGGAAGAGTTCTGCCTTGCGAGTGGAAGGAAGCCCGACAGGCTTTAAATAAAGCCGCTTCGGTGGTGTTGAGTGTAGAGGATGTTCAACATCAAGAAGAAGTGGTAGAGCAGTGGGCGCATGAAACCCGTTTATTAGCTGTTACAGAAGGAAAGGCTGGCGCTCGTTTATTTTGGAATGGAGATAGCCGCCGCTTCCGCGCACCAGCCATGCAGGAAGTAGACTCTACGGGCGCTGGAGATATTTTTGCCGCTTCTTTTTTTGTTCGTTTAATGCACACGCGTGACCCTTGGGAAGCGGCCCGTTTTGCGGTTTTAATGGCTTCTCATTCGGTTCAGCGGCCTGGCTTGACTGGCATAGCTAACCAAGCTGAAATACAATCTTGTTTAACGGAGGTTTTACAATAATGGCGCGTATTTATACAATGGTCAATCAAAAAGGTGGGGTAGGGAAAACTACCACAGCCATTAATTTAGGTGCTTATTTGGCTCAGTTGGGCCAAAAAGTATTAATTGTAGATTTGGATTCACAAGCCAACGCCACCTCTTGTTTAGGAATTAATAAATACGAGGTAAAGGGCGGTACTTATGAAGCCTTGTTAGGAATATCACCCGCCGCTGGGCATATTTTAGTAAACCCCCAATTAAATATTTCATTATTGCCTTCTTCACCATCGCTGGCAGGTGCAGAGGTTGAATTGGTTGACCAGCCAGGCCGCGAATTGATGCTGCATAAGGCTTTAGAGCCGCTGCATAGCCGTTATGATTATATTTTAATTGACTGCCCACCTTCTTTAAGTTTGTTAACTTTAAATGGTTTAGTCGCGGCGAGAGATGGGGTTTTGATTCCGGTGCAGTGTGAATATTTGGCGCTTGAAGGATTGAGCCAATTGGTGCAAACCTTGCAGCGAATTCGCACTTCTATGTTCCCTGAATTAAAAGTGCGCGGTGTGGTAATGACCATGTATGATAATCGCACCCATCTTTCTACCGATGTAGTTAACGAAGTTCGCAAATTTTTGCCGGGGCAGGTTTTTAAATCGATTGTCCCCCGCAGCGTCCGTTTGGCTGAAGCCCCTTCGTACGGGCTGCCCATTTCGGCTTACTCACCTAACTCCAGCGGGGCGCACGCTTATATCGCCTTGGCGCGTGAATTATTAGAATTAGACGGCGTTGCCGTGAAGGAGGTTTAACATGGCACGTTCAGGGCTTGGTAAAGGGTTAGATGCACTCATCCCAGGCGGTTTTCAGCCGCAAGAATCGGCACCTGCTACTTCAACTAATACGGATAGTACTGGCGCATTAATTATTCCAATTGGTGAAATTACACCGAACCCGCGGCAACCCCGTTCTTATTTTGATGAGGAAGCCTTAACCGAACTGGCAGATTCGATTCGCGAACACGGCGTGATTCAGCCCTTAATTGTTACTCGAAACGAAAGCGGCGGATACACCCTGATAGCGGGTGAACGGCGTTGGCAAGCATCTCAGCGTGCTGGTTTAGAGCAAGTGCCGGTTGTGGTTCGGCAGACGACAGACCAGCAACGGTTAGAGTTGGCATTAATTGAAAATATTCAACGGGCAGATTTAAACCCATTGGAAGAAGCCCACGCCTACCTGCAACTTTCTGAAGAGTTCACCCTTTCTCATGAAGAAATTGCAACACGCGTAGGCAAGAGTCGCGTTGCGGTTACCAATACTTTGCGATTATTAAAATTGCCGCAAGATGTATTAAAAGCGTTATTAGAACGGCGGATTAGTGAGGGGCATGCGCGGGCGTTGTTGGGTTTACCCACCCAAGAAGCGCAGTCAGCCGCCTTAAAAACAGTTTTAACGCGCACCATTACAGTTCGTGAGACAGAAGAATTGGTACGAAACTTAAGTGGTCAGAAACCAGCCCCCAAATTAATCTCTGGGCCTGCGCCTGATATTAAAGCCTTGCAAGACCGAATTCAAGAAACCTTGGGTACTGAAGTAAGTTTAAAAGTTACCAAAAATGGAAAGAGCGCTTTAACCCTGTATTTTTATTCAGAAGAAGAATTGAATTCTTTGCTTTCTAAATTAACTTAATTAAGAATAGAGCCTTTCATAAAATCATTATGAAAATTTTACATAATGCCACTATCTACACACTGAACCCAAATGCACCCACTGCTTCGGCGTTGGTGATTGAACATGGGCGGATTGTGGCTGTTGGCGGCTCAGAATTAATCGATATTTATGGCAGCCTAACGACAAGCAAAGAAGATATGGCTGGTTGTGTTATTTTGCCAGGTTTAACCGACGCGCATGTTCATTTGCAATATTATGCGCTCGGATTAAAAAAATTAGATGTAGAAACAGCCACAAAAGAAGAATGTTTGCGCCGCGTAGCCGAGGGGGCTAAGAAATTATCAGCGGGGGAGTGGGTTTTAGGGCACGGTTGGCAGCAAAACGATTGGGGAGGAACGTTTGGTACAGCCGCTGAACTGGATGAAGCCGCACCACAGAATCCTGTTTATTTAACGGCAAAATCTCTGCATGCTGGCTGGGCCAACTCTGCCGCGTTAAAGTTAGCTGGTATTACTGAAAATACACCCGACCCGCAAGACGGGAAAATTATGCGTGATTCAGCGGGCAAGCCAACGGGTATTTTGTTAGAAACGGCTATGCAACTGCTTCATTCCGCTTTGCCAGTGGTTACCCCGCAAGCGGTTGCAGATGCAATTGAAGAAGCTCAGCCGGTATTGTGGCGAATGGGTTTAACTGGCGTGCACGATTTTGACCGCCGTGAGTGTTTTATGGCGCTGCAAATGCTACATTCACAAGAAAAACTTAAGTTACGGGTTACAAAAACAATCCCTGTAGAGCTTTTGCAGCAAGCCTTTGAATTGGGCTTGGCAACCGGTTTTGGTGATGATTATTTAAGAGTGGGTATGTTGAAGGTTTTTATGGATGGGGCGTTAGGGCCGCGCACTGCGGCTATGTTTAAGCCCTATGAAGGGGAACCGGATAACCGCGGTATTTTGAATATGGATGGCGAGCAGCTTTTTGAAATTGCGCGCCAAGCCGCAGATGTTGGTTTAGGGATGACAGTGCATGCGATTGGAGATTTGGCTGTTCATGAAGTTTTAAATGCCTATCAGCAATTACGAAGTTATGAAACGAAAAATAATTTACCGCATTTAAGACACCGTATTGAACATGTGCAGGTGATTCATCCGCAAGATGTTCCGAGATTGGCAAAAATGAAAATTATTGCTTCTATGCAGCCTATTCATGCAACTTCGGACATGCTTGCCGCGGATAAATATTGGGGAGAGCGGGCTAAGCTCTCTTATGCTTGGCGAACACAAGCCCAACAAGGAGCAGTTTTGGCATTTGGCTCAGATGCGCCGGTAGAGTCACCTAACCCATTTAGGGGTTTATATGCTGCTGTTACCCGCCGAAAAGCAGATGGTTTTCCCGGAATAGATGGTTGGTACCCTGAACAGAAATTGACATTGATGGAAGCGTTATCTGGTTTTACAACAGGCGCCGCCTTCGCTGCAGGGCAAGAATTAAATCAGGGCCGCCTTGCTAAAGGATATTTAGCCGATTTAATAGTTTTGCAAGATGACCCATTTAAGAAAGAAGTTGAGCAATTATTATCAATGAAATCTAGTGCTACCATGGTTGGTGGCACTTGGGTGTATAAAGGTTAAGAAAGATTATTTTATGAATCATCAATTAATAATCACACCTGAAATACTAGCACCTCGTTTGGGTGAACAGCTTGTCAATATGGGGTTATTGACCGCTGAACAACTTAAAAAAGCTTTAATGTATCAGGAACAGCAAATAGCCGCTGGTAAACCGGCTATTTTGCTTGGCCAAGCGTTATTAGATTTGGGTTTATTAGATAGACCAACATTAGACCGAGCAATTACAGAACAAATTATCATTTTGCGCTCAGCGTTAGAAGATGCCAACCGCAACCTCGAAGCACGCGTGCAGCAGCGAACGGCTGAGTTAGAAGAAGCTTTGCGTAAGCTTTCTGAGTTGAGTCAGTTAAAAGCTAATTTTCTTTCCGCTGTATCTCATGAGTTACGCACCCCTTTAACTCACATGCGCGGCTATGTAGAATTGTTGGTGAATGGATCTTTGGGTTCCATCACAGAAGAGCAAAAGAAAGCGCTTGATGTTTCACTGCGTTCTGTACACCGGTTACAAAATTTAATTGACGATTTAATTATGTTTTCTCAGGCTTCTCAAGGTGAAATGTCTTTACATCGTGTGCCGGTAGATTTAAATCAGGTAGCGGGCATGGTTATTGGGCACATTGCCGGTAAAGCGGAAGAACGCGGGGTGCTGATAGAACATCAAATAGATCCGGCTTTACTGCCAGTTAATGCAGACGCGGAGAAAATCCGTTGGGTGATTACCCAATTAATGGATAATGCGATTAAGTTCACGCCGCATGGTGGAAAAGTGATATTAAAAATAGTGAGTGAAAAAGGTTTTGCAGAAATTAAAGTAACAGATACGGGTATTGGAATTCAACCTGAGCGGCTGGCAGAAGTGTTTGAGCCTTTCCATCAATTAGACGGGTCTTCTACCCGCCGTTACGGCGGCACAGGGCTGGGGCTGTCGCTGGCTCGGCAGATTGTAGAAGCTCATGGTTCTTTAATTAATATTCAAAGTGAAGTGAACAAAGGTACCTCTGTGTCATTCCCTTTGGTATTTCAATAAATAAAAGGCGATGATGAAAGACCAACTTCCAGATATTTTGCGATTAGCTGAATTAGTAACCCAACGGAAAGAATGGCGGGCGGCTTTAAACGCGAGTATTCCTATGGTGCGTTCTTTGCTGGTCTTTGACAATTTGGCTTTATATTTATTAGGGGATAAAGGACGTGACGTACTAGATGAAATTGTATATGCCAAATCAGTTGGGCGGGGAAAATCAGCAGAAGCTGATGCCTCTTGGGGGGAAGATGTAGCCAGCGAAGTAATTGAAGGAAATAAACTGGTGGTGAGAGAGCCTAGCGAAATAGATGAAGTGAACCGAGTACGGTCTCCCTTTATGCTTGGCATGCCGTTACGAACGGCTTATGGTTTGGTGGGGGCAGTTGTTTTTGTCCGTTTTGGAGGACCCGCTTATACACCAGACCAAGTGATGAGCGCTCAAATGATAGCAACGCAATTTAGTAGTTTATTTGAACGGAAAAAATTACAAGAACAAGTGGAAACCCTGCAAGATGCGCGTCGGGTTATTGCTTTACAAGAAGATTTTATCGCCACGCTTTCTCACGAATTACGAACACCACTGGGGTTTATTAAAGGGTATTCCACCACTTTACTAAGGAATGATACAGTTTGGGATGAAGCTACCCAACATGAGTTTCTAACGATTATTGACGAAGAAGCCGATAAATTAAATTTATTTTTGCAAAATATTCTTGAGTCAGCGCGTTTACAGAGTGAGACGCTGCCGATTAATTTTCAACCGATTCGGTTAGACGCGTTATTAAAAGATGCAGCTGTTCGCGCTCACGCTCGTTATCGAGAAATGCAAATTGAACTAAACACAGAATCTTGTAAAGCAATTATGGCTGATGGGGTAAGATTGGCTCAGGTCTTTGAAAATTTATTTAACAACGCAGCCAAATATGCCAAAGGGTCTCCTGTTAAAGTAAGTTTAATTTGTAAGTCCAATGGTCAAGTGATACGTTTTGAAGACCAGGGGCCGGGGATTCCTGCAGAACATTTACCCTTTATATTTGACCGGTTTTATCGTGTGGCTGAAACGGCAGGTTCCGGTTCAGGGTTAGGCTTGTTTATTTGCAAAAAAATTATAGAAGCTCATGGAGCGAAATTAAGCGCCGAATCTCCTCATGGCGGCGGGGCAATTTTTGTTATTGATTTTCCTATTCATAAAAGTTTGACTCATTGAAAGGATACTTATGGCTACAAAAATTTTGGTAGTGGATGATGAACCAAGATATGTTCGACTTTTAGAAGCTAACTTAAGCACGGAAGGGTTTGATGTTTTAACCGCTCAAGACGGCGCTCAGGCAATCGAGGTGTTTTCGACCAATCCGGTAGATTTAATTTTAATGGATGTGATGATGCCCAAGCTGGATGGTTTTTCAGCTTGCCAGCGTATTCGACAATTTTCAAATGTCCCAATCATTATTTTAACAGCCAAAGGCGAAGAATCTGACCGTGTGCGTGGTTTAGATTTAGGCGCGGATGATTATTTGGTTAAACCCTTTTCTGCTACCGAATTGTTGGCGCGCGTGCGGGCAGTTTTACGCCGCTCTGAAGTTTCGAAAGAAGTGACTCAAAGTAGGTTTTTTGAACATGAAAATTTACGGGTAGATTTTGCGCGGGCCGAAGTTTGGCGCGGAGAGCAAGCTGTTTTTCTTTCTGCTACAGAGTATCGGTTATTGTTGCAATTTGTACATCATGTGGGTAAGGTATTAAGCGCAGAAAATTTATTAACCAGTGTATGGGGGCCAGAATATAAAGACGATAAAGAAATTTTATGGGTGAGTATTGCAAGATTACGCCAAAAACTTGAAGATGAGCCGCATGCCCCTCGGCACATTGTTACTCGCTCTGGTTTGGGTTATTTAATGCCCCCATCTGAAGATACTACGGAGTAAAAGAGACTATGCTTTCTGTACTTGTGATTGAACCAGATTTACGGACCAGTAATTTTATTGCTACCTTAATGCAGCGTTTGGGTCATCAAGTAGAAGTTACCAGCCTTGCAAAAGAAGGATATATCTCGGCCTTAAGGAACAGACCAAATGTTTTAATTATTGAACCGAGTGTGTCTGATATGCCTGCTGCTGAGTTGATTCATAAACTTCGTTCAGACAAGCGCACCGCTGGTGTTTTTTGTATTGCTTTAGCCAGCCAATTGGATAATGAAATCCGCTCTCAGTTGCTTACGGTAGGTTGTAATGAAATAATGATTAAATCGGCAGACACAGCTCAAAAATTGGGGGTCTTATTAGAGCAGGTTGCCACGACCGCTGTTGAAAAGGCAACGAAAAAACAAAGTGGTTTTTTAACCGTCTTTTTAAGCGCCAAAGGTGGTACAGGAACATCCTCTCTTTGTGCTAACCTTGCTCAAAGTATAGCCATTAATCAGAGCGGGATGCGTGTGGCAGCGATGGATTTAGTATTGCCAATTGGTTCTATTGCTCAAATTGTGGGGCTAGAAACAAAAAACCATATTGTCACTTTAGCATCTGAAAGCACACAAGTGCCGTCATCTCAAAGCATCAAAGATTTGATGAAAATTCCGTCTAATTGGTCTTTTAGTGTAATGGCTGGCGCGCCAGACCCAGAAACTGCCAATAACCTCGACCCTCGAAAAATTCCAGAATTAATTAATTCTGTGCGCGGCGCGTACGACTTTACAGTGGTAGATTTGGGTCGTTCGTTGTCACGCATCAGCTTGCCAATTATTCAAGAAGCGGATGCAGTTGTGGTCGTAGTCAGCCCCGATTTAAATACAGTTCAAATGACGAAAGTGATTTTAAATTTTCTACAATTACAGGGTTTACAAGTCCAAAGGACTTATATCGTTTTAAATAGAGTGGTTGGTTTAGAAGGGTTAAGTAAAAGTGATGTAGAGCAAATTATTGGTTTTCAGGTGCAAGCAACGGCTCCGTTTATGAGTGGAAATTTTACTTTAGCCAATAATCAACATTTGCCGGTGCTTAAAAAATTCCCCAATGATACAGCGGCTATGATGCTAGACCAAATGGCGAGACAGATTGTAGAAGTTGCTCGGCAAGCGCGCCTATAATTAGCAAATGTGTTTTGTCAGCAGGTATAATCAATTAATCTAGGTTTAAAAGGGTGAACTATGACTTTACAAATACAAATCACCATTCGAACTCGCAAGTTAGGCGTATTGATACGAGATGCGCGCATGGCCTCTCGAAAAACAATTTTCGAAACAGCAAAAGCTGTTGGCTTAACTGGTTCTATGTTACGAAGCTATGAAGATGGCCGCCGCTCTCCCTCTTTGCCAGAGCTAGAAGCGCTCGCTTACTATCTTAATGTTCCTATTCAACATTTTTGGAGCACCGATACCCTCTCTGATGATGCCCCGCGCACAGAACCCCTCGACCTCGTCTCCTTAGCCTCTTTGCGCCACAGAATTATTGGCGCTTTGCTGCGGCAAAAACGTCAGCAAGTGGGCATTTCCTTAAAAGCGCTCTCGCTCGAAACGGGAATTTCTGGGGGACGCTTAAAAGCCTACGAAATGGGAGAAAGACCTGTACCCTTGCCCGAACTCGAAGCCATCCTTTCTGTGTTGGGCGGGCGGGTAGAATCCTTTTTTGACCAAAACGGTCCCATTGGGCAGTGGATGAATGAACAGCAATCTATTCAAGAATTTCTACAACTTCCTGCCGAAGTACGCACCTTCGTTTGCATGCCGGTTAACCGCCCTTATTTAGAGCTAGCCCGCAATCTAAGTGGATTATCAACCGATAAATTACGCTCGGTTGCTGAAGGATTGTTAGATATTACGTTATGACTCAGCGAGAGATAAAAAAACTGGCAGACCAAGCCCAAGCCGCCTACCAAGCCGGAGATTATTCAGACGCTGCCAGTTTGTTCGAACAAGCTGCTAGTCAGTACCAAACCCAATCCATGCTGTTAGATTCGGCTGAAATGAAGAACAACCAAAGTGTATCTTTATTAATGGCTGGAAAAGCAGAACAGGCCCTGCAGGTGGTGCTTGGAACGGCAGATATTTTTGCCCAAGCCAAAGACTTTCGCCGCCAAGGGTTGGCGGTTGGGAATGAAGCCGCAGCGCATGATGCTTTAAATCATCCGCAAGAAGCCATTCGTCTCTATCGTCAATCTGCAAATTTGTTAGAGCAAGCCGGGGAAGACCAAATGCGCGCGATGGTCTTGAAATCACTTTCAGTTTTACAAGTAAAGCAAGGTGGTTTTATCGACGCAGTAGCAAGTATGCAAGATAGTGTTTCAGGTGTTAAAAACCCCACTTTTACTCAAAAACTATTAAAAAAGTTTATTCAATTTCGCCCATGGTAAATCTGCAATTAGCTACTCGGCAAGCGAGCATTAATGACCATTCGCGTTTAGCGAATATGCTTTACTTTGAATCATATGTTCATCGCCATTTAGATTGGCGAACCCCCTTGGATTGGTTAGGACAACCCGAATATTGGGTGTTAGAAAAAGATACCCGTGTTGTAGCCGCATTGGCATGTCCGCCCGATCCATCTCAAATCGCGTGGATTCGATTATTTCTATCTGCTGATGGAGTAAGTTTTGAAGAATCTTGGCAAACTTTGTGGGAAACTGCTCAAAGATATTTAACAACTCAAACCGGATTAATTTGCAGCGCCATTATTTTACAGCCGTGGTTTGCTACTCTTTTAAGTTCCAGTGGCTTTTCTCAAGAAGAATCAATTTTAGTGTTAGAAAATAGAAATAAAACTTTTACATCTCATCCATTTAATAATAAATATCAACTACGCTCCATGGAATTAAATGACATTGCCGCCATTACCAATTTAGATGCAACGGCATTTACTCCGCTATGGCGTAATTCTCAAAACGCATTAGAAAGTGCTTATCATTCAGCAGGTTTTGCAGATGTTGTTACTTATGAAAATAAAATTGTTGGTTATCAAATTAGTACGCGAACTTCATTCGGGGTTCACTTGGCAAGGTTAGCCATTCATCCACAACATCAAGGGAACGGCTTGGGTCGCGGCTTGGTCGATCATTTAATTCGCGAATCTCATTTGGCGGGGCAAGACCGAATTACAGTAAACACCCAATCTAGTAATAAAACTTCTTTGGCGCTGTATCACAAATTAGGTTTTACCCCTACAGGCGAAGAATACCCTGTTTATACAAGGCACTTTTAAAAGTGTAGTCGGAGATTCCTTGGCAGCTCAACTTTCTACTCCCTTCTATCAAGATTTTTTAGAAATTTTAATTGCAGAAATTGGCCTTGAAACCGCGCGGTTACTCTTAGAAAAAGCCAATTTATCTGCCGATTTATTAGATAAGCAAACAGCTCATACGATGAGTTTAGAAACATCCGCCGTAAATTTTGCGGCCATACAAGGCGCGTTACGTAGTTACTATGGGAGGGGTACACGCGGCACATTATTGCGTGTGGGGCGGATATTATTTCAATACCAATTAGAAAAAATAGGATTCGCAGATAAGGTTTGGGCAAATTTAATTAAATTATTCCCTTTAAGTTTTCGGGGCAAGCAAGCGCTTGATTTTGCAGCTCATTTATTGCGAAACAATGGTATTGATATTAGCACACATACCCTTGATTTAGATTTATTATTGGTCGATCGAACAAGCCCCAGCACAACTAATCAGCGAGAAACAAGTTCTATTTGTTTTATTACTCAGGGTTTTATACAAGAAACGTTCTATTGGGCAAGTGGCCGTGAGCAAGATGTAGATGAAATTCACTGCAAGGCAACTGGGCACGCAACCTGCGAATTTAGAATAACAATGAAAGTGTAAAGCACATAGGTTGCAAGCCCAAGATAAGTGTTTAATTAATTAACCATGCCCTAACTTTACAAATCAATTTTCTCGTGAGAAAATTCACATTATAAATTTAATTAAGGAGAACATCACTATGAGTAAAAGACAAGAAATGCGAGAGAAGCGTAAGCGCCAATCTCAACTGCAGCGAATAGTTTGGATTGTACTGGCGAGTCTGGCTGGAATTTTTGTAGCGGCTTTCTTTATATACCCATCTATAAAACCGGTTGGCGATATTGTTACCCCTGTGGCGAACCCTCGTTTTCAAGCGGATTTTAATGCGATGGGTGACCCCAACGCCCCAATTACCATTACCGAATATTCAGATTTTCAATGCCCCTTCTGTGGACGTTTTTATCAAAATACTGAAAAGCAGTTTACCGAAGCCTTTGTTAATACTGGCAAAGTTCGCTTTATTTATCGTTCTTTGGGTGTATTCTTAGGTCCAGAATCTGGCCGTTCGGCTGAAGCCGCTTATTGCGCCGGTGACCAAGAAAAATTTTGGGAAATGCACGATATTATTTTTGAAAATCAAAATGGTGAAAATAAAGGCGCGTTTGAAGACCGCCGTTTGGTGGCGTTTGCCGAAGCCGTTGGGTTAGAGATGACCGCTTTTAATGATTGTTTTGAGAGTGGAAAATACAGCGCATTGGTTGAACAAGACAAAGTAGATGGGTTAGCAGCAGATGTGAAAGCGACTCCTTCGTTTGTTTTGACTTATACGAACGCTAAAGGTGAAGTGATTACCAAATTAATTGAAGGCGCTCACCCCTTTGATGTCTTTCAACGAGAAATTGAAGCCGCTTTGGCTGATATGGGTCAGTAATTCATAAAATAAAAAAAATGCTGGGCAGTATTTAATTCTGCTCAGCATTTTTTAATTAATTTTTTTTATGAGATAATTTTAATAATGTCCTTTCATCACGTATTCCCTAATAATCAAAAAAGCGGCTTGTTGGCTGTTTTAACTTTTGTTACCAGCCTTGCGGCTTATTATTTAACCGCTAATGCGATGCATTTTCAGGTTGCTTTAAATGATTTTTGGACAGTTTTTTATTATGCTCAGCATTTAAACATAACTCAATTGGAGTCGTTGCATAATCCATTGTTTCCAATTGGGTATGCAACGATCTTGCATTTTTTTCCTGTTCAGCATGCTTTGTGGCTGGGGTTTTATTTAAATATTTTTTTGGCGAGTATTACTGTAACCGCCAACACAAGTTTGGCAAGTTTTGATAAAAAATGGCTTCGCGCTTTGATAGTAGCTTTTGTGACAATTTTTAATCCGCTTACATTTCAATACGCTAATACGATTGGACCCGATGCGGGTGTTGCTACGTTTATGGCGTTGGGTTTCTATTTTGTTTGGCTTGGTCATTTGCAAGAGAGAAACCCAAGCCAATTAGAAGATATATTGGCCGGAGCCGCGCTTGGTTTTGCTACGCTTTGGCGTAGCCATGCTGTTGTAGCTGCTGTTGCGTTTTTAGTGGCTTATATAATTGTGACGGGTACTGCTGTTGCTTGGCAAAGAAAATGGATAGTTTTTTCTTTTTTGGCTGTGGCTGGTATTCAGGTTTTGGTTAATGTTATGGCTGGTCATGGCATTGTGGATAATGCTCAGTTTTTTAATATCTATAAAACATTTTTCGGAAATAATTGGTTAGTGGTTCCAAAAGAACAAGAGCAAAATTTATTGTTAAATTTGATAATTAATCGCCCATGGGCGGTGATTAAGGAATTTACCCCTTTTGTTTGGGAAGTTTTAATTTATTCTTGGCCTGCCGCTTTGTTAAGGTTGGTTAGTAATAAGGCGCATATAAAGAAATTTGCTTTATTTGCGTTTTTAACTATTTTGTTTTATGCGGTTCCTGTGGCATTGGGCAGCAGCCCGCGCGCGCCAATTGCTATAACGGCTCTTTCGTTTGTGTCTTTTGGTTTTTTAATCAGCGAGGGTATAGCAAAAATTAACGGGATGCGTTGGCGGCTGAGCCTGCAGCGGGTATTGGCGGGTTTATTTTTGTTAATGGGCTATTATTTTATTTATACGTGGTATGAAGTGAATACCAGTTTTGTTCATCAGTTTGCCGATCAACATGAACGGTTTTTGAGAATTGAAAAAAGGTTAATTAACAAGGGGTTAACTTCACCTGATCAAGTTTTTATGAATGGGTACAATTTTTATTTGCCTACAACAGCCCCTTATTACCCTCGTTTTAATGGCGGCTGGGATTCATCGGTTTTATGGAATTTTCGAACTGAATACCCTGAATTGCCGGTGGGGTCTTGGCCAGAGTTTTCTGCCGCTTGTAAAGCGCAAGGAATTCGCTTTTTGGTGTTTAATCCCTATAGCTATGAACTGGCCCCATTTTTTGGAGATTTGTACGAAGGCCGGTTTTTACCAGAAGATGTGACAGTTTTGGGAAAAATTGGTAATTATCAGGTTTTGATGTTTAAATAGTTTAACCCGCTAATGTTGTGAGCCAAACAATTAATGGAGCAATAGCCAGCGCGGGTAAAAAATTGCCAACGCGGATTTTTTTAATTTCTAGCAGGCTGCTTATCCCTACACCAATTAGCAAAACGCCGCCAGTGGCTGTCATTTCGGCAATCATAGGCTCGGTTAAAAAACTACTGAAAAAACCGGCCATCAAGCTAATACCGCCTTGATAAATTAGCAGAACAACAGCAGAAAATAATACGCCGATTCCTAAAGTGGAAGCGAATGCAATGGAGGCAAAGCCATCTAGCACGCTTTTAATCGCCAGCAGTTTATAGTCGCCACTTAAGCCGTCTTGAATAGAGCCTAAGATAGCCAAAGGACCAATGCAATAAAGTAGAGAAGCGGTTAAGAAGCCGCGCACAAAGCGGCTAGATTGCCCTGATTCTTCGCTGGGCGCAAAGCGTTGCTCTAGCCAGGCGCCAAAGGCTTGCAACCGTTCTTCAATTTTCCACCACTCGCCCATTAATACGCCAATAATTAAAGCACCGAGCACAAGTAATTCGTTTTGTGTGCTGGTGAACATTTTTAAGCCAACAGCAACGGTAAACAGGCCCATGCCGTTAATTACTGAATTTTTAAGATGATCGGAAAGCCGCGCGCCAAATAACATGCCAATGCCGCCACCGGCCAGCACAGCGATAATATTAAGAATTGTACCGATCATTTGTGTTTTGCCAATTGGGTTGCTTGTCCGGCTTGCCGATTTTCAAGCAATTCAAGCACGAAGCACAGCGATGAAAGCCGATTTAAATAAGCCATTAATTGCAGGTTTTCTAACCCGCCGGTTTGGTAAAGTTCTACTACGCGGCGTTCGGCTCGGCGGACTACTGTACGAGCCATAGCCAGCGCGGCGCTTGCCATATTTTCGCCGGGTAAAATAAATTCACTGGGAACCCCTACTTGTTGTTCCAGCCTGTCTGTTTCTTCTTCTAGCCATGCTACCCGTTTTTCATCAATACTGCGAAATTTAAGCGCGTTTTCTGGGGTGGCGCTGACTTCTGCCATGAGCTTATATAAATCCCGTTGAACTTCTAAAATTAATGGGGCGGTTTGCACCGCGCGGCTGACAGCACGCGCCAGCCCTAAGGTGGCGGTGGCTTCATCTATCGCGCCAAGGGCTTCAATTCGCAGGTCAAATTTTGGCACACGGCCTTCGCCGAGCAGCCCGGTGGTACCGGCGTCGCCGGTGCGAGTGTAAAAAGGGGACATGTGTTTAATTATACCTTTCACGCTCACAATTTGTGAGCGTGGGTATTAATTATTTGCTTCGTTTATAATTAAATTGATGAAAGCCAAATATCACGCTCAAATTACCAGCCAAGCGTTAGGAGAATATTTTTCTGCGACGGCGCTTAAGCAAATTATTAAAGCTAATTTGGGGCAAGACGCGCTTAAATATCAGCTTAATCATCCGCATTTTCATTTTGATGAAAACTCTTTTAAAGAAAGTTTGGCTTATGTGGATGAACAAGGCAGGCTCACGCTTAGCGCGCTCCGTCAAAATGAACTGGTTTTGGCTTGGCAGGCGCTTGGTCGAGCAACGCATGGATTACAAGATTTTTATGCGCATAGTAATTATGTCAGCTTGTGGCGGCTTGGGCACCCGCAGGCAGGCGCGGGGGAGATAGACGCGTTGGATGAATCGCTTTTAGCCAGCGACCAGCTTGTTTCTGGCAAGTTATATTATCCGCTTGAGGTGCTTTCCTTTATCCCATTAATAGAGCCTTGGGTATTGCCAAATTTGCCGCGCGACAGCCATGCTTGGATGAATAAGGATACCCCTGCCCAGCCCGATTTTGAGTTTGCTTTTCAGGCGGCTATTTATCGAACTCGCCATTTTTATTTGCAGTTGTGTACGGAATTAAGTGAAGCTCAAATTAATTTTTTTGGTAACTTGCTCTAAGGTATAATGAAGATATGGATTTAAAAACTCAATTAAATGATTCTTTAAAAGATGCGATGAAGTCTGGCGATGCGGTTCGCAAGCAAACCATTCGTATGGTATTGGCGGCTGTTAAGCAAATAGAAATTGATAAGCGAATTACTTTGGACGACGCGGCTGTTTTGGCAATTTTACAAAAGGAAACTAAAAATCGCCGCGAGTCTTTAGAAGAAGCGAGCCAAGTGGGACGTGCAGATTTGGTTGCCGAATTAGAAGTTGAATTGGCTGTGATTGCTTCATTTATGCCCAAAGGTCTTTCGGAAGATGAATTGCGCGCGCTGGTGCGTGACGCGATTGCCGAAACTGGCGCGGCGGGACCGGCAGACATGGGAAAGGTGATGAAAGCACTACTGTCTAAAGTGGCCGGGCGTGCTCCAGGTGATATGGTTAGCCGGATGGTACGCGAACTACTCCCTAAATAAAAGTGAATGGTTTAACCGAACGCTTGTGGCAGCGCTTTAATCGCCATGATTTTCTTGCTTTTTTAATACTGTTGCTGAGTGGGGTTGCAGTTTTTTTTGCTTTGGTTATTCCTATTATTTTCCGCGCAGATAATGTGCCGTTGGTGGTGGGGGGGGTTGCCCCGCAGGATTTTCAGGCACCCTTAGGCGCAGAATATATTAGCGAAGTTCGTACAGAAGAAGCCCGTCAGTCGGCAGAGCGCTCTGTGCCCGATGTATATACTTCTCCGAACCCATCTATTGCTCGCGGGCAGTTAGAGCGGATGCGGGTGGTATTGCAATATATTGACATAATTCGCTCAGATACTGAATCGACAATTGCGGAAAGAAGGGCTGTTTTGGGCTCTATTAGTGATTTGCCGCTTTCACCCGAAGCGGTAGATATTTTGTTAAATATTACTGATAGCCGCTGGCAGTCTGTTAGAACCGAATCGTTAATTGTTTTAGAAAGAATTATGCGCGGAGTTGTTCGCGAAGAAAACTTAGAGACCATTCGGAATAATTTGCCATCGGTGGTTTCGCTCACATTAACCGAAGATTCGACCACGTTGGTGGTTCAGCTAGTAAAACCATACATTGTTCCAAACGCTTTTTTTAGCCAAGAGTTAACGGATGCTGCTCGTTTACAAGCACGCCAGGCGGTTAAGCCTATCATTCAATCCTACGTGGCAGGTGAGATGGTTGTTCCACGGGGGCAGGTGCTTACCCCAGCAGATTTAGAAGCGTTGCAAAATTTGGGTCTTATTCGCTCGCGAGACCCATTTACAGAGTATATTGCCGCCGCCGCGTTGGTGGTTGTTTTAATGACCTTTATTGGGTTGTATTATCATCGCCGCCGCCCGTTTTATTACAATGATGGCCGCAGTTTATTGGTATTGGCATTTTTGTTTATTCTATTTTTAGTTCCTGCTCGTTTTTTGGTGCAAGACCGAATCGTACTCCCTTATTTATACCCTTTACCCGCTTTTGGTTTTTTAGTCACCACATTGTTTGGTCCGGGGGGTGGGTTAATCTTATCGATGGTAATAGGGATTTTGGCCGCTTTTGGCTTACCCAACGCCTTAGATTTAAGTGTGTACTATATTTTAATGTCTGTGACCGGTGTGCTGGCATTAGGCCGCGCGCAGCGATTTAGTGATTATTTTTTGGCGGCTGTAGTCGCTACTTTAGTTGGGGCTGCCGTTATCATTGCTTACCGCATGCCCGCTGGCACTTTAGATAGCCTTGGCTTTTTAACCTTGTTAGGTGCTTCTTTGCTAAATAATATCGCTTCGGCCAGTGTAACCATTATGGCGCAATATTTGCTGGCAGAATTTTTAGGGTTAACCACCCCTCTGCGGTTGTTGGATATTTCTCGCCCAGATGCGCCATTGCTCAAATTATTTTTACGAACCGCTCCTGGAACTTACCAACATAGTTTAATGGTTTCGAACTTAGCAGAACAAGCCGCCGAAAAACTAGGCATGGATACCTTATTGGTTCGGGTGGGCACCCTTTATCATGATATTGGCAAAACGCAAAACCCCAGCTTTTTTATCGAAAATCAAATCCCCGATAATATTGACACGCATGAAGACATGTCACCCACTGAAGCATCCGCAACCGTTATTCGACATGTAACCGATGGTGTCCAGCTGGCAAAAAAATATCGCTTGCCCAGCCGAATGATGGATTTTATTCTTGAGCATCACGGAACAATGGTTACTCGTTATCAGTACAACCAGGCGTTACAACTTGCCAGTGAAAGTGCCGAAAGGGTGGAAATTGATAAATTTCGCTACCCAGGCCCACGTCCGCGCAGCCGTGAAACAGCCTTATTAATGCTGGCAGATAATATTGAAGCCCGCGCTCGTTCTAAAAAGCCGCGCACAGAAGATGACATTCGAACCTTAGTGAAAGAAACCATAGACTTTTTGCAACACGAAGATCAGTTGGCTGAAACACGCTTTACTTTAAAAGATTTAACCATCATTACAGAATCTTTTGTTGCTACCCTGCGCGGCGTTTATCACCCTCGTATTCAATACCCGGCCGAAAAAGAAAAACGGACAAAAAAGTAAATGATTCATATTGAGCAAATTAAACCAAATCAATTTGCTGAAACCAACCTGTTAGAAAAAGCCGCGTTGGCAGCCCTTAACCAGCAAGGGTTTAATCAACTTTTTGAAATGACAATTGTTATCACCGATGACAAACAACTTCACCAATTAAATCTTCAATATTTGGGGGTCGATTCGCCAACCGATGTTTTATCTTTTCCTTCAGATGAAATTGACCCAGAGACAGGCTACCGTTATTTAGGAGATATTCTTCTCTCTCTCCCCCGCGCCGCGCTTCAGGCCGAAAAAGCGGGTCATACGCTGACAGCTGAACTGCAGTTATTAGTGGTCCATGGTGTTTTACACTTGTTAGGGCACGACCACGCTGAACCTGAAGATAAAGCAAAAATGTGGCAAGCCCAAGCAAATATATTAAAAATCCTTAATTTGGCTCATATCCAAATTATTGAGGAATAGTATGAAGGAATTTTTCATTTTGCGAATAAAGTCATTTCGACATGCTTTTAGTGGTTGGTGGTATGTGTTAAGAACACAAAAAAACGCCATAATTCATGCGGTCGCATCAATTATGGCGTTTACGATGGCATTTTGGTTGGCATTGCCAGCCAGAGATTGGGCGATATTAATTTTAGTCATTGCCATGGTTTGGGCCGCCGAGTTTTTTAATACATCCATAGAAGCCATTGTCGATTTAGCCAGCCCGGCGCATCACCCCTTAGCAAAAGTAGGGAAAGATGTAGGCGCAGCGGCGGTTTTAATCGCAGCGGGCGCTTCTGTTTTAATCGGCCTCTTATTGCTGGGTCCGCCTTTGTTGGCACGTGTACAAGGTTTTTTAAATTAAGGAGTTATCAAAATGAAATTATCGATTCGATTCGGAACAGTTGGCTCTCCAATTGGCACACCTAAAAAACCCGGTGGCTCAGTGGGTGCCATTCAATTTAGTAAATCTATTGGTTTACAAGCCTTTGAGCTCGGTTGGGTTCAGTCTGTTCGCGTTTCGGTTGAAACCTGCGCCTTAATTCGAGCCGCGGCTGAAGAGCAAGATGTGGCATTGAGTGTGCATGCCCCTTATTACATTAATTTAAATGCCAATGATGAAGAATGGCCTAAAAGCCGTCAGCGATTGATGGATGCGGCGCATTATGGTAATTTGGCAGGGGCAACTGATATTATTTTTCACCCCGGCTCTTATTTTGAACAACCTCCTGCCGAAGTGCTTAAATTAGCAATTCCGCGTTTACAGGGTTGTGTTGATGAACTTCGCGTTGCTGGTAATATGGTTACTTTGCGGCCAGAAACAATGGGAAAAAGCGCAATGCTAGGTTCTTTAGAAGATACTGTTGAGATGAGCAAGCAAATTAAAGGGGTACTGCCCTGTTTAGATTTTGCTCATTTACACGCCCGCCCTGGGGATGGTTCAGTCAATACCTACGAAGAGTGGTCTGCTGTTTTGGCATTGGTAGGCAAGGAATTGGGTGATTCTGCTTTACAAAAGTTACATATTCATTTATCTGGTATTGAATATGGTCCAAAAGGGGAAAAGAATCATCTGCCGGTTGCAGAATCGGATTTAGATATGAAGGCTTTATTTCGAGCGATGAAGGACTTTCAGGCGGGCGGGCGCATCTTGTGCGAAAGCCCCATTATGGAAGAAGACGCTTTGCTGATGAAAAATACTTGGCAAGAAATGGTTTCATAATTTATTCAAAAACGCCACTTAATTAGTGGCGTTTTTGAATGATAGGTTGGAAGGTTGAAAAGAAAATAAGAATAACGAAAGTAATTAAACTTAAAACAGTTATTAAATTTGCTATCTGCTGACCAAAAGAAATAGGCCAATTGGGTTGGCGATGGGCTAAAAAGTCTTCTAATTGCTCTTGTTCAGATAGGGGAATTCGGTCGAAGGGTTTATTTTGTTTAAGTTGGGGGTATACAAAGGCAACCGGGTCATTCATATTGTAGTAGCCGTTAATTATTTGTCTTGCTGAACCAAGCTGAATGGTAGGTTTAAACAAACGCCAGTTGTCTCCAAATAAAATTTCGTATGGAAAAAGATTGCTGGAGTGTGTGTCGAAAACTCGTTGATCTGTTACATCTCCAATGGATTCTATGGGAAATGTCTCGCCGTTTTTAATTTGGGCAGAAATTTCTTGTAAGCCGCGAATGTCTAAAATGCGTTCTTGTAATAAGGGTAATGGAATTAAATGGTAGGCGGCCAAAGAGAGAATACCGATTGAGTTGAAAGCCACAAATAAAATATTTTTTATTTGTGGCTTTTTATTTTTAATCCAAACCTGAAAAGCTAACGCCGCAATTATTGCTAGGGGCATAATGAAAGATGCACCAAAACGGGGGTTAACGTGGGTGGACCGAATGAAAGGAAGCTGTCTTAATGTTGGGAAAAATAGTCCGCGAGCAAAGGTAAATTCTAAAGAAATTTGAAGTCCTAGCAAAAATAAGGCCAGCGCAATCCAACGGATTTTGGGCTGGGTTAGCAGCTTTAACCCACTAGTAAAAAACTTTTTAAGTAAAAGAATGAAACCAATGGTTAATAAAAACCACAGGGTAGGCTGCATAGATAGGTCTAACTCCCATAAGCCGGTGTAAGAACCGGTGTAGGCTTGCAGTAAGTTGCGGATGGTTGTCATTTTTTCGCCTGTGATGCTAAAAATTGGAGCGAGACCCATGACTCCAAATAATTGTAGGAATAAGCCGACTGGAGCAATATGTAGCGGAACAGAAAGTTTATCGACTGAATCGCGCGGGAAGAATTGCATAAATGAGTATGTTGCATAGAGTTTAGAAATGCTAATGCCGATTGCAAGGGTTAAGCCGAACCCAATTCGTTGTAATAGTTGTTTTGCATTAAATAGGTGGGGTTTGATGAGAACCATCAGCGGGAGGCAAGTGAGCAGGGAAAAGGCAATAATAATTGCGGGGTAGGAGCTTCCAGAATAAACCAGTGTGGCGGTGGTGATTGCAATGATAGCGATTGCCCACGTTTGACGGATATTTTTATCTAAAAGTATCCATAAATAGATGGGCAGGAGAGGAAAGCCTTGAAAATTTAAATGACCGTTGGCGAGATGTTCAAGATAAAAGCCGTTGGCACTAAAGAGCGCCGCGCCGAGAATCGCGCTGGTTGATTCAAATTGTAGTATTCGATAAAAGACAAGGTAGCTAAAGATGTAGCCGATAAAGGCGTAAATAAAATAGGCCAGTAAAAGGGCTGCCCAGACATCTAGGAAGGCGGTTAGTAATTGCGGCAGTGAAAATTGGGAACTGAGCGGGTGAGCATAGGAGGGTAAACCGCCGCCGAAGCTGGGGGTATACCATTGTATTGAGAGCCCATTAATTTGATAGTGGAGTTGAGTGTCTATTAAGCGGGTGGTGAAATACTTGTGGTCTTTGCCAGCCAGCGGGTAGGTACTCTGCAGGTGGATGGGAACATAAGCGGCGATAAGTAAACCGGTGAGGAAAACAATCCAATATTGGCGTTTAATTAAATTCATGGTTGGGTGATTATACCTTTGTCTTTTAAGAGAAAAAAAGAGCCAATTTGGCTCTTTTTTTAAGATTGTTCTTCTTTGGTTTGTCTGCGAAAGTCTAGAAAGCGGTACCCAACGCCGCGTTCAGTGAGAATATATTTGGGGTTGGCGGGGTCTTTTTCTAGTTTTTGGCGTAAGTAATTAATATATAGTCGAACATAGTGAGGTTCATCTCTGTATTCGTAGCCCCAAACTTTGGCGAGTAATTGGTCGTGAGAAACAACCCAGCCTGCATTTTGGACAAGGTGAAAGAGCAGCCGATATTCGGTGGGGCGTAGCTTGACAATTTTTCCTTCGAGCCAAATTTCTCGACGGTCAAAGTCTATTTTTAGGCGTTCGTCAATTTCCATTAGGCTGTGCATAGAGCCGCTGACACTTTCGGTGCGGCGCAGTACGGCTTTAACGCGGCTAGAAAGTTCTCGTGGGCTAAAGGGTTTGGTTACGTAGTCGTCTGCGCCCAGTTCTAGCCCGCGCACGCGATCGTCTTCTTCTCCTTTTGCAGTAAGCATAATGACAGGCACATTGCTAATTTCTCGTATCATTTCTAGCACTTCAAAGCCGTCCAAATCGGGCATCATCACATCCAAAAGGATTAAATCGGGGGTGATGTCGCGCATTTTTTGAACAGCTTGTTTACCATTAAACGCCTCGCTGACGCGAAAACCATCATGTTCTAAATTAAGGCGAATGAAACGCACCATTCGCTCTTCATCATCTACGACGAGTATTTTACGGCGGTCAAATTCTTCTGCCATGTTTTATTCCCTTACGAAACCTATAATTTCTTCTTCGGTATCACCTGGTACGATTTCAATAAATGCTATTCTGGAAATAGGCCAAATAACCTCAGTTACGTTGGCTAATAAGTAGTGTATATCTTTCCCATCTCTGCGGCGTGGGTTCTTGATGGTGATGATGTTATCAACTACGCCAGGGAGTTGGTCAATTTCTCCAAGTATGGGGTCTTCATTTGCAATATGAACAAGAACTGTTGGCATGCTTACCTCACTAGGTCATAACAATTTGAATTCTTAATTTTCCAAGAGAGATGATATCTCCGTGTCGGATAGGGTTTTCAGCATTGGGTGTCATTCTAACACTGTTGATAAAAGTACCGTTGGATGAGCCTAAATCCATTAATTGGACTTGCCCTTCGGATAATCGTATAACGGCATGAATGCGTGACACACCGTGATCGAAAGCATTGTAAGGGGTTAAGTCAATATCTGGCATGATGGGTTGGTTGGCGCTAACGCGCCCTAACGTGATTTCGGTTTTATCGGATACCGGTAGTATTTGACCGCTTTCAAGGATATGTAACGAAAGCCATGTATTTCCTTTAAATGCGAGTGAGCCTTGGTCTATTGGTGCGGTATGTAGGGTATCTAGCGGTGGGTCGTCGAGCTCAATTTTTTGGGTCGGTGATTTATCTTCTGGGCGTGAGAGTTGTGCACCACAGTCACTACAGAAGATGGCGCCGTCTACCTCTTGATGTTTGCAATTGGAGCAAATAATCATAATAAAATTTCTTCTTTATCCATTATTTTGTCTTACTCAACCATTATAAGTTTATTTCTTTATTTCTACTAAAGCGCGTGTGCCATATTTTATACGTTTTTCTCCGCTTTCAGAGAAATTTTGTTGTTTTTCAATATTTTCTGCTTCTAGTAAAACAGTTCTTGCTAAACCTTGTTGACCTTGTGAAAGAAGATGGGTAGCCATTTTTTTAAGATTTGATGATGCGGCATCAAAATTACCGGCTTCTACATCTTTGCGGGCTTTTTCTTGCATGCGATATAAGGTTACTTTAGAAAGTGCCTGAACAATTGCCCATGGTGGTGTTTCTACGTTTGGCTGGTCTGAAGCTTCTACATTTAATTCAACAGCGATAGCTGGAAATGGTGTCGCAGAATTGGCTAAGATTCCATCCAAGGTAGCAGTAAGCAGGGTATTTTTACCTTTTTTTATTGCTTCAGGAGCAACGTGTAATTCAAACAATACCATTAAAGACCATTCACGAAAAATTGGTCCTAAAAGAAGGGTATTGCCTACTGTGAGAGGGCTTGGTTCTGGTTGAATTCGAAACGCATAGGAAATTGCGCATCCAGCGGGCATTTGATGTTCAAAACTGATGTTATCTGTTACGACCTGAGATAAATTGTCAAACTTCTCATTTAAAAGCCGTTCAATTTCATTGGCTTGAGAAACAAAAAAAGATGTTCCGCCGGTGATGTTTGCTAATTTATCTAAAAAAACATCATTCCATTCGTGGCCAATTCCTAGCCCGCTTATCCCTATCCCTTGTTCTGCGGCTTGTTGTGCCAATTGTACGCAGGCTTCTTCGTCACCATAGGTTCGGCCATCGGTTAATAAAATAATATGGTTAATACTTCCTGTGTTCGCAAATCGACGAACTTCATCTAAACTGGCAGTTAAGCCATTGAGTAATTCCGTTCCACCATAAGTCTGAAGCATTTGAATTTTAATTTCTGAGTTATGTAAATTAATTTGTCTTGCCGCAGGAATAAGAACTTCTGCTCGATCACTGAAAGTGATAATTGAAAAAGTATCTTGGGGTCTGGTTCTGCGCAATAGTTGTATAGCAGTCCGTTTGGCTACATCTAATTTTTCGCCTTTCATCGATGTGGAGCAATCGATAGCTAAGCAAATATTTTGAGCGGGACTAGTAGAAGTTTTTTTTTCTTTTTCACTTAAATTAACTTCTAATAACGCATAAAGTAATTGGGGTTCATGCGGCATATTAATTTCTTTACGGCTAATTAACATGCGGTAAGTTACAGGCGGTTCTACTATTTCTTCAAAAGGTAAACTTGCGTCATACGCTTTGCGTTCTTCGGGGTTAGATAAAACATGATAAGCACTTTGAATATCTAAAAATAATTCTGTTTCACCCGCTGCTGTATTTTTATCTGGGTGAAGTCGTTTTGCAAGCTTTAGGTAGGCGCGGCGAATCTCATCTTGCGTAGATGTTTTCAAAACGCCAAGCATTGCATATAAACTAGGCTTTGAATTCATGAATGTGAGAAATTTAATTAAGCAATTGAACCAAAATAACACTAATATTATCTGGTCCACCGGCATTATTGGCGATGGTAACCATGTTCTGGCAGGCGCGCTGAAGGTTGGGTGCCTCCTGAATGGCTTTTTTCAAATCTTCTTCCGGTACCACACCCCATAACCCGTCTGAACAAATCATTAAATAACCACCAGCGGGGAAGGGCAAAGTAATCATATCAGCTTCCAGCGTTTCGCCTTGCCCTAAAGCGCGATAAAGAACATTTCGTTGCGGATGAACCGCTGCCTCGGCTGAAGTAATTTGACCAAGTTCTTCTAAACGGCGAACCAATGAATGGTCGCGGGTAATGGCTTCCATTCGCTTATCTGGATAAATTAAATAGGCTCGGCTATCGCCCACATGAGCGATGGTTAGCTGTTGCCCAACAACCAAAGCTGCAGTAACCGTTGTTCCGCTTCCTGGGGCTTCTTTAAGTACATTTCGTTGTGCTTCCATGACTGAATTTTGTAAAATTTCTTGCATCGAATCATCTAATGGCGCGCTGGGTGTACTAAATAAAGTATTATGGAACTTTTTAAGGACATACCCTGCAATTGTTCGAATGGTTGTATTACTGGCTACTTCGCCATATTGGTGGCCGCCCATACCATCTGCGATGATAAATAAACCAAAAGGCGGGTTGCTACTATTGCCAGCAATCGTATTTGTAAATACAAATAAACTATCTTCGTTTAATTCTCGCTGTCGCCCAACAGATTGGCCAGAACTGACCATTAATTGAGCGGGTTCAATACGGTTATTGCCGCCTGACTGAATGGATTGTAATTGGATGTTTGAAAGCGGAGCAGTGATTACATTTTCGGAACCGCTTATTTGAGAACTTTTTTTGCGAGAAAATAAATTTTTAAAGAATTGCATCACGGTGAGTACTCCTTGTTATTAAGCCAGCAAGGCATAAATAGTATGATCGGCAGAGCCAACATAAACAACTTCATCAAATACGGTTGGAGACCCAGTGATCGGACCTTGGGTTTCAAATTTCCAGCGCAGACGCCCCGTTTTATATTCTATACAATAGATATTGCCATCCACTGACCCGCAATAGAGCGAATCTTTATAAATAGCAGGGGAGCCATTTACTTGGTGCTCTGTTTTATAGCGCCATACTTCACGGGATGATTTTGTATCAATCGCGTAGATATGACCATCAGACGCGCCAGTAAAAACAATATTATCTTGAACATACGGAGAAACAATAGATGGCTTATCCATGCGAAACCGCCAAACCAGCCAGCCACTTTTGGCATCTAAAGCATAAAGATGGTTATCAATTGAGTTGAAGTAAACAACGCCATCCTGAACCCATGGAGAAGAGGTAACGGCTCTTTTGGCTTTAAACTTCCACTTAATTTCACCGCTAAAATTTACACAAAAAACATCACCAGATTCATTGCCAAAGTAAATTAAATCATTGGTAATAAAAGGGGATGAACGTACTTCAGCACCAGTATCTAATTTCCAAGCCAAGCGCCCTGTCAAAATGTTGACAGCGTGTAAATGCTTGTCATCAGACCCAACAAACACATGATTTTCAGCAATGCGTGGAGAAGACCATATATTTCCATCTGTGTAGTGAGACCAAACAATTTTGCCAGAACGAGCACTAATGGTGTATAAGCGCTTGTCTTGAGAGCCGAATATGATATTTTCATCGGCTACAGCAGGGCGAGATGCAATGCTACCTTCGGCTGCGTATTTCCATAAAAATTCACCATTGGCAGCGTTTAAAGCATAAAGGTTATTGTCGTAACAGCCGGTATACAGCGTGCCAGAATAATACAAAGGTGTACTGCGAATTTCATCCTCGCAGACAAACGACCAAATTGGCTTAATGCCGGTAGAAATAATAGGTGAAATATTAGAGCCAACACCAATTTTACTTAACAAGCCAGTTTTCTTTCCGGCGCCCATTAAAGCATCTTTAAAATCGTTAATATTTTTAAATCGATCTTCTGGGTTGTATTGTAAAGCGGTATTAATAATCGCTTCCATTTCGATAGAAATGGCCGGATTAATTTTGCGAATAGGTCGCTCGGCAAAAGAAAATGGCGGCTCCAAACGAGGGTCTCGTTTGGTTAATAAGTGATGTAAGGTAGCGCCCAAGGCGTAAATATCTGCTTGAATATTGGCTTCGCCGCGATACTGTTCCGGCGGAGAGTAGCCTTCGGTACCAATCATCGTGCCACGCTGGCCTGTCTGAAACGGTTTCGCAATCCCAAAATCAACCAGCATAATATGGTTATGTTGGTTAATCATAATATTCGAAGGTTTAATATCTCGAAAAATGATAGGGTCTGGTTTATGCCCATGTAAGAAAACCAATACATCACATAATTCCAGCGACCAAGATAAAACCTGCTCTTCACTGAGCAATCCATCTACTTGCCCAATAATGGCTTCTAAGTCTTTGCCATTAACAAACTCTAAAACCAAATAAGAGCGATTTTCAAATGTAAAGTAATCATAAATGCGCGGGATAGAAGCATGGCTTAGGGTTGCCAAAATGTTAGCTTCACGCTCAAAGTTTTGCACAATGGTTTGCCGTACCAAAGGGTCTGGCGCTTGATTAATCATTTCTTTGACGGCGACCAACTTAACAACGTTCGGAAAGTGCAAATCGCGGGCGCGATAAACAGAACCCATACCGCCAACACCGATTACTTCTTGAATTAAATATCGGTTTGAGAGGGTGGTACCCTGAGACAATTGCCCAGTGGTAGTCCGCTTTTCTTCACCCGAAGGTTCGCTAATGATGTGAGTTTCCATGTTGATATATCATTTCTTCATTAATTAACTCATTATAGCCCATCATTAACTTGTGTGACAATAAACGTTACTTTACAGTGGCATTGCATCTGACTCTAATTTGTCTTACAATTTGCCACGATGAAGCTACTAGCAGTCAGCGACCAAGTCATTGAGCGTTTATATTCCACCGCAATAAAAGAAAACTATGCTGATGTGCACGCTATTATTGGCTGCGGAGATTTACCCTACGATTATTTAGAATTTCTGGTTTCTGTTTTAAACATTCCACTCTTTTATGTGCCAGGGAACCATGACCCTAAAAATGGTATGCTAGACGGGCAATATGTGCCGGGAGGCATTAACATAGACCAGCAAGTGCTAACTTATAAAGGACTGCGCATAGCAGGTTTAGGTGGCAGTATTAAATACCAGCCCAATGTGCCAAATCAATATACTCAAATAGAGATGTTTTGGCGGATGTGGAAAATCCTTCCTTACATGTGGTGGCTGGCACTGAGAGGACGCCCGCTTGATATTTTGGTGACGCACTCCCCCCCAGCCGGCATCCACGATGATGAAAGCGACTCCGCACACCGCGGCTTACAAGCCATTAATTTCTTAATTAAATTAACCAAGCCGCGCTATATGCTTCATGGGCATACCATTTTTTACCAACAAAATTTACAAAATCATATGACTCGCTACCAAAACACAGAAATTATCAACGTTTATCCGTTTCGCACAGTAGAAATTAATTAACCCATTAAAAGGATTAAGAATGCCCCATTCACACCCATTAGCTGGCGTTTATACCGCGGCAATCACCCCACTTACCCAGCAATATTCACCTGATAGAGAAAGTTTTTTATCCTACCTTCACTTTTTGGCAAGCCGTGGCAATCATGGCGCACTGTTATTTGGCACAACCGGAGAAGGCCCTTCATTTTCTGCCGCAGAGCGAAACATTTTGCTTAAAGCAGCAGCTGAAGTGAAACAAACCTACCCTCACTTTAGGCTTTTGGCTGGTACGGGCGCTCCTAGTTTAGAAGATGCCATTCAACTAACCCGCATGGCTTTTGAACATGGATTCGAAGGTGTTGTAACCTTACCCCCCTATTATTTTAGAAAAGCAAGCGATGACGGATTATTTAATTGGTTTAATCAACTCATTCAGCAGGCAGTGCCCGAAGGTCAATACTTATTTGGGTACCACATCCCAGGCCAAGCGGGCATAGGCTTGAGTTTAGACTTGCTCGCTCGACTTAAAGATGCGCACCCCAAAAAATTCGCAGGCATTAAAGATTCGTCTGGAGATCCAGACCATGCGGTGGCACTTGGCAGCCGTTTTCAAGAGGATTTGCTGGTTTTAAATGGCAATGACGGCTTGGCGCTGCATGCCTTAGAACATCACGCGGGCGGAGCTATTACCGCTATGGCTAATCTATTTTCGCCTATTCTTCGTGAAACGTGGGATATCTATTGGCAAAATAAGGACGCGGTTGAAGCACAACATTTATTAAACGAAAGGCGAGATGTGCTAGACCGCTACGCGCCTTTTCCACCTATTTTAAAAGCGCTGCTTCACCGTTTGCATGGTTTTCCAAAATGGCCCGTAAAGCCCCCCTTAGAAAACGCACCCGATGCATTGGTAGAAAAAGCCATCGCAGATTTGCAGCAAATAAAGGCAATTTAAATGGCAAAACAAGTTTGGCGTTTAATTAAAGATGAACCTGCCAGTGGCGCTTGGAATATGGCTGTTGACGAAGCAATTCTGTTGCATGCTGGGCGCGGAGAAAGCCTGCCTACCCTTCGCTTGTATGCTTGGACCCCGGCTTGTCTCTCGCTAGGGTATGCTCAACATTATGCCGATGTAGACCACCAACGATTAAAAAATTTCGGCTGGGATGTGGTTCGCCGCCCAACTGGTGGAAAAGCTATTTTGCATACTGATGAATTAACTTATTCTGTAACTGGCCCACGAGATAACGAGATTTTATTTGGTGGTGTATTAGAGAGTTATAACCGTTTGGCAAAAGCGTTAATGGCTGGGGTAACCCAGCTTGGTTTACCTGTAAAAATGCAAGACCAGTTACCGGCTGGGAGCCAGCTGGTAGAAACCGGCCCAGTATGTTTTGAAGTACCCTCCGCTTATGAAATTACTTCTCATAATAAAAAATTAATTGGTTCGGCACAGGCCCGCCGCAGAGAAGGTGTATTGCAGCATGGCTCTTTGCCGCTTTATGGAGATTTAACCCGTATTACGCAAGCCTTGGTTTTTGAAAGTGAAGCGGTTCGGGCAGATGTTGCAAAACGGCTGTTGGCGCATGCCACCACAGTGGAAATGGTATCAGGGCAAGTCATCACCTGGGAAACGGCGGCAAAGGCTTTCGTGAGTTCGTTTGAACAAATATTAGAGATTAATTTTGAAATTGGAGAACTTTCTGCATCAGAATTAATGAAAGCGCAAGAATTGTTAGAACAAAAGTATCTGCACGAAAGTTGGAATGAGCGTGTTTAAAGAAAAAGCGACGGGAATTGAAACCCGTCGCTTTTTTTGTTAATTAAAATCTACTTTACAAAAGTAACCAGGTTATAGCCTAACGATTGAAAGAATTTATACAAAAATAATTCGGCATTATTTTGGGCTTGTTCTAATATGCCGTCTTCTAACGCTGCTTTAAGAATTTCTTGCTCAGCGCTTTGGCGTGCCAAGGTTTCTAGGTCTTGAACGCCTTGGGTAAGCAAACCGGTTTCACGGTCATAGACATAGGATTTATTGTTGTCTAAAGTGGCTACAAATACCTCGGCTTTGGGTAAGCGCACGTTTAAAGTGCCATTGACGACTTGTAGGTCTCCGGGTTGAAATTTTTCCATGTCGATACCCGCGATAACCGTACCATGGGCAACAAAGAGGAGTTTGTCTCCAAATAAAAAGCTAAAGCTACCTTGCCCAATCTCTGCAGTGATTACTTTTTCAATTGAATATTGAATGGTTTCAAGCCGGGCTAAGGCACGGATTTCGTTAATGTACGTGACTGGGTCTGGGATGATGGTGGGGGTTGGGTTCATTAACTCTGAAACTTGGGTTTGCAAGGCGGCGTTGCTCTCTCGGAAAGGAGAAATAGCGCCATCAATGGCGTTGGTTGCGCTTTGTTGAAAAGATTGCACCATGTACATGGCGGCGCCAAGTATGACAACAATTAGGATTAGAAACAAAATAACACTCGATTTATTCATCTTAAACCTCCAAAATATTCTTCATTGTACTTTAGTCTATCTTTTTTTAAGATTAAAAACTTGCCTTATCTGCAACAAGGCATTATTATCATTTTTGAAAGGTTTTCCTTTCAACGTTTTCACTATCAAAAAGGAGAAGAAAATGAAACGTTCGTTACTTACTTTATTTAGCTTGCTGATGTTGGCAAGCATGGTGCTGGCCGCTTGCGGCCCGGCTGTTCCGGCTGCTACCGAAGAAGTTGTTACTTCGGAAGAATCGAGCGCTGCGCCAGAACCAACCGCCGAACCAGAAGCAACCGCTGTTCCTTTGGGTTCCCCTGAAAACCCCATTATTATGGCTTTGGCTCCTTCAGCTACAACTCAAGAACTTTTGGCGAGCGGTGAAGATATTGCCCGCCAACTTTCTGAAGCCACTGGGTATACCATTACCACCGTTGTTCCTACCTCTTATGGGGCTTTGGTAGAAGCCATGGGCGCTGGTCAGGCTCATGTGGGTTGGCTGCCTCCGTTTGCGTATGTCATTGCGCATGAAAAGGGTTTTGCTGATGTGGGTTTGGTCACCATTCGCCGTGGTTCAACTACTTATGGCGCTCAATTTGTTGCTAACGCCGCTGGTGGTTTCACCTCTTACTTTGATGCCGCCGCCA
>CAYOGW010000003.1:0-1495 GCA_964403635.1 uncultured Anaerolineaceae bacterium | reverse complement strand
TCTGGTGTGGCTGAACAGTTCCCCGATGTGAATGATAAAGTTGTTGTCATTTGGCGCACGGACCCAACCATCCCAAATGACAATGTTTCGTTTGCAACAGACTTGCCCGAAGATGTTCGCACAAAGATTTCGGAAGCTTTATTAGCCATTGCCGAAACTGAAGCGGGTAAAGCTGCCCTCAAATCGGTTTACTCGATTGACGGTTTGCAGGTTGTGGATGATACCTTCTATGATGACTTCCGTGTGTATTTGGAAGCCTCTGGGGTAGATGTCACTTCCTTGGTTCGATAATTTGTTTTCAAAACTCCCCTGTTTAACAGGGGAGTTTTTTGTCATCATTATTTAAATTTTAATTAATACACTGTTGTAAATGTTTTAATTGCTGGAGAAAACCCATGTTGCGAATAGAAAATGTTTCAAAAACCTACCCTAATGGCACACAGGCATTAAAAAACGTTTCGTTTAATGTTCAAGATGGTGAATTTTTGGTAGTGATTGGTCTTTCTGGTTCTGGTAAATCTACGTTATTGCGCTGCATTAATCGATTAATTGAACCCACAACCGGCAAAATTTACCAAGACCAAACGGATATCACAGCCGCCTCGCCCGCAGCATTGCGAACCATTCGGCGTGGGATTGGAATGGTTTTTCAGCAATTTAATTTGGTTAAACGCTCGAGTGTTTTAACCAATGTACTTTCTGGTCGTTTGGGATACGCCAACCCTTGGTTGAGTTTATTAGGCATTTGGCCCCAAGCCGATAAAGATTTAGCCATGAAGGCGCTGCAACGGGTGGGCATTGCGGATAAAGCCGAAAGCCGCGCAGACGCTCTTTCAGGCGGTCAGCAGCAGCGGGTGGGAATTGCCCGCGCATTAATGCAAGAGCCAAAAATTATTTTGGCAGATGAACCCGTTGCCAGCCTAGACCCCGTTTTATCTCATTCCATTTTGCAATATTTAGAGCAATTAAATAAAGAAGGCATTACCGTTATTTGTTCGTTACACTTTTTAGACCTTGTGCACCGATACGCCACGCGGGTAGTGGCTTTAAAAGACGGCGAGGTTGTTTTTGAAGGTTTGCCGCAAGAGATTAACCGCCAAAAGTTTAAAGAAATTTATGGCGAGGAAGCTCAGGAAGTACGCGCAGCGGCAGTTGGTGCTTAAATGAACGCGACTATTAAGAAACAAAAATCACCCATGCTTGCAGGGCTGCTCTCTGCTCTTTTGCCGGGCAGCGGGCAAGCCTATGCGGGCGCGGGCAACCGTGCTTTTTGGTTGTCGATTGCTTTTTTTGCCAGTTTGGGAACAGTGCTTTGGTATGGTCAGCCATTTTGGGCGTTTGCACCGGTTATTTTATGGGTCTGGATTGTGGCGGATGCGTTTAAAAATGCTCAAGCTGGACGAGGATATTCTATTTTAATTCCTGTTTTAGTCGGTATGACTGCCGCGATTGGCATTGGCTGGGATGTGGTTCAAATTGATTTGCGGCAAGCCAG
>CAYOGW010000002.1:53770-61749 GCA_964403635.1 uncultured Anaerolineaceae bacterium | reverse complement strand
GAGATATAGCCCAAAGAACTACTGCCAGAAACATTAACCCAACCATCGTCCATTGGCTCGCTGCATTTGGGGCATTGTTGAGCATCCATAAAAAATCTCCTTGGTATTTTCTTTAATATAAACCCAAATCGTGATTAAGTGATACCTTGATATTTCTTGAATAATATAAAAAAATTCCTATAATAATGTTTTGAATGTCGTTTTTCATAAGTTTGATAATGTAAGGAGGCCCTATGCTATATCAAATTGTTGTATTTTTACATGTGTTGAGTGTATTTTTATTTTTGCTAGCCCATGGTATTACTTTAATCGTCGCTTTTGTTTTAACCCGAGAGCGAGATGTTTCGAAAATCCGTGTGTATTTAGAACTTTCTGAAGCGTCTGGTCCGTTGACGGGTCTCTCTTTGTTAGCAATTATCGTTTTTGGGGTGATTGCTGGCTTTCAGGCCAATTGGTGGCAATTTGGTTGGATTTGGGCTTCGATTGCAATATTGGTTGTGATGGTTGTTTTAATGGCAATTTATGGTGCCAATGCGTTTGGAAAGGTTAGAAAGGCTGTCGGTTTGCCTTATCGGTTACAGGGTAAACCATTTCCGGCTGAGCCAGCTCAATCGGAAGTAGAAATTGAGCATAGTTTAAAGCAAATTAAACCAGTTTTTCTTACAGTCATTGGTTATGGTGGCTTTGCTGTTATTACTTGGTTAATGATGTATAAGCCGTTTTAATAACAGGAGAGGAATAAAATGAAAAAAATAGTTAAATGGATTGGCATTGTATTAGGTTCTCTACTCGGATTAATTTTAATCCTAGCTGCAGTTTTTTATTTTGTAGGCGTGGCAAAAGTTAATAAGGTGTATTCTTTTCCCGCTTCGAATATTGTTGTACCAACCGATGAAGCCAGCATTGCCTATGGCAAGTATCGCGTTGAGGCCGCTTGCATTTTTTGTCATGGGGAAGATTTAAGCGGCCGTGTTGGTTTTGTTACGATAGACTCAATTATTTCGCTTGATTCCGCTAATTTAACGGCGGGCAAGGGCGGGATTGGGCAGCGGTATACATCTGACGAAGATTATGTAAATGCGATTCGGCACGGGATTGGGCAAGATGGCAAATTTATTTTTATGCCCGCTGTCGTCTCATTTCAAAACCTAAGCGATAAAGACCTTGGTGCGATGATTGCTTACTTAAAAACACTTCCTCCGGTTGATCGTGAAACCAATGGGTTGCAACCCTCTGTTTTAGGTACAATTTTGTTTGGAGCAGGATTATTTGGAGAAGCGCCTGTTGAAACAGTTCTCCACAATTCAAATATCATTGCGCCGCCAGCGGCAGTAACGGTTGAATTTGGCGAATATTTGGTGAATACCAGCGGCTGCCGAGATTGTCATGGCGAAAATTTAGCGGGCGCGGTTCACCCAGACCCAACCATTGCTGTTATTACGCCCAATTTAACCCCCGGCGGAGAATTAGCCGCTTGGTCTCAAGAGGATTTTGTGAATATGTTTCGAACGGGTGTTACGCCGAGCGGACATGCTTTAAGGGGAGAAAGAATGCCTTGGGAAGAAATTGCAAACTTAAATGATGATGACTTAAATGCCATTTTTCTATACTTGCAATCGCTGCCCGCGCTGCCGCAGTTTACAAATCAATAATTAATAATAAAAAGCCCTTCTTTTATGAAGGGCTTTTTATTTGAAACTACGCATTAATTAAAGTTGCCTTTTTAATGTTAAAAAATGCAATGGCAGCCAAAACAGCCATGCCTGCTCCAAAAACAAAGGGAGCAGAGGGGCCAAAACCTGGCCAATCGCCGATGCCTTGCCAGAGCAAGCCAGCCAAAAAAGAAGCGGGAAGCGCTGTAATGCCAATGGCAGCGTGGTACAAACCGTAGGCTGTGCCGCGCCGTTCGGCGGGTATTAAATCGGCAACAAAGGCTTTGGCGGCGCCTTCACTGGCGGCGTAGTAAACACCGTATAAGCCAAATAAAAGCCAGACATGCCAACCAGTTTGTGAAACGGCAAAACCGCCATAAATGAGCGCATATGCGAACCAGCCAATTAAGATTAATCGGCGACGGCCCACTTTATCGGATAATGCTCCCAGCGGGCCAGCCAAGACGGTATAAATTAAGTTAAAAGTGAGCAGCATGCCAATAATTTGCAGCAGGCTTAATCCACGTTGCTGACCTAAAAGAATAATAAATGAATCGCTAGAGTTGCCTAGTGTAAATAAAACTACTGCGATTAAGAAAGATTTATAGCGTCCGTCTAACCCTTGCCAAGAAAACATAGGCGCAGGGGTTTTATTTTTGCCTGCCACTTCGTTTGCAAAAAAGGCTAAAACTAGCACAGCCAAGACCGCTGGGATGATAGAAACAAGCACAATGGTTTGAAACAAGCTGCGGGTGAGCCCGCTTGCCGAATCACCTTGCGTGAGCCAAATGACCAGCCCCGCGATGGCTAAACCGGTAAAGGCTCCGGCGGTATCGCCAGCGCGATGAATGCCAAAGGCTAACCCGCGCTGCTTTTCTTCTACACTTTCGGCTAGCAGCGCATCTCGCGGGGCGGTGCGAATGCCCTTGCCCACACGGTCTGCAAAACGAACACCCAGCACCCAGCCCCAACTGCTGGCAAAAAAGAGCAGCGGTTTGGCAAGGGTAGAGAGGCTGTAACCGGCCACCGTAGGCCATTTACGGCTGCCTAGCTTGTCTGAAAGGGCGCCAGAGTAAAGCTTGGTTAAGCTGGCGGTGGCTTCGGCTAAGCCATCTATTAAACCGATGATGGATGTTTTTACGCCCAGCACGTTGGCTAAAAAGAGCGGCAGCAGGTTTGAAAGCATCTCGGAGGAGACATCGGTTAAATAAGAAGTGGCTGTTAATACCCAAACATTTTTATGAAGTGGTTTTTTCATGGTTCGATTATAGGCTCGTTCTTAATTAAAAGCAGCCCCGCTTTCATTAAGCGGGGCTGCAAGGAAGCGGGCTCACGAAGGGCTTTAAATTTGTTCGAAATGCGCGACCGGCACCACAAAGATAGTGGCGCGTTTACCGCCATCGGCGGAAGGGGTAGTGCTTTGGCGGATTAATTCTATGGCGGCATCTACTTTGCTGGCTTCTACACCAATCATGAGGGTGGTGTTGCCTTTGCGAAAGAAACCGCCGGTTGAAGCCACGCGAGTGACTCGATATTGAGCCGCGGTTAACCCATGAACTGTGCTATCTACATCGTCATCTTTTAAAATGGCAAGAATCATTTTCATGGCGGGCTCCTTAAATTTGTTCAAACCTTTCGATGGGGATGGTGAATATTGTAGCGCCGCCCACAGTAACGGGTACGGGGGTTGGCATGGGCATGGGTGAACCCTCTAACGGAAGGGTAAGATATTCAATTCTTTGGCGGCAAGACTCTTTAAGCACGTTTACGATTTGCTCAACCATGCCGTCACTTAAACCAATGATTAACGTTGCGTTTCGGCGCCCCAAAAAACCACCTGTGCTAGAAAAATGCAGTAAGGGAATTTGCAATTGGTTTAAAGCTTTCATGGCCAGATCTAAGTCTTGTTCTTGAATTACAGCGGTCATGATTGCATTAATGGGGATGGTTTTTTCTGTCATTATATTTTCCTATTCACAAGTTGCCAGCAGGTTAACAGGGCCTTCAAAATTTGCAGACTGACCGTTTGGGAAGATAATTTCTGTTTCTGAAAGTTGACGAATAACAGTCAGCCCTCTATATTTTACCGTAACCGGCCAAGGGAACGGGTTTTCACCTTTTAATCTTACACGGGTAGGGGAGAGAATTTCAACCCCAAGGGTTTTTAAGAATAATCCGATAGGTGCAAAACCATGCAGGGTGTTTCTTTCGGCCAGTCCGCTTCCATTTTCGGCATGATAACTGCGAAAAAAGGCTTTGGCTTTTTTCAGGTTTAATATAATGGCGGCCATTCCATGCGCTACCAGCCGTGCGGCTTCTTTTTGAGCGCCATAGTTTAACAGCCCCTCGCCAATTAATTGGTTCCAAGGCATGTGAACACTCATGCAGATCGGGTCTGCTTCGGGGTCTGGTACATGCGGCACAGCGGGAATTCCGTAAGGGTGGTCAAACCAATCCGCGTTCATAATGTTACGGTAAATTAATGCGCGGGCTTCGTTTATTTCTGGCAGCCCTGCCCAGAGGGGTAATAATAAAGTGTGGTCGGCAGTGGTTAAATCAACCGTTTGAATGATGATGCGGTCTCGTTTGTCGAGACCATCCAATTCAAATTGGCCGAGGCTTGTAAATAATTTTTGGCTGGTAGCAACCCCGCCGCTGGCGCTATAGCTAAAGTTGTGTGGTTCTATGCTTTCGCTGATGGTTTCGCCATTTAATTTTCCGGTTATTTTTACGCGTGGGCGTTTAAGGGTTTCGTCTTCCCCAAAAATTCTTACAATTAATCTCACAGGTTGAGGAAATTCTCTCGTTATTTCAAAACTGGTCGGGGCTTGTCGGTCACTGAGTAGTTTGCCGGGCAGGCTTAAATGGCTGTCTCGGTCTGCGTAATGATAGAAAGCGTGGTCGGCATCCCAATTGTTTTCAACTGATTTTTTGAGCACAGCCGCTTGTTGTTTAAGGTAAGGGATTTCAATAATTTTGTTTAATTGTTCGGCTATTTTAATTAAACTCATCGATTCGCGGTATAAAGCAGCCCCTAAAGCTGGGCTTTGCACTGTGGTGATGTTTACACCTTGCGCCCAGGTGTGCCAGCCATCAAAGAGCGGGTTATCCTCGAAACCGGTTTGTAAAACATGCTGCCACTCGGGTACTCCGTTTTGGTCTAGGTCTTTGGTGGGGGAAAACCACGTTTTATAAAATGCAAGCAGGGATGGGTAGGTTTTTTCTAAAAAGGAGATGTCTTTTCCGTGTTCAGATAGTTCCCAAGCTAAACTTGCCAAATACGGCGCGGCTAAGAAGCGTGTGCGCTGCCCAGCTAAACCAGGTTTGGCGTCGATAAAACCATCTTGTTCTTGACAAGTCAAAAAGTTGAGTAAAAACCCTTTGCTGTAGTTGTTCGCCATCGGAAGTAAAGAAGATAAATACCACGCTTCTAGTGGTGTTTGTCCGTTCCAGAACCGTTGATAATCGCTGCCGTCGCCCGCAGGCGAGTGGCCTTGGTCAGGCTGGCGAGAAAGCACAAAACTGTGGTGAGGCAGTTTTTCGGAAGGCGGCATGATTAAATGAAAGGCGGCTCGTTGGCTAAGGGCAAGCGCAGCATCCCACTCTATATCTCCGGTGTGAATTTCGATGCTTTGGCTGGCGTTTAATAATTCGATGCGTGTTTTTTCGGCTTCAAAATGGCGAGCGGCAGTTTTTCGGGCTAAATCAAAAGAATCGTTTGCATCTGAAGTGCTGGCAATGGCCCAAGTAATTTGGCGGGAGGTGCCAGGGGCTAAATCTAACGGGAGCATTAACGAAGCATAAGGACCAGGTCCATTGGATGCGCCACCTGTCATAAATAACACAGGAAAAAGCGAACCAACTTGCCCTTCTAATGTGCTGACAGCATGTCGTTGGGTAACAGACATGCTTTTGCCTTCTATGGGGATTAATTGGCTAACCAACTCGAATAAGGTTGGGTGTGGGATGACAGCCGTATTGTGAATGGTGAAACGCCCTGCAATTACATTTGAATCGGGCACCCAAAATTCTGCTTCTACTTCTACTCCATCAATAGGGGCAAATGTAACTTCAAAAAAATTGGGATAAATGCGTCTAAGAAGCGGCGGGGCGGCAAACTCGTTAGGGTCTGTGATGGTTTTGCCAGCTTCGCTAAAGCGTGGAAAAAGGCGCATTAAACGCGCCCGCAACCCGTAGGTAGTCCGTATATCGAGGGCGGGCGGCTCGCCGGAAGCCATATCCAATTCCCAAATATGGTCATTTACATAATCTATTTTCCCTAAGCGTGCATCTGCCGCGAGGGTGAGGTGTAACGGGTCGTTTAATCCTAATTTCCATTGGCGCATGCGTACATTGTACGGGTAGATGCTGAAGCGGTCAAAGGGGAATAGTAGCTAGGATTAATTTCCTTATTGCATGATTTTATTGAAAGCATTAAAGTAATATGAAATTCTTAACTTATTCAATTTTGTATATTAATTAAATATAAAGGGATAAAAATGAATAGGAAATTTCTCGTCATATCTTTTTGTGTTTTTGCGCTTCTTGTTGGCTGTACCATGCCCACAGCGACCCCAACCGCATTACCAACCTGCCCAACGGATAGCTTACAGCAGGTTACATTGATTGGTCCCGCCAACACAGCGATTATTGATACCTTAAATCCAACCTTAGAGTGGAGCTACCCCTCTGTTGGATGTAACCCCGAAGGGTATGCCATTACTTTGTGGGAAGGACCCGTGCTGACAGAAAATATTGGCGGCGGAACGGGTAATCCATCTACGACATGGGGGCCGGGTTCTCCGCTTCAACCGGGCAAGCAGTATCGCTGGCGGGTTGCTCCAATTAATGACACCACGTTAGGACCAGCCTCCGATACCCGAATTTTCTTTACCGGCCCGGTGTGCGCGCCAGCTGCGTTGGTTGCTCCGACCCTTTTAGAACCAGCCGATGGCGCCAGTTTTAACGAAGCAACCGATTTGCTTTGGTGGGACTATAGCGCGGGGTGTATTCCTACAGGCTATCGCGTAGATCTTTCGTTAGATGCCGCCTTTACCACACCTGTGATTAATGAGTTTGATATTCCTTTAACGCGTATGCTGCCAGATACATTAACCGAATGTCAAATTTATTATTGGCGTGTCGCGGCGAAAAGCGGTTCAAGCACTGGGCCATTTTCACCTATCCGCAGCTTTATTCGTGATGTAAGTGGAACTTGTTCTGGACCTGGCGGCAGCCCACCGGCTTCCGCATCCATTGGCGGGATTGTTTGGCACGATTTATGCGCCGTTCCGGATGGTCCAATTCCCAGCCCATTGCCTGCTGGTTGTGTGGATGCAGGTGGTGGTTCACTGCGTGCCAATGGTATTCGAGAAGCGGGCGAACCCGGCATTGCCGGTGTACAGGTAGACCTTCATTATGGCGGATGTGCAACTGATAGTGTTGCCCATGTGCTCACTGATGCAACAGGCCATTATCAATTTGATGGTCTCTTGGCTTTTGGCAGTTATTGTGTGGCGGTTCGCGCGCTTAACCCGCCAAATGATGGGATTTTAATTCCGGGCCAGTGGACTTTCCCCATAGGGATTACGGGAACCGATGCCTTTGCCAATGCCACAGTGGATACGGGAACCATCTTAAACGACAAAGATTTTGGCTGGGATTATCAGTTCTTGCCTGTGGCAGGCGCTGCGGCTGCAGCGGAAACTCCTACAGTGGTTGCGGCGAGCGAACCCCCCAAATTTAAATTTGATAAAAATGCTTTCTGTCGTAAGGGTCCTGGGGTTAATTACAGTGATGTCACGGCCATCCCAGCTGGTGATGTTGTCGATATCTTGGGTGCCAGCCTAGATAAGCAGTGGTTTTTTATCTTCTGGTCTAAATTTAACGCAAAATGTTGGATTGCGATTTCTACGGGTCAACCAATTGGAGAAATCATTAATATTCCAGTGCTGACCCCCGCACCCACGCCAGTGCCAACTGCTGTTCCGCAGAAACCATCGCCAACACCAACATATCAAGGAAAGCCTTAGCAGCCTTTCTTTACCCTTTGCGAGAACTCTGGTCTTGACCCAAGCCCGCATGTCGATTAGAATTCGTTCTCGCAAACGTCCTCGTAGCTCAGTGGATTAGAGCGCTTGCTTGCGGAGCAATAGGTCGCGCGTTCGAGTCGCGCCGAGGACACACTAAAAAAGACAGGGTTTTCCTGTCTTTTTTGTTTTCTTAAGCTTTTATTGTAGAATCGTGTTGAAACGAGGTTGCCTTGAATAAAAAACAAATTTTACTCACCAATGATGACGGCATTCTCTCCCCGGGTTTATGGGCCGC
>CAYOGW010000002.1:50379-53670 GCA_964403635.1 uncultured Anaerolineaceae bacterium | reverse complement strand
GGAGAAAACGTAGCCAGCGGAATCACCATCTCGGGTACGGTTGGCGCCGCCATGGAAGCCGCCTCGATGGGTATTCCAGCCATTGCGGTTTCACTAGAAACTCATGTTTCTCATCATCTCACTTATTCAAAAGAAGTCGATTTTTCTTCAGCAGCAGCTTTCACCTATAAATTTGCTGCCAAGCTATTAGAACGCCCCTTGCCCAAGGGAGTAGACCTACTCAAGATAGACGTGCCCTCCAGCGCCAAAGCGGATACCGGCTGGCAGTGGACCAGCCTATCACTACAGCGGTATTACACACCGGTCAAACCGAGCCGCGATAACTGGGATGAACTCGGTACAGTTGGCTACCAACATGATGTTGATTTAATTAATGAAGACCCCAATACCGATGTCTACGTCTTGCTTAAAAAGCGCTTGGTTTCAGTTACCCCCATTACTTTAGATATGACAGCCCGTTTGCCGCAAGCAGAGCTTAATTTGTTCGCTGGAGATTAAGAGATGGCCGGAAAATATTATGAAGAACTAGAAATCAACCAATTCATTAAACATAGCAATGGCCGTACCCTAACAGAAATGGACAATGTCCTTTTTTCGATGCTCACCATGAACAGCCAGCCTCTCCACAGCAACGAACACTTTGCCAGCCAAACCCAGTTTGGTCAGCGCATTGTAAACGGCTTATTCACCCTTGGGCTGGTCACTGGGTTAACCGTTGCCGAACTAACCGAAGGCACCATTGTGGCTAATTTAGGCTACGACAAAGTGTTGCACCCCAACCCCGCTTTTCATGGCGATACCGTTTATGCCGAAACCCAAGTGCTCGAAAAACGCGAATCCAAATCTCGCGCAGATGCGGGCATTGTGCGCTTAAAACATTGGGGCAAAAAGCCCGATGGCACGGTCTTGTTAGAGTTTGAACGCACCGTGATGTTTCTAAAAAAACCTTAATTAAATCGGAGAACGTATGCATTCCAGACGCGCTTTGTTATACATGCCCGGCAGCGACCGCCGCAAAATCGAAAAATCGACCACCTTAGGTGTCGATTGTATTTGTATAGATTTAGAAGATGGCACCGCTTTAAGCAAAAAAGCCGAAGCCCGTTTAATTATTGCGGATGCTTTAAAAGAATTAGATTTCGGCTCTGCTGAAAGATGTATTCGCATTAATAGTATTGGCTCTGGCTTTGAAGAAGAAGACCTGCGGGCCGCCCTGCAAGCGCGTCCCGATACCATTGTATTACCCAAAGCTGAAGCCGCTGAGCAGGTGCAGTGGGTTAGCCAACAGATAGAGAGTTATGAACTTGCAAACGGAATGCGGCTGGGGGGAGTCCGCCTGTTGGTGGGCTTGGAAACCGCCAAAGGCTTAATTAATCTAAAAGAAATTGCCAGCGCCGATAAACGTTTGGAAGCCATCATTTTCGGTGCGGAAGATTTTGCCGCCAGTGTGGGGGCTACGCGCACGAAAGCGGCGACCGAGGTGCTCTACGCCCGTTCGGCGGTGGTGGCGGCTTGTGCCGCCTATGATTTGCAAGCCATTGATATGGTGCATATTGATTTTCGCGATACCGAGAGCTTAATTAACGAATCGGTTGAAGGCGCGGGGCTGGGTTTTGCTGGCAAGCAAATTATTCACCCTGCACAAGTAGAACCTGTGCAAGCCGCTTTCACCCCATCAGACGAAGCGATTGCCTATGCCAAACGGGTGGTAGAGACCTTTGAAGCCAACCAAAAGGCGGGCAAAGGTGCCTATGATTTAGACGGCAAAATGGTGGATATGCCGTTGTTAATTAATGCTCAAAAAGTGCTGGCACGCGCCCGCGCGGCTGGCAAATAAACATGATAGCGGCTGGGTTGAGTTTGCTGGCTGCCCTTGGCTGGGGCGCTGGTGATTTTGCTGGAGGGCTTTCTAGCCGCCGCATTGGAGCAATGCGGGCGGTTTTTTATACCGATTGGGTGGGCACACTCATGCTCTTGGTTGTTGTGTTTTTTATGCCAGAATCTTTACCAACCGCAGAAAATTTTATGTGGGCGTTGCTGGCTGGTTTGGCAGGTTCGAGCGGATTATTAATTTTGTATTATGCGCTTTCAAAAGGGAATATGGGCATTGCCGCTTCGGTTTCAGCGTTGTTGGCGGCGGTCATCCCTGTGTTGGTGGGTTATTTTACAGAGGGGGCGTTAAGCGGACTGCAATGGTTAGGTTTTGGTTTAGCACTGGCGGCCATTTGGTTGGTTTCCAATTCACAGCCTAGTTTTCCAAAATTAAAGGCGCTTAGTGCTTTGGGTTTACCATTTTTATCTGGTTTGGGTTTTGGTAGCTATTTTGTATTAATGCATCAGGCATCTGAAGCCAGTTTAATTTGGCCGATGATTGGCTCTCGTTTAGTAGGTACAGTGCTATTGTTTATTATTTTGCTGATACGCCGTCAAGGTTTAACCATTTCTGCAACAAACTGGCCCATTGTGTTAATTAATACCATTTTTGATATTAGCGGCAATGTTTTTTATATATTAGCGGCTCAGGTGGGCCGTTCGGATGTGGCGGCGGTGATTTCCTCGCTTTACCCGAGCGTAACCGCATTTTTGGCATGGTGGTTCTTAAAAGAGAAGTTATCTGCGTGGCAGCTTTTAGGCGTAGGGTTGGCTTTGGCTTCAATTGTTTTGTTTACTTTATAAAAGGTCTTGACGGCTTAAGTTCAAGCGGTATAATCATTTTACTGAGCAGAGTAAGCAAAGAAACGCTGATAGAGAAGGGTGACCACTGGCTGAAAGTCATCCGCAGCAAGCCTTTGCCGAACGTCCCTCAGGTTAATCGCTGAAGAAATCTTTAATTAAGAGAGTAGAACAGCACGGGAGCGCCCGTTATCGCGCAGGTTGGTGATAGCCAGCCCTAAGCGCACCCGTTTGGGTGAATCGAGGTGGTACCGCGGAGCAATGCTTCGTCCTCTGTATAGGACGGGGCATTTTTTAATTAATGCCATCATTGATTAATTAATTTTAGAAGGAGCACCAAATGAGCACGTACGAATTACCAAAAACCTACGACTTTAAAGCCACTGAGCAGCGCATTTATGCTATGTGGGAAGCGGGCGGATATTTTAAGCCGCATAACGACCCCAGCAGCCCCAACTTTGACCCAACCGTTGAACCCTTTGTGATTGCCATTCCGCCGCCCAATGTAACCGGCGAACTGCACTTAGGGCATGCGATGTTTGTCAGCGTAGAAGATTTAATGATTCGCTACCACCGCATGAAAGGCTACTCAACGTTGTGGGTGCCGGGCACAGACCA
>CAYOGW010000002.1:39673-50279 GCA_964403635.1 uncultured Anaerolineaceae bacterium | reverse complement strand
TACGAGCAAGGCATGATTTATCGTGGGCCGCGCTTAATTAATTGGAGCCCAGGCTTAAAAACAGCTGTTTCTGACCTAGAAGTAGAGCACACTGATGAAGTTGCTACGCTGTACTTCTTTAAATACAAATTAACCAATTCAGATGAGTTCATACCGGTTGCAACTGTCCGCCCTGAAACGATTCTTGGGGATACAGCCGTAGCCGTTCACCCCGAAGATGAACGCTTTAAAGCCTTCATTGGCAAAACGGTGATTGTTCCCATGCTCGGGCGTGAGATTCCAGTCATTGCGGATGAGTATGTTTCTCGTGAGTTCGGAACCGGCGCATTAAAAATCACCCCTGGGCACGACCCCAACGACTATTTAATCGCTCAGCGTCACAACCTGCCGATTATTTCTATGTTGGATACATCTGCCAAAGTAAATGAACATGGCGGCCCTTATGCGGGCTTAGACCGCTTTGATGCCCGCAAGAAGCTCTGGGCGGATATGGAAGCGGCCGGTTTAACGATTAAAACCGAACCGTACCCAACCAAAATCCCACGCTCACAGCGCGGCGGGGAAATCATCGAGCCGATGATTTCGGAACAGTGGTTTGTAAAAATTGCACCGATGGCAGAAAAAGGTCTGACGGCTGTTAAAAATGGTGATATTAAAATTGTGCCCGATTATTTTGAAAAAGTGTATTTCAACTGGATGGAAAATATTGAAGATTGGTGCATCAGCCGCCAGTTATGGTGGGGGCATCGCATTCCGGTTTGGTACTGTGACGATTGTTTAAAGCAAACCTGCGCGCGCGAAGACCCAACCGCTTGTGCCCACTGTGGTTCGAGCAAAATTAATCAAGACCCAGACGTGCTGGATACTTGGTTTTCAAGCGGATTGTGGCCCTTCTCTACCCTTGGCTGGCCAGAAGAAACCCCCGATTTAAAATATTTTTACCCAACCAGCTACATGGAAACCGGTTACGACATTCTCTTCTTTTGGGTAGCCCGCATGATTATGAGCGGCTTAGAATTTACAGAAACACCACCATTTCATACCGTTTATCTGCACGGATTAATCCGTGACGAGAACGGCCAAAAAATGAGCAAAACCAAAGGCAATGTCATTGATCCCTTAACCGTCATGGACGAACTGGGCACAGACGCGTTGCGCTTTACTTTGCTGGTAGGTTCTACGCCCGGCAAAGACATGAACCTTTCGCTTAAAAAAGTAGAAGCCAATCGCAACTTTGCCAACAAATTATGGAATGCCAGCCGTTTGGTGCTGGCCTCGTTATCTAAAGCGCCAACGCAACCCGCAGCCAAAGCCGAACAGACCTTAGCCGACGCTTTTATTTTGGCACGCATGAATCAGCTTAACCGCGATGTTGAGCGCTTGTTTCAAAGTTTTCAATATGGTCAGGCGGGGCAGTCTATTTTGGACTTCTTCTGGAATGACTTCGCCGATTGGTATTTAGAAATTGCTAAACTGCAATTAAACGAAGGTGGCGACCGTGCCTATTACACCGCCGCGTTAATGGTGCGCGTGCTCGACAACACCCTGCGCCTGCTGCACCCCTTCACGCCCTTCGTCACCGAAGAAATTTGGGGACACCTTAAAAAAGCCACCCGCGAACATTCAAACGCAATGGCCATTAAAGATTGGGGCGAAGTATTAATTAATGCAAATTGGCCAAAAGCAGTAGAAGAAGAAAGCTGGGAAGCCGAGAAAATTGCTCAATTTGAAATGGTGCAAGAAGTGATTCGGGCGATTCGCAACCTGCGCGCCGAGAAGAATGTGAAACCCAGCCTCAAGCTGGCCGCCCTCATTGTTGCCCACGACTTCCAAGCTTTGCTCTCCGCTGAGGAGAATACCCTCGCTACTTTGGCGGGTTTAGATGCCAGCCGCATCGAGATTAATTCTCAGCTAGAAACCAAGCCCGAAGGCTATGTAGCGCTGGTGGTGGGTCCGATTGAGATTTACCTCCCACTGGCAGAAATGGTAGACCCCGCTGAAGAGCGTGCTCGTTTAACCAAAGAATTATCGGATGCCGAATCTCAGATTGCACGTTTAGAAACCTTATTAAACAGCGATTTTGCCAACAAGGCTCCGGCGGCGGTTGTTCAAAAAGAAAGAGATAAACTGGCAGCGCTCAAAGATTCGGCAGAGAAAATTAAAGCACAGCTTAATTAAATTTTTAAAACTTCTCATGTACAATAGTTCGTATAAGAGAATAAATATCTAGGAGACTTTTATGGCTGAAATGGACGAGAAATTAAAAGAGTTAAAAACCCGCCTAATGGAAATTAGCGATTTAAACGGTGCATCTTCCTTAATGGGTTGGGACCAAGCTACCTACATGCCCGCCGGTGGCGCGGCCTCTCGTGGTCGCCAAATGGCAACTTTGGGGCGCATTTCGCAAGATAAATTTGTAGACCCCGCTGTTGGCAAATTGTTAGACGATTTAAGCGCCTACGAAGCCAGCCTGCCCTTTGAGCATGACGACGCCGCATTAATCCGTGTGACTCGCCGAGAATATGAACGCGCAACCAAAATCCCAACCGCTTTGCTGGGTGAGTTTTACGAACACAGCGCCGTAGCCTATGATGCTTGGACGCGTGCCCGCCCTGCCAATGATTTTGCTTCAGTAGCCCCCATGCTCGAAAAAACACTCGATATTAGCCGCAAAATGGCAGATTGTTTTCCGGGTTACGACCATATTGCCGACCCATTAATCGACTTTGCCGATTACGGCATGAAAGCTGAATCGGTTCGAGAATTGTTCGCCGAACTGCGCGGCCAGTTGGTGCCCATTGTGAAAGCTATTACCGAGCAGCAAGCCGCGGATGATTCTTGTTTAAAACAACATTTTGACGAAGACAAACAACTGGCTTTTGGCCAAGAAGTGATTAAGGATTTCGGCTTCGATTTTAATCGTGGTCGCCAAGACAAAACCCATCATCCTTTTATGACCAAGTTTTCGCTGGGAGACATCCGCATTACCACCCGCGTTAAAGAAGATGACTTGGGCGAAGCCTTGTTTAGCACCACTCACGAAGCCGGTCATGCCATGTACGAAATGGGCATTAACCAAAAATACGACGGCACCCCAATCGCGGGCGGCACCAGCGCTGGTGTGCACGAAAGCCAGTCTCGCACCTGGGAAAATATCGTCAGCCGCTCGATGTCATTTTGGGAACATTACTACCCTAAATTGCAAGCTACCTTCCCAGAGCAATTAAACAAAGTCAGCCTCGATACCTTCTATCGTGCCATTAACAAAGTCCAAAAATCGCTCATTCGTACCGATGCGGATGAAACCACCTACAACTTGCATGTTATGATTCGCTTTGACCTTGAACTGCAAATGCTCGAAGGTACATTGGCAATTAAAGACCTGCCCGCCGCTTGGCACGCCCGCTACCAAAGTGATTTGGGCTTGCAAGCCCCCAGCGACGTGAATGGCTGCCTGCAAGATGTGCATTGGTTCGGCGGCGTTATCGGCGGTGCCTTCCAAGGCTACACCGTCGGCAACATTCTCAGCGCCCAGTTTTACAGCAAAGCGCTCGAAGCCCATCCCAACATCCCCGCCGAAATGGGTCAAGGCCGCTTTGACATTTTGCACAACTGGCTGAGAGATAACATCTACGACTCGGGTTCAAAGTTCACCGCCCCCGAATTAATTGAGCGCGTTACTGGCGGCCCGTTACGTATTGAACCTTACATTAATTATCTCAAAACAAAATACGGCGCTTTATATCAGCTATAAGATTTTATAAACGTTGTAGAATGGGAGTGAATATTATTCACTCCCATTTTTTAATTAAAGGAATCCGGCATGCGCCCTCTCGCCTTTTTCTCGTTCATCTTATTTTTTCTTACATCCTGTGTGCGTACCGTTTCCACCCCGCCCACAGCCACACCAGTAAACGCGCCAACCGCCACTTTGGCGGTTTATCAGGTGCCATACCCCTTAACCCTCGGCAGTACTTGGATTTATGAATACAGCACCTTTTCGGCAGGGAAAACGGTGCTGTGGCGGATTACCGAAGTGATTACAGAAACCAAAACCGAAGCAGATGGCAGTTACTATGCCAAAATGCAAAGAACCTCCCAACTCATCAGCGGCCAGCCAGATGATGTGCCCATGTTCCAAAAGTTAGATGGTTTTTACTGGTATATCTTAAAAGAAAATCAACTTTATTTACAATTGGTTAATGTCTTCGATCAAAATTTAATTAATCAACCTGCATTAATTAAATTTCCACTTTCAACAGATTATGCAGGCCCTTCGTCTTACACCACTCGCGCAGCGGAATTTAATCCGTGCTACATCAAACTTAGCAACGAAAACAATGCCACCGGCGAGCAAGTTTTTTGTGAAAATATTGGTTTTGTTTCCGAAAGTTTTCAACAAGCAGATGGTTCCGCGGGTTATAAGCTGGAATTAATTGGCTACTCTATCCCTGAAAAATAAATTTTAACAAAACGCTTATTTGACGGCGGGTTCTGCTCACCGTATAATCCAATTAATTAAATAGCAACCTTCGGGGCAGGGTGACGCTTCATCAGCGAATTCCCGATCGGTGGTAAAGCCCACGAGCATAGCAGGTTTATGCATGAACCGGTGTAACTCCGGTGCCGACGGTATAGTCCGGATAGTAGAAGGTTTTTTCGAACCCAGTTTGGGTTTGTTTGTAATGCCGCCTCGAAAACTAGAATTATTCAGTTTTCGAGGCTTTTTATAGACAAACACATGTTTGGTTTCTTTTCGCCCCGAAGAATGATTCTGTCGGGGCTTTTATATGCAAACAAAAATGAATGGCTCAAAAATAGGTTTCTGGGTACCTACCTTAAGCGGGTTGGGTTTATTAGCCGTTTGGGAAATTATTACCCGTATTAGTGGCTTACCAGCCTTTATTTTGCCTTCACCCGCCTTGGTCTACACGAGATTAATTCACAGCCTGCAAGATGGTTCTTTAATTTTGCACGCCAGTATTACCCTGCAAGAAGTGTTAGTTGGCTTATTGAGCGGTTTGCTGGTGGCAACCGTTTTAGGTTATGCCATTGCCAAAAGCCATCTGCTAGAGCAAGCCATCTCTCCACTTTTGGTTGCCAGTCAAGCGGTTCCCATTGTGGCAATTGCCCCTTTGTTGGTTATTTGGTTTGGTCCGGGCATGTTTTCCAAAATATTGATATGCGGTTTAATCGTGTTTTTCCCAGTCTTAATTAATACGGTTGTGGGCTTAAGGGCAGTGCCAACCGCTTTAAGTGAACTGATGTTTTCGCTCAAAGCCAGTCGTTGGCAAATCCTTTGGCATCTCGAAATCCCTTCAGCGCTGCCCGTTTTTTTAGGCGGCTTGCGGATCGGTGCGACGCTCTCAGTGATAGGAGCCGTTGTGGGGGAGTTCGTGGGAGCCGACCGCGGGCTGGGATTCTTAATCAGCATTGGGCGAGGCCAATATGACACCGCCCTCGTTTTTGTCGCCATTTTTGCTTTGGTTTTAATGGCGCTTGGTTTATACGCTCTGGTCATTTTATTAGAACGCCGCCTACTGTGGTGGCAAAATTAATTTCAAATGGAGTTTAATATGAAAAAAATCAGTCTGTTTTTAATCCTTATGTTTTTGTTGGCGGCCTGCGCGGCCCAGCCTATACCTGAGCCAACCGCTACCGACACACCCACCGAAATCCCACTGACCAAAATCCGGTTGCCAATGGGCTATATTCCTAATGTGCAATACGCGCCGTTTTATGTGGCAGTTGAGCGCGGCTACTACCGAGATGCGGGCATCGAAATTGAGTTTGATTACTCTTTTGAAACCGATGGGGTGGCGTTGGTTGGCGCGGGTGAATTGCCCTTTGCCATTGTTTCGGGTGAGCAGGTGCTCTTGGCACGCGCCCAAGAATTGCCAGTGGTATATGTTTTCGCTTGGTATCAAAAATACCCCGTCTCGGTCATGGCAAAATCAACCAGCGGTTTAGAGAACGCGTTGGATTTAAAAGGACAAAAAATTGGCTTACCCGGTTTATTTGGCGCGAACTATGTGGGGTTACGGGCTTTATTGCACACCATTGGGTTAGAAGAAAAAGATGTAACCCTTGAAGCGATTGGTTTTAATCAAGTAGAAGCCTTGGTTTCAGACCAATCTAAAGTGGTGGTGGGTTATGCCGCCAACGAGCCGGTGGTGCTGCGCTCGAAGGGATATGATTTAACCGAATGGCGCGTCTCTGATTTTGTGCAGTTGGCTTCCAACGGTATTATTACCAACGAAAAAACCATTGTTGAAAATCCACTCTTAATTAAGGCATTTTTGGCAGCCACTCAACGCGGCTTAGAGGATACGATTAATGACCCTGATGCAGCGTACGAAATTAGCAAAAACTATGTTGAAAACCTAGACCAAGCCGACCCGCTGGTTCAAAAATTAGTGCTGGGCACATCCATAGAAATGTGGCGCGCCGAACGCTTGGGCTATTCTGACCCGGCGGCTTGGCAGAACATGCAAGAAGTTTTAATTAATATGGGTTTATATACGAACCCGCTTGATTTAAATTCAGCGTTTACCAATGAGTTCTTACCCTAAGTGACCATGAACTGTGCCAGCCCTGTGCTTTCTATAGACCAATTAAGCGTTACCTTTGCGGATAGCAACGGCGGCTTGCATGCGCTTGGCGCGGTCTCGTTTGACGTTTGCGCGCAGGAGTTTGTTTGTGTATTAGGTCCTTCCGGCAGCGGAAAATCGACTTTGCTGCGGGCATTGGCGGGCTTAATTAAGCCCACCAGCGGAACCATTTACTTTGCGGGCAGCCAGCCGCCAGAGATTGGATTTGTTTTTCAGCAAGCCAATTTAATGCCTTGGCGCACGGTTTTAGAAAACATGCTTTTGCCGCTTGAAATTAAGGGAATGGATGCAAGCCTTGCCAAACAAAAAGCGCAAGAAATGGTGGCTTTGGTAGGCTTAGAAGGCTTTGAAAACAGTTTGCCGCGCGATCTTTCGGGTGGTATGGCACAGCGTGTTTCGCTGGCGAGAGCGTTAATCCATAACCCCGATATTTTGCTGTTAGACGAGCCGTTTGGTTCTTTAGATGCCTTAACCCGTGAACGGATGGGGGTAGAGCTTTCTACCATTTGGGAAGCACACCATAAAACAGTTTTAATGGTGACACATTCCATCTCTGAAGCGTTATTTTTAGCAGACCGTGTGCTGGTGCTTTCAGCAAGACCCGGCAAAATTAATTTAGATTTGGAAGTGGCTTTACCGCGCCCACGCGTGGAGGAGATGCGTTACACGCCTGAGTTTGGCAAGTTGGCTAGACAGTTGAAAGATGCGATTGGGTGAAAGGACTTTAGACTCAAGACTTTAGGTTCTAGAGTCTAAGGAACAGCTTAATTAAGATTTTCTCTGCACTCCGGCGGGGATGATGCTGTCCGCTTGGGAGAAACAGGAAAGCTTAGGATCAAATCCTATTTTTGTTATCTAACTCATAGTTTTTACAATAACATTCCATAATGTATGAACAATAATAGCGGGAAAAATGCTTTTGTATTTCATAGTTAAGTAGCTAGTTGCAAAAGTTAATATTGGAATACTAATAAAAAAAGCAATAGGATCATTTAGGATTAATATAGAACCAACATGCAGTAACCAAAAAATTATTCCTTGAGTAAGGAATGCAAATTTTTCTTGAACCCCAAGCTTAATTAAATAACCTACTAAAAAAGCACGAAAAATAAATTCTTCAAAAAGTGTGACATAAGATAGCTGGTAAATTGCCTCTCGCATAATGGGCAATAATGCAAGACTCGCTATATTATTTTGTATTGATGGCAATTGGTTGCGAAGTAATTTTGATAACACTAAAATAAACGGAAGATGCCCAGCCCATATAAAACCAATCAAAACCGTCGTTATATTAACTGATCCAAAAGCGGGGCGGTTTTTTATAAAATACAAAAACAATAAGACTCCACAAAAAGCTATTGGAATGACAAAGTATTGATCCCAGTCATTACCAAACCATCTACGATAAAACGAAAATACTATTAGAGTAAAGATTGATAAACCATCTATATTAAATTCGGCTAAATTTTTTTCTTGTCTTATCAAAATGAAAAATAAAAGATATGCAAAGAGTACATGCATATACTTGCCAATTTCCACTAAGGTGGCCGCTTCAATATCTGGGGCCAAAAAAATTAATGTGAAAGTAATACCCAAAGACAACGTCGCTGGCAAACCTAAAAGCAAGATATTAACTCGATAGCGAAATTGAGTGTTTGGAGTAGAAGTAATTGCGATCATTGTAAATTACCTAGGTGTTGGCGTATTAAACCATAAAGCTGGGTTAGGTATATCGCAGCGGGTTATTGTTAACGTAGGCATACCTGTCGTAGCCACCTGCCCCCATGAAATGGGGTGCATTCCGGCGGGGATGATGCTGTCCTCTTGGGCGAAGAACATGCCTAGTGGTAATACCTGTAGCAAACAAAGACACAAAGCCTGAATTTATTACAATAATCTAGTCTATTTCTCGGTGTACCAAGCCGCTACATACCCTTTGGCGCCAGTGGCATCTTCTACTAATATCCACTCATTAAATTTGCCAATTTTGGCTTCGGCCAATGCCGCATCTTCTTGCACGGTGAGCGGCGCGCCTGCTGAAAGGGTTTTAACCGTGGTGGTAGCACTGCTGGGTCCGCTGCGCAGGCGTAAGCCGCCACTGCCAATGCCGCGTGCCACGTGAATCAGCAATTTGGCTGGCTCATTGTCTGTGCCGGTTACAACGGTGCTACCGCTGTTGGTAACGGTGGAAGATGTTTTATCGAGTTCTACCAGCCAAGCGGCAACATAGCCTTCGCGGTTGTCTCGGTCTTGCACCCATAGCCAAGCGCCGGTTTTGCCAATTTTGGCTTTGGCTACTTCGGGTTCATCTAATGTGCGCAGGCGTGAACCAACCGGTTGAACGGCTACCAAAGCGCCGAGTTGACTGGCGGTTTTTCGCATACGTAAGCCGCTAGAGCCCACTGATTTCATAACCGTCACGTAGATTTTTTCTTTTTCTACTTCTACCGGGGCAGGTTTGGGCTGCTGTGGGTCTGGTTGCGGGGCAACCGGCGGCGGCTGGGTACTGGCTGGCGGCGTGGAAGGCGGTGTGGGCTGAGCCGGTGGCGGAATCACGACTGGAGCGGGGGGATTATTTCCGGCAACATCCCCTTTAATTTGTTTCTTATAGAGTTCGTTAAAGGCGTCGTAGGCGCTGCTCATTAAGCTGCCATAGCGGGCGGCCGCGCCGCTGCCATTATAAAAGGAAGCAAAGGCGTTGAAGTCGCGCGTTTGCAAGGTTTGAATGTTGCGGGAGTTGGGGTTAGCGCCTTGCACGAAGTCAAAGAAGCCGACAATTTGGTTGCGTTCGCTGTTTTTAAAAGCTTCGAACATGTCGTGCACGGTAGAAAAACCAATGGCGCTGTGATTAAAGCCCATAATTTGCGGCGCGCCCATGCTAATAGACATTTTGGCGGCGGCTTCATCTAGTGTGCGGGCAAAATTAAAGACTTCCCATTCGTTGTTTTGGTTGCCGTGAAAGTCGGATTGGTTGGCTGGGCGCCAGGCTTCGTTTGAAGTGGGCCGCCATTTGTGCCCAAGCCATGTTTGCCCCGAACTATAAGTAAAGTGTTTGGCAAAGGTAGCTTGGTTGTTTTTGCCCCAGTATTGGTAAAAAATATGATTTTCAAAACGGATAATCATGCGTCCGTCTGGACCGAAGGCTTGCCCGGATGATTCGATGGCGAGCACAGCCACGGCTGTGCCAACATCAATTTTTAATACATTCGAGAGGGCGGAGAGTAAGCCGCCGTAGCGATTCCAAATATCGGCTACGAGGCGTGGCAGTGAAGCACCAGATGAGTCGGTTAATTTTTTAGGGGCTTCAAGCGGCACGTTGGCTACATCATCGCCGAGGGTGTCGCGAATCATGATGACGGTGGCGGGTGTGGTTGCAACCGGCGGTTTGGTGCTGGCGGGTTGGTTGGTGGGGCGGGCGGCATCGATGCAGTAGTAGATTAATCCATCGGCAACGGCGATACCCGCGCCAATTTGCTGCAGGCTCTCTGAGAGCATGGTGTTGGTATGCGGGGCGTCGGTTAGCCATTCGGCAATGGCTCCGTCTACATCCCAACTACCCGCCAAAATATTTTCGGAGAAGAAGCCGCCCAGCGAAATATCTCCGCCGAGGGGGTAGCCCGCGGTTAAGGCGCGTTGGTAGGGGCGTTTGCCATCAGCAGAGAAGTGGCTGACGCTTTTTGAAGCCGCCATATAGTTGGCATGGCTTTGCGCAATTTCAGAAAGTTGAGCGCTTAATTGATAAGCCGGTAAGCCACGCGAGACGCGCAAATCGTTAACGGCTTTAATTAAGGAAGCGGGGGTTGGCGCTGAAACGGGAGGCTGGCTTGGGCTGGGTGTGTCTGTAGAGGGAGGCGTGGAAGCGGGCGGCCCGACAGCGCGTTCCACATACCATGCGGCAACATACCCTTCTTGTCCGCTTGGTTCACGAACATTAAGCCACTGGTCTGTTACGCCTATTTTTTTAGCGGCTGGCTCGGCTGGCTCTAACACTTTTA
>CAYOGW010000002.1:14001-39573 GCA_964403635.1 uncultured Anaerolineaceae bacterium | reverse complement strand
TTCTATCGAGCGGCGGATTTCATCGAGCGGGGCGTTGCTGTCTCTGCAAATAATTAAGTTTTTGTAGCGTACTTTGGGGTAAATGCCAGAAACGGCTCCCCATACAATGGCGGCGCCCATAAAGCCGCCGCGTGATTTTAATTTGTTGTTGAGGGTATCAGGCGTTTCGGTATAGCCCCATCCGCTAAGCAGCATAGCGACAGCACTTAAAGCGCAGCCGGAAGAACCGATGCTTAAGCTGCTCGTTCCTAGTTTTTTGTCTTTCCAGAGAGGGTCACGTTGCGAAAGCCAGTTGGGTTTAAAGGTCATGTTTACCTCGTTTATACGAATAGATTGACTTTATTATACAAGGTTGGCTTAAAAAGACAAAAGACCTTCAAAATGAAGGTCTTTTGTTGTTGTTTATTATTTGTTTAATTAATCTAACTTGCCGGTGACCATGGTCATTTTAAGCTCGCCAATGGCTTGTGTAATTTGAATATCACGCGGGCAAGACATGGTGCAATTAAAGACTGTGTGGCAGCGGGCTACGCCGTTGGTTTCGCTGAGCACGTTTAAGCGTTCGGCGGCGCCTTCGTCACGGCTGTCGTAGATGAAGCGGTGAGCGGTAACCATGGCGGCTGGTCCGAGGTAGTCTTCACTGCCCCAGAAGGATGGGCAGGATGTGGTGCAGGCTGCGCACAAAATGCATTTGGTGCTTTCGTCAAAGCGGGCGCGCTGTTCAGGGCTTTGCAAACGTTCTTTGCCATCCGCGGGAAGGGGGCTGTTATTAATAAAGTAAGGCATTACTTTTTTGTAGTTATCGAAGAAGGGTTCCATATCTACAATTAAATCTTTAATTACTTTTAAGCCCATAATGGGGTCTACTGTGATTTTTGCGCCAACATCTTTTACCAGTGTTTTGCAGGCTAAGGCGTTGCGGCCATTAATGCGCAGGGCATCAGAGCCACAGACCCCGTGCGCGCAAGAGCGGCGGAAAGCGAATGAACCGTCATCGTAGCCTTTGACGCGTTCCAGCAAATCTAACACGCGCTCGGTGGGGTCGGCTTCTAGAGTGTAGGTTTCATAGTGCCATTTTTTATCTACTTCAGGGTTGAAGCGAAATATTTTAAGAGTAACTTCCATGTTCAGCTAGCCTTTCGGTTTAGTAAACGCGTTCTTTGGGCTGATATTTGGTAATGACAACCGGCTTGTAAGCAATTTCTACTTTGCCGTCTTTTTGCCAAACCAAGGTGTGTTTAAGCCAGTTTTGATCATCACGCTTGGCGTAGTCTTCTCGGGCGTGACCGCCGCGGCTTTCTTTACGGTTTAACGCGCTGATGGTGACTACTTCGGATAAATCTAGCAGGTTACCCAGTTCCCATGCGTTGAGCAATTCGGTGTTAAAAATTTTGCCGGTATCGCTTACTTTCACGTTTTTAAAGCGTTCTTTTAATTCACGAATTTTATTTAAAGCATTTTGCATGCCTTCTTCGGTTCTAAAAACACCAACATCATCAAACATTACTTTCTTCATTTCGGTGCCAATATCGAAGGCGTTTTCTTTCCCTGTACCGCTGCGTAAGCCTTCAATTTGATGACGGGCTTCTTTGGCGGGGTCATCTGGTAAGGGGGTATATTCTACCGATTTTGAATATTCGGCTGCTTTTAAGCCAGCATGTTTTCCGAACACAACAATATCTAATAGAGAGTTGGTTCCCAAACGGTTAGCGCCATGAACGGAGACACAAGCTGCTTCACCGGCGGCAAACAAACCTGGCACTGTGGTGTTCTTGTCATCCACCACTACTTCGCCAAATTTGTTAGTTGGGATGCCGCCCATGGTGTAATGGGCTGTGGGTTGGACGGGCATGGGCTGGGTCAGCGGGTCTACACCAAGATAGACGCGGCAGAAATCTAAAATATCTGGGATTTTAGAAGCAATGGTTTCACCAGTGATGTTAACTGGCGAACCGTCTAAGTTTTTGCGGCCATCCAGCGCCGCGTATTTATTAATCGTTTCGGGGGTCACATCTAAATACACATAGTTAGAGCCGTTAATGCCATTGCCTTCTCTAATTTCTAGGTAAATTGCGCGGCTGACCACATCGCGCGAGGCTAGGTCTTTCACCGTTGGCGCATATTTGGTCATAAAGCGTTCGCCTTTGCCGTTGAGCAAAATGCCGCCTTCACCGCGTGCGCCTTCTGTAATTAAGATGCCAAGTTTATGAATGCCAGTTGGGTGAAACTGGAAGAATTCCATATCTTCAAGGGGAATGCCATGTCGATAGACAATCGCCGCGCCGTCACCGGTGTAGGCATAGGCATTGGAGGTAATCTCCCACACACGGCCATGCCCGCCGGTTGCCATAATCACGGCTTTGGCATGGAAGGTATGAATTTCACCAGTAGCCAGTTCAACGGCAATCACACCAATGGCTTTGCCGTCTTTCATAATTAAATCTAAAACCTGAAATTCGTCGTAAAAATTAACATTGTTTTTAATACACTGCTGGTACAAGGTTTGCAAAATCATGTGACCGGTTCGGTCGGCGGCATGCGCCGCACGGCGGACGGGTTTTCCCGTCACATTGTTGGTGTGCCCGCCAAACGGACGTTGGGAAATCCGCCCCTCGGGAGTCCGGTCGAAAGGCAAACCGTAATGTTCCAACTCCAGCACCGCGTCAATCGCTTCGCGGCACATAAATTCAATCGCGTCTTGGTCGCCTAAATAATCAGACCCTTTAACGGTATCGTAGGTATGCCATTCTGGATTGTCTTCTTCATAATTTCCTAAAGCGGCGCTAATGCCGCCTTGCGCCGCGCCGGTGTGCGAGCGGGTGGGGTACAACTTACTGATAATGGCTGTTTTAGCCGTTTTAGAAGCATAAAGACCCGCCATTAAACCCGCGCCGCCTGCTCCTACTACAATTACTTCAAATTGATGTTGATTACTCATTTTTATTCCTTAAAGCCAAATTAGATACAAGCCCATTAGGCTGGTAGAAGCCATTGCCACCATACTGGCATACCGAACCCATTCACGCTGTCGGTCTGTAGATAAATAATCGTCACAAATGACCACCAAGCCATGCACGCCATGGGCAGTGGCAACCAAAAGCAACGCGCTGGCAACTAACTTCCAAAAGGGTTGCGCCCAAGGAGCCAAGTTTTGCAATTGGGTATTTTCCACATGAGCATAAGTCGGCATAAAAGCCCAGCGCATAATTTCCGCAAAATTTAATTGTGTCTGAGCGCTCATATATAAAGCGCCAATCACACCAATTAAAATCAAAGCATAAATAGCCAACGCCGAAAGACGGGTGAAAATCCACATCACCGTTTCAAAGGTCATACCGCGTTTAGAAAGAGGTAAATTTCGAGATTTCATCGTTTAATCCTAGCCTGCCAATGCCGTGCTAATAATGACATAAGCGGCATATCCATACAGTGGGATAAAAATAGCCCACTCCACCCAAATGGCTTGCCGCTGGTGAGGAATGAGCTTTGGGAACAAGTCTAAAATCGTAATTCGCATGCCATTAATAGCATGAAAAAAAATACAAAAGAAGATAAACAGCTGAAAGCCCCAATGCTGATAAATGTCATTAATTACCCCGCCGGTCTTCCCGCCAATAAAACTTGCCAAAATGTGCACGCCAATAAAAATCGCCATGCCCAAGCCGCCAATACGGTGCAAAACAAACGTCAGCATCGGTCCCTGACCTTTATACCGCAGCGCCGTTATCAGACCGGTATTTCTATTTTGGTTCATTTACGAACCTCCTTTAAATATGTATTAACCACTTCTATTCTACTTTAAATTAAGATGGGATTAATTTGAATTCATCCCTATTTTAATCGAAATTTATTAATTGGCTTTCACCCAAACGAGCGATTTAATCCGAAGGCGGGCTACCCCCAGCCTGCTACCGATTAATTAAATTTCACCAGCAAGCAGCAAAATCAATTATTAAGGTTTGATGTGATTTTGGTTTATTCAATTGACAGTTTATATTTCATGAGTATCATCTAATGAACAAAATTTGAAAGGGAAAAAATGAAAAAGACACTCTTTGTTTTTATTTTATTGGTTATGCTTATCTTAATCGCCTGTGCACCAGCAGAAACGCCAGCCGCCACAGAAGAATCACACGAAGAAATGAGCATGGAATCCAGCGCTTCATCAGAAGCAGCATCTTCCTCATCTGAAGTAAGCAGTAGCTCGGTAGAAGAATCTGCCCCAGCGCCTACTGACGGCACTGTGATTGTCCAAGTGACCGTTGGAGACAATTGGATTGAATCCGAACTTACCACCTTTAAAGTAGGTGTGCCCTATGAGTTTGTCATTACCAACACTTCTGGTAGCCGCACCCATAACTTTAATATTAATCCAGTCCAAGAGAAAACAGACGCGGGCGCTCAGGCGGCATTGGCCGCGGCGTTGTTAAGTATTCCAAACGAGCAATTTGGTCCGGGTTCACAAGTTGTGATTGGCTATATTTTTACCCAGCCCGCCCCCGAAGGCACGCTTGAATTTTCTTGCTTAATTGCTCGTCATTACAAGAGCGGTCAGTATTTACCCATTGTGGTTGAACCATAAATTACAGATTTAAAATAAAAAGGCTGGCAGGTTAACCCTGCCAGCCTTTTTTGTTAATGAAAACAGTTACATGTGTTTTACTACTGCCGCGCCAAATTCGGAGCATTTCACTTCGGTGGCGCCTTCCATTAATCGAGCAAAGTCATAAGTTACGGTTTTGGCTTTAATCGCGCCTTCCATCCCCTTGATGATTAAATCGGCGGCTTCGCCCCAGCCCATATAGCGCAGCATCATCTCACCCGAGAGAATAACCGAACCCGGGTTCACCTTGTCTAAGTCTGCATATTTGGGGGCGGTGCCATGAGTGGCTTCAAAAATAGCATGCCCAGTCTTGTAATTAATATTCGCCCCGGGGGCAATGCCAATTCCGCCCACCTGAGCTGCCAATGCGTCTGACAAATAATCGCCGTTTAAGTTCATGGTGGCAATCACGTCGTAGTCTTTCGGGCGGATTAATACGAACTGTAAGGTCACATCGGCGATTGAATCTTTTAACATTAATTTCTTTTTCCACTTGCCTTCGCCGTGAGTTGCCCACAGTTGCAGGGCTTCTTCTACTTCTGCCACAATTTCAGCTTGTTGAGCAGGGCTCATCATGTCAAAACCGGGGTCAATTAATTTGGCGTTTTCTTCTGCGGTTAGGGCTGGGTTATTTTCCTTATTGCCTAAAATCCAGCTTTCGCGTTCGGTAACCACTTGATCTCTAAAATCGCGCTTGCCAACTTCATAACCCCAGTCTTTAAACGCGCCTTCGGTAAACTTCATAATATTGCCTTTGTGAACAAAGTTCACATTTTTACGCTTGTTATCCAAGGCCCATTGAATGGCGGCAGAAACCAGCCGCTCGGTTCCCTCTTGCGAAACGGGTTTAAAGCCAATGCCGCTGCTGTCAGGAAAGCGCATTTTGCTAAACTCTTTGGGGAAGGCTTCTTTAAATAATTGTTTAAACTTTTTGTTATCTTCGGTGCCGTTTGCAAACTCAATACCGGCATAAATATCTTCGGTGTTCTCTCTAAAAATTACCATATTAACATGCTCTGGGTGGCGTACCGGAGAAGGCACCCCAGTAAAATATTGCACTGGTCGCTGACAGACATATAAATCCAGCATCTTTCTTAGCGCCACATTTAATGAACGGATACCGCCGCCAATGGGGGTAGTGAGCGGACCTTTGATGCCCACTAAAAATTCTTTAAACGCTTCAATGGTTTCATCGGGTAGCCAGTTTTGGCTCATGCGGAAGGCTTTTTCACCGGCGTAGACTTCCATCCAATGAATTTTGCGTTTGCCGCCGTAAGCCTTTTCAACCGCCGCGTCTAAAACCTGTACCGCCGAACTCCAAATATCACGCCCAGTGCCATCCCCTTCAACAAAAGGGATAATGGGGTTGTTGGGTACATTTAATTTGCCATTGCTGATGCTAATTTTTGCCCCACCAGCGGGGACCTTAACGTTTGTGTAAGCCATTGCTTTCTCCTTAAAATAATTTCAGAAACAAAATTATAACATCCGCCTTAACGGCTGTTTTCTACTTCTACCCACAATTGCTGCCCGTCGGTGCTTAAATCAATCCAACCGTTTTCATCTGTCCTTAAAATAGTTTTGTTAATTAAATAGTCCAACAATAATTTATCTGGCAAGCCGTTACGGTCGGCGGCCTCTACACTCAGTAAGATGATTTGTGGATTTAGCGCGTCTAGCCACTCAGGTGGGTTGGCGGGCGCGTAGCCGCTCTCGGTGAGTAGCAGGGCGGTTACAGCCCCTATCGTTTTTCCGTTTTCGAGCAGTTCTCTACTCTCAAAGTTGGAACCAATTGGCAGCAGGGCTTTAAAGTTACCCCAGCTAACCAACAGAATGGCTCCGCGTGGAGAGTTGGCTACTACTTCTAAAATGGCTTGCTCGCCGAGGCTTAAGCGGTCGCCGATGTTTAAATTGTTAATTTCAATGTTCTGCGTTGTAAGCCATTCATCCACTTGCTGTGATGAAAAAGATGCTTGGGGATTGCCGCTCCAGTAAACGGCGCGGGGCGGAAATTGTTCTATCGTGCGGGGCAAAGCGCTTAATTGATTCTCTTGTGTAGAAGCGATGATTAACGCATCTAGCCCGCGATTAAACGGAGGCAGCCTACGGCCGAGCTGGTCGGTTAAGGCGGAGGGGCTGGGCCCGCCATTAATTAAGAGAAAACGCCCATCGGGAGTCCGTATCAGCACTGCATCGCCCGTGCCTACATTTAAAACCGTTAAATGCAGTCGCCCGTCTGGCAAATTAAGGGCGGTCCTCCAAGTGAGAAAAGAAAAAACGAGTAAGGTTAAAATGGCAAAAACTGGCCCCGCTACTGGCTTAAGCGGATTAATTTTCTCGGGGTAAAAAGTGAGAATTAATAAAATGGCATAAAAGGTGATGACGAATAGCAGGCTGAACTCGCCGAGGGGCAAAACGCCGTTAGGCAGGCTGGCAAACCACTCTACCGTGCGGATGGTGTAAGCGGGAAAGGGCCAAGCGCCATAAGCCAAAATTTGCCCCACTGGCGCGTAGATTGCCCCGAAGACCGCCGCCAAGCCGCCCAGAATCATCACAGCCGGTTGGGCTGGCAATATGAATGGATTGGCGATTAATGAGATTAATGAGATGCGCTCAAAGTGGTAAGCGATGACGGGTAGGGTGGTGATTTGGGCGGCGAGGGTTAACAAAACCGCGTCTGAAAGCGGCGCGATGATTTGGCTGGCGGTGGATTTCCCTACCCAGCGGATTAACCATTTCTCTGCCCAGTTGGCAAGCGGTTGGGCGTAAAGCACTAGCCCCAGCGTAGCGGCAAAAGAGAGTTGAAAACCAACATCCCAAGGGACGTGCGGGTCGAGGAAGGTCATTACACCGGCAACAACTGCCAGCGTGTTAAGGGCCGCCGTGCGCCTGCCAATTTGATGCCCGATTAAGCCCAAACTGCCCATAAAGGCGGCGCGCATAACCGATGCGCTTGCCCCGACCAGCAGGGTGTAAATGGCAATGGCGATTAAGGCGGCGATGGTTCCGCGCTGGGTGCCGAACAAACGGCTAAATAAAGTGATGAAAATGCCCGCGATGATAGCAATGTTAAAGCCAGAGATAGCAATAATATGGGTGGTGCCGGTGTCGCGAAAGGCGTCTTGCAAGTTTTGAGAAAGACCGTTGTCGTTGCCCAGCAAAATGCCCGCCAGTAGAGAGGCTTCTGGGTCGGGGAAAAGTTGATAAATGGCGGCAGAAAGCCGAGTATTTAAGCCATAAATGGCTTGCCAAAATGGGTTGGCATTACTGCTTGGCAGAAGGGTAACCGAGCCGACACTCATAAAACTGTGAACGCCCTGCCGCGCGAGGTACTCTTTATAAGAAAAGGTTTCGTTTTCAGCGGGCGTTTCGAGCAAGCCCCGCGCGCGGATTAATTGTCCGTAAGCCAGTTCTTGTTCGTTATACAGGCGAATTAATACCTTACCCGAAACGGGGATATCTCCATTGCCGATATCAATGGCGGTTAGTTGCAGGGTTAAGTTGGCATAGGTATCGCGCTGGTCAGGTGGTTGGGTTAAGGTTCCAGTGACCCAAACATTATTCGGCGAGTCGTTGTAGTAGCCAATAAAACTTTGATTAATGACGGGTAGGTTACTTTCAAAACGCAAAGCCCCCAAAAAGAAAACAAAAGGGATTAAGAAAAGATAACGTTTTAATACATCGTTTCGAAAAGCCCAAAAGCCCAAAATACCCAGCGAAAAGCAGCTGAAGGTAATTACCAGCCACCACAGCACGGTTAATGAAACCTGATTGGCAAATAAAACGCCGCCGATAAATGCCAGCGAAAACCAAATGAACGGCATGCGGGCCAGCTGTGAACGCATTCTCATATTCGTATTGTACAGGAAAGCCGTTTATTCAGAGCAGGTTCGCGGGTATGATTAACCCATGAAACGCTTTTTAATCATCTTCGCCGCTGTGGTCGCTTTCATCTCGGCTGCGATTGGTTTAGCCGCTGTTTTGCCCGCCGCCGCCCCACGCTGGGATTTTATCTCGCTCTATCACGCCGTCTTGGGTTGGTGGCGCGGCGGTTCGTTTTATGATTTTGTGCTGCAACGCCAACTGATGGCCGAAACGGCAGGCGTGAGCTTAAGCCAAATTACCTTAGAGCCGTGGCCGTATTTTCCTTACCCGCCTTGGTATTTGGCAGCTACGTTTTATTTGGGCTTACTCCCCTACGAATGGGCCTTCCGCACGTGGATGTTAATTAATCTCGGTATGCTTGGTCTTTCGGGCTGGCTGCTGACCGATGGCTGGCACCCCCGCCAACGGATTTTTGCTCTGCTGGCGGTTTTACTCTACCTACCGGCGATTGGATTAATCGCGGTGGGTAACTACACCCTGCCGGTTTTGTTGGGTGCTAGTTTAATGGTCTACGCTTTTCGCAAGCAAGATGCCGCTTTGCTGGCGCTTGGCTTGGCACTCATCACCTTCAAACCGCACATCGGATTATTCTTTGGATTAATCGGTTTTGGTTCATTATTTTTCATTAATACCCCTTTTGCCAAACAAGCCATTAAATACTCATTGCTGGCAGGTTTAATTTTGGCTGGGTTGGGTTTTTTGTTCGAGCCCCATTGGTACATTAACTTCCCGCGGGCCTTGTTCTTTTGGCAAACGTCAGACTACATTAACACGTGTGCTTACTGCATCAGCCCGTCTAATTTAATGTTAAGTTATTTCGGAGAGAAAATCGGGCCGTCGTTGGCAAGCGTTATCAGCTTGGGGTTTTTGGCGGTCGGCAGCCTGTGGCTGTGGTTCCGCCGCGAAACGGGATTAAAGCCGCTCGGTAGCCTGCTCTCTAGTGCCGCCGCTTTAACGGCTTTGGCTAGCCCGTACTTTGTTAATTACGACGCGGTCATTCTATTAATCCCCATCATTGGCCTGTGGCGGCACCTTCAAATTAAAGGGCGTGTGCTTATAATCGCTTTATATTTGCTGCCGTGGCTGGGGTTAATCTGGGGGCGAGATGGTAACGCGCTAACCACTTTAAGCGGTGTAATTTTGTTTTTTTGGGTGGCAGCCATTGACACGACCCCGCCCGCGCCGTACAATGCTTTAACAAATTAAAGTAACGGTTTGGAACGGCGAAGTCGGTGCAAACCCGACGCTGTCGCGCAACTGTGATGCAGCTTTGCTGCTAAGCCAGGTCGACCGCCCAAACCCGTTACCCACACTCTCGCAGAAGGAGGTGGGGACGCCGAAATGGATTGGCTCTCCGAACCTCCCTGTCTCCTTAGACAGGGTTTTTTATTTGTCATTGCGACGGCGTAAGTCGGAAGCAATCTGGTTTTAATTAATTAAATGGAGAAGAAAATGATTCGTAAATTAACCTTACTCGTTTTAATGATGGCACTTGCCCTATCGGCTTGTGCTCCGGCGGGCGCCCCCGTGGCTGCCCCCGCTGAACAAACCGCCATCACTCTGACGGATGGCTTAGGCCGAGAAATTAGTTTGGCTGCCCCTGCCCAGCGGATTGTTTCGCTCGCGCCTTCCAACACCGAAATTTTGTTCGCGGTTGGCGCGGGTGCTCAAACGGTGGGCCGTGACGAGTTCTCAGACTACCCCGAAAAAGCGCTTGGCTTGCCTTCTGTCGGAGGCTCGTTTGGTGAATATAGCCTCGAGCAAATTGTGGCGCTCGAACCCGATTTGGTGCTGGCGGCCGAGATTAATACGCCCGAACTGGTGCAATCTTTAGAAGATTTGGGTTTAACCGTTTTCTATTTAAAGAACCCCACTACATTGGAAGAAATGTATGGCAACCTAGAAACAGTGGCTTTGCTAACCGGCCATTCTGAAGAAACCGCCGCGTTGGTTGATTCACTCAAAGCCCGTGTGGCCGCGGTGGATGAGAAGATTGCCCCTTTAAGCTCTCGTTTTGCTGTCTTTTACGAAATTGATGCCACCGACCCTGCCAAACCCTATACCGCTGGTAAAGGCACATTTATCACCTTATTGCTAGAGCGGGCTGGCGCCTATAACGTGGCTGGTGAATTAGAAGGCTATCCCCAATTAAGCCTAGAGCAGTTGGTGGCCTATAACCCGCAAGTGATTTTGCTAGGCGATGCCGCTTGGGGTGTCACGGTTGAATCAGTCGGTCAGCGCCCAGGCTGGGAGACCTTAGCCGCAGTACAGAACAATCAAATTTTTGCTTTCGACGATAATTTGGTCAGCCGCCCGGGCCCTCGCTTGGTAGACGGGCTTGAAACTCTGGCTAAACTCTTACGCCCCGATTTGTTTAAGTAGGCTTACTCAGCAGGGGCGTTATTCGCCCCTGCTGTTTTTTAATTTGTTTTGGTTTTATTCGTGAAATTCGCCCATTCGAGCAATTCGTGTTTAAGATTTTGATTTAAAAACTATTTTTATGAAACCTTATTTAATTAATCTGCTTTTATTAATCTTCGCTTTTTTACTCAGCTTAGCCTTTGGCGCGGTCTGGATTCCGCTCGAGCAGGTTTGGCAGGTTTTAATCGGGCAGGGCGGCACAGATATTTTTAAAACCATCTTGCTGGATATTCGCCTGCCGCGCACGCTTTTGGTCTTAATCACTGGCGCGGCGCTTTCGGGTAGCGGCGCGGCCTATCAGGGTTTGTTTCGCAACCCGCTGGCAGACCCCTATTTAATCGGGGTGGCTTCGGGGGCTGGTTTGGGTGCCATTGCCGCTATGTCTTTTGGCTGGCCATACACGCCGCTAGGATTAATCATGGTGCCGATGGCGGCCTTTGTAGCCGGTTTGCTAACTGTTTTGGTGGTCTATCGGCTGGCGCGGGTGGGTAATACGGTGCCCACCAGTAATTTAATTTTGGCGGGCGTGGCGGTTTCATCTTTTGCTACCGCTTTAACTTCGTTTTTAATGCTGCGTTCCAATGGAGAAGTGCGCCGCGCGATTAGCTGGCTGTTGGGTGGTTTTAGCCTGGGCGGCTGGGAGGCGGTTTTTGCCATTTTGCCGTATGTGCTGGTTGGTTTGACTGTTTTAATCTTAAGCAGTTATTGGCTTAATTTGCTGCAATTTGGAGACGAGCAAGCCCAACATTTGGGCTTAGACGCGCAACGCGCTAAAGTGATTATTCTCTTCGCGGCTTCGTTGGCGACCGCGGCGGCGGTTGCTTTTTCGGGCATTATCGGTTTCGTCGGTTTAATCGTGCCGCATGTTGCGCGCCTGCTGTGGGGCAGCGATTATCGCCGTTTGTTACCGCTTAGTGTTGTGCTGGGTGCCAGCGTGCTACTCATCGCCGATTTAATCGCGCGGCTGGTCTTAGCCCCGCAAGAACTGCCAGTGGGCATTGTTACCGCTTTGGCGGGCGCGCCCTTCTTTTTGTGGATTTTACGGCGCGCGCGCCATGCCGGGGTCTGGTAGCCATGTTTGATTTAATTAATTTAAGCGTTAATTATGGCGATAAAACCGTTTTAAGCGGGGCCAGCCTCAGCCTTGATTCCGGCAAAATAACTGCTTTAATCGGCCCGAACGGTTCCGGCAAATCGAGCTTAATTCGTGCCGCTAGCGGGGTGCTGCCCTCTACTGGCGAGATCCGTTTAAACGGGCAAGACCTTCGGCTGATGCCGATACATCAGCGGGCGAGGCAACTGGCAGTTTTGCCGCAAACGGCTTGGGTGCCGCCCGCCTTCAGCGTTTGGGAAACGGTACTGCTCGGCAGAGCGCCGCATCTTAATTTCTTGGGGCAGTTATCCAAGCAAGATGAAGAAATCGCCCGCCAAGCGCTTAAGCAAGTAGATGGCTTGGATTTAATCAATCGGCGGATGGGTGAGCTTTCGGGCGGGGAGCAGCAACGTGTGCTGCTGGCGCGCGCCTTGGCCCAGCAGGCATCCGTTTTGCTATTAGACGAGCCGACCACACATTTGGATTTGCATCATCAGATGGGGTTGTTAGAGCGGGTGAAAGAGTTGGCGGTAGAGCAGAAGTTAACCGTTTTGCTGGCGTTGCACGATTTAAATTTGGCAGCGCGCTACGCGGATAAGGTGGTTTTGCTTTCTGAAGGCAGGCTGGTGTTAAGCGGGCTGCCGCGCGAAGTGCTGAAAGCCGAGGTGTTGTCGCAGGTCTATCAGTGGCCAGTGCAGGTGAGAGAACACCCGTTTAAGGATGTGCCGTTGGTGCTGCCGGATTAATTAATCAGAGTCGTTTTTGAAGCGATTAATTCGTTTTTGAATATCAACCACTATTTGTTTAATTTCTGCTAAATCGGTTTCGTTTACAAAGTTAGTTAATTCAGTTAATAGGGTAGACATTTCAGGCTGATAGTAGTGCAGTAGGGTAGCAATGTCGTTTTCGTAGATGCCAACCCGAGCAAAATTGCCCTGCCGGTACAAAGATGGCAGAGCATACAGTTTTAATAGCAATAAACCTTCTACGGTTGCTAGTGGAATTTCACGATCTAAAAATTTTTGCGTTTTTGAGTATTGACTGTGAACTTTTTTGAAAAGCGGATTTTGAGTTAATAAAAGGTCAATTTGTAATTCGTTGTAGGTTGCTTGAGCAAAATTAACGTCTTGGCTCGTTACTTTAAGCTCGGGTAATTTTTCTAAGGAAGCCACGCCCATAATTAAATCTAAATCTTGAGTGTTGCGCCCTTCGACATAGTACAAAATGGCAATGCCGCCGACCAGCACGTAGTCAATTTTTCGGTTTTCTAAAACGTTGAAAAAATCTTGCACAGACTGGATTAAAGAGTCAGAATTCATCGTGCCACCTTGCCAATTTTTAACATTGAATGCAACGGCATTGCGAATAACTTGTCCGATTTGGGAACTACTTTGAATCGTCATTAATTAAGTGTAGCATAAAACAAACTTGGGTTTGTTGGTTTTAATTAAGGAACGCTCAGCCCTTGGACGGTACCGAAGGGGGAAACATAGACGCTGCCGGATTAATTAAATATCAGATTTGCAAATATTATTTTGGAATTAATCCCCAATATTTAAAAAAGGTAAATGCGAAATAAACAAAAACAATAATAGCTGGGGTAATAAGAACGATGGATACAATAAATTTATCTAGAAAAAAACTAGGAATTTCATTGTTTCGGTATTTTATAAAGATTAAGAATGCTAATCCGATAACATAAAAAATGAATGTGATAGAAAAAAACTCTGAATCTAATCTGCCAATAATCAAATAATAGAATAAATTCAAAATAAACAGAGGCAGTGTGATGCGTATAAATAAGGTCTTTATTTTTAATTTTTCTTCTGAAGTCAACATGCGAAATGCTGAATACATGAACCAGATTCCAAAAAGTAGTATGAAAGGGCTTGCGATAAAAGCGGAAAGTACATTTTTCATTCGTTTTGGGTTTGTTGGTATTAATTAAGGAACACTCAACCCGTGGACGGTGCCAAACGGGGAAACGTAGGCGCTGCCATGTTCGTGATATTCGGGGCTGTCAGCGGGAAGCATGCCGCAGGCGTACTCGATTTCAACTTGGTAGCCGATGATTAAGCATTGGGCGGGTTTTGCGCCGCAGTTGGCACAGGCGAAGCCGCAGCCGTCGATGATGCCCTCCCAATCGGAATTAAAACGTTCGGTGACCAGTGCTTCGGCGCGCTCAGGGGTTAGCCACGGCGCCCATAGGATGAGGCCAAACCCAAGAATGAGGATGCTGATTAATGATACTAATTTAATTAATCGAGACATTCTTTTTTGCTTTCAATTGTTGGTGGGTTTGATAGGCCATTTCGATGGTGCCGTTCGGTAAAAAGTTGGCTTTGACGTTTTGCAGGGCTTCGATGCGGTCTGCGCCGCCAGCATCACTTAGAAAGAGTTCTTCACAGTAGGCGGCGATATCTTCTAGGATGCGTTTGAAGCGGTAGTAGGCTATGGCGGTTGGATTAATCTCCGTTTTTCCGTAGCCTTGATAGAACAAGGCTTCCTCTTCTTGCGGGGTGTAGCTGCTGTTTCCAAGCCCGCCGCCAATAAACATTAAATCGCGTTCTTTGGGGGCAAAAATGAGGGTGTCCCAATCGACCATAAAAAGCTGGCCATCTCCATTAATTAACAAGTTCCAGCCGTGGATATCGGCGTGGCACAAAATGAACTCGGGGGCTTGCGTTTGTAGTTGTTGCACGAAATCTTCTGCTTGATTAATTAACTTGAGTGTTTCGTCTTTTTTAGAGATTAAAAATTCCGCCAATTGAGCGGCGATGGGGTCTTGAAAGGTTTCTGCTTCGGCACGCTGAAGGAACATTTTTAATGTGTTTCGCCAATGGGCTGAGAAGTTCTCGCTGGGGATGGCTTTGGTTATTTCGGCCGGGATGTTGGCAAGGTGAAGTTGTTTTAAAGCGCTGCCAAACGTTGCCCATTGCTGCGCGGATAACTTGTTTTTATAGGCGTGTTGACCTGCAACAAAAGGATAGAGGATGACTTTGTAAGGCGCAAGTTCTGCCCAGAGCGCTCCGGTTTTAGTAGTTAACGGCGCGATGACCTGTTGAAGCCCTTGTTTGTTTAAATAATGCGGCACACTGACCGAGGCTGGGCTGAAATCGGATTTTCTTAATTTAACGAAGAAAGCGGCATTTTGTGTGCTTTGGGCACGATAGACGGCTGTGTTGACATCCGCGCCGAGCGGCAAAAATGAGAGTTCCTTAACTTGTAAACCAAATTCAAGTTGTAAGCAGTTCATTAAGCGTTGGTCTGGCAGGGCTGGTTTTTCTAGCATGGGTTAAGGTTTTACTGGATGAGGCGAGTAGCAGGGCGGGTTTGGTCAAGCGTCACAGATTTGTGAGAATTCTCATGTGTACAAAAAATTATCTAAATGATGCCGATTCAGGGATTACATCGCACGAACCTTGCATTGTATCTGGTGCATTTACATAAATTTTAAAAGTTGAATTAGTATTAGTAAATAAAACATCTGAGTCAACAAATGCAGTATTTGTATTTGTAACCGTTCCATCTGTGGATTTAAGGATAGCTCTTAGTTCTACAAACTTTAATTCATAAGTATTACTAGTATTTTTTACTGTTCCTTCGAAAATAACATTTCCAATATTATCTCGGCGGCAAGTAAATCGTAGGATCTTAACAAAACTAATTGGATTTATAGGGTCTGAAAAAACCTGATGAATAGGAGTTGGGGTTGTATAAGCTTGAGTGCTATCGCTTTTTTGATCTAGTCTGAATTCAGATAATTTCTTTTGATAGTCTTTTAAAAGAGAAGCCGCAGAAACTGATTTTGCGTAAGTGGTTCTTTCAGGTTCCATTGATAAAAAAGATAAGTAAACTTCAATTTGTGCATTCATATAAGCAATTAGAGAATCTTTTAAATATAAAGAACATTGAGGAACTTCTATATTTTCACTTTCATGTTTAATTTCTTGTAGTGTAGCAATTGCAATACCTAAGGAAATTCGAGGAGTAGCATCTGCAATCCTTACTGTATCGTTCCATTTTTTTAATAATTGTTCAGTATCAGAAATATAAACCTTAGATTGTTCATTGCATGAAACCTTGGTTGGTGTTGGCTGTACTGTTGGGGATGGTTGAAATTGGAAAAATAATTTCTTTGGTATGATTTGAAATCCAATCCAAAAGATTAATAACAGGATGACAATGATTCCAAATAGGTAAAGAAAACGATGAAGAAAATTTGTTCTTTTGTTCAAGAGTTCAAAGTTATTCCACAATGATTTGTGAAAAACTTCTTCATTTTGGTTTATTTTTGGTTCAGAAGAAGCTGGAACCGGTAAGTCTCGCCCACAGTATCGACAAACAATCGCTTCAGCTTGTATTTTTTCTGCACAGAATGGACATTTTTTCATTTTATTTTCCCCTTAGGAATATTAAATCTCAATTTATTAAAATACGAATACTATAAAATTATAGTCCTTAACCTACTTCTACTCCGTAAACAGCGGCAAATGCCTCAGCCTTTGTTTTTTATTCAAGCGCTAAGCAATTTTTGTTTTTCGCTTCTTATTGTCTTTTAAATTAGGATTTTGGGCGTTAACGATATCCCGCACAAAATCGGGTTTCCCAACATTGAAAGAACGTGAAGGCAGTTTTTCGCCTCGTAAAATCAAGCCGCCTTCACGAACACTTTCTAAAAGTTCATTAAATAATTCGTCATTCATCAGTATTTAGCCTTTACAAATTAATTAAATACCCTACTCCGTAAACAGCGGCAAATGCCCCAGCGAGACAATCTCGCGCCATTTGGATTTTTCACCTTCGGTCAGGATGGCGGTTTCGGCCACCACTTGCGCGCCTGCTTTTTCCATAATCATGCGCATGCCTTGTAAGGTAGAGCCGGTGCTAATCACATCATCTACCAGTACAATTTTTTTGCCTTTTACCAAATCGCGGTCTTTTTGGTCCAAAATTAAGGTCTGCGGCTGGCCGGTGGTAATGGAGAGTGTTTCGGCTTGCAGGGCCTCGCCCATGTAGGCTTTGTAGCTTTTTCTCAGCACCACGTAGGGTTTCTTCGTCTCTGCTGAGAGCGCGTACGCCAACGGAATAGATTTGGCTTCGGCGGTTACCAACACGTCAAAGTGGTGGGCGGCCAGTTGCGCGGCAAGCGCTTTGGCGGCGGCCTGCACCAGTTCGGTATCGCCTAATATATTTAAGATGGCAATTTTTAATCCGGGGGCTACTTCAAAGAGCCGTAAGCTGCGTTTTAATCCGGCAATTTCGATTTCGTGAAAAAGTTGTTCGCTCATTTAATTCCCTCGCTGGTTTTTTAATGAATTTAAAAAAGTTTATCATTAATTGGCTGGCAGGCGGTGCGGTATAATTTTTGATATGCTTCCCGATTTACAGTTAAAAGATACGGTTCGTTTACGCAAGCCGCACCCCTGCGGCGGATATGAATGGACAGTTACCCGCCTCGGCGCAGATATTGGTTTGGTCTGCCTCACCTGCGGTCACCGCGTAATGCTGACCCGCCGAGAGCTTTCTCGTAGGATAAAAAATATTACCCCAGCTGAAAACCATGAGCAATCAACCTAAAAAACCCCACGTTTTAATTTTATTTTCGGATACCGGCGGCGGGCATCGCTCGGCGGCTGAAGCCGTTGTAGAAGCCATTGGTCTAGAATATGGCGACGCGATTACGACCGAAATGGTTGACTTCTTTAAAGAACATACGCCCATGCCGATTAATCGCTTGCCGCAGTGGTACCCCTATATGGTTAAAGCGCCGCAGTTGTGGGGGGCGGGCTTTCATATTAGTGACGGGCGCGCGCAGGCGCGGGCCTTAACCTTTACTTTGTGGCCCGCCGTTAGCCGCATTGCCCGCAAAATTGTAGACAGCCACCCCTGTGATTTAATCGTCACCGTGCACCCGCTGGCGAATTCTTTCATTATTAAAGCGCTTGGCAAAAAGGGTCCGCCTTTTATTACGGTGGTAACCGATATGGTGACCACCCACGCCCTGTGGTTTGACAAACGCGCCGATTTAATTTGTGTGCCCACTGATATTGCCCGTTTTCGCGCCATTGAATATGGCATGGAACCAGAGAATGTCTTTACCACTGGGCAGCCCGTGGCTGAGCGCTATGCCGCTCCGGCGGGCAACAAAGCCGAATTAAGAGAGAAATTGGGCTGGCCCAAAGACAAGTTTATTGCCGTGTTGGTAGGCGGCGGCGAAGGGATGGGTCCGCTGGCGCAGACCGCCCGCGCGATAGAAGAATCGGGCATTAAGGATGTGGCGGTGGTGGTGGTGGCGGGGCGAAACGAGCGATTAAAAGCCACTTTAGAAGAGCACGACTGGCAAATCCCTGCCAAGATTTATGGCTTTACCAGAGAGTTACCCGATTTTATGCGCGCGGCGGATGTCTTAATCACCAAGGCTGGGCCGGGCACCATTGCTGAATCGCTTAACGCCCATTTGCCGATTATTTTGTATGCCAAGTTACCCGGTCAAGAAGATGGCAATGTAACCTACGTGCGCGAAACCGGCACCGGCGTTTGGGCGCCAACCCCTCAGCGGGTGGTGGCAACGTTAAGAGAGTGGGCAGAAAACCCCGCCCTTCGGCAGAAGGTGGTCGAGGCCTGCAAAAAAGCCGCCCGACCTGATTCGTCTCGTAACATTGCCCGTTTAATTGGTATGAAGCTGGGCATGCCAAAACCTGAAGCTAAATAAAAAAAGGGCTGGGAAAACCTAGCCCTTTTTTTTTACTCGTTTTTAACCAGCAAGGTTTGTGTCTTAAACGGAATTTCAATTTGATGGCTGTCATAGGCTTGTTTAATTTGTTTCACAGCTTGGTCTTGCGCCGCGAAAACAGTTATTACGCTGGTATCAATCCAAAAATAAATCACAATATCAATCGAAGACGCGTTAAATAGGCTAAACACCACCTGCGGAGCGGGGTCTGCCAATGTGATGGGCATGGCCTGAATGGCTTGCATGGTAACTTCATAGACTTTGGTTAAATCGCTGCCGTAGGCTACCCCCACCGGAATTTGAATGCGCCGTTTAATGCTGCGGGTAAAGTTGATAATGGCATGGTTTAACACTTCGGAGTTGGGCAAAATCACCACCCGCCCGTTTAAATCGATTATTTCGGTGCTGCGCAAATCAATTTTTACTACGGTGCCGTCAAAGCCCTGAACCGAAATCGTATCGCCAATGCGAAATGGTTTTTGAACCAGCAGCAAAATGCCCGCCGCGAAGTTTTTCATGGTTTCTTGCAGCGCAAAGCCCACTGTAAAACCCAAAATACCCAGCCCAGCCAAAAAAGCGGTGATATCTACAAATTGTTGTAAGGCCGTAATCACACCGGCGGTCATAATCGTCCAACGGGTTATATCGTGGCTTAAGTTGGTTACGCCAATATCTACTTCTCTTTTGGATAATATTTTTTTAATTAATTTCGCAAATAACTGCGAAAAATAATGGCTCAAAATTAAAATCACAATTGCCAAGCCCAGTTTGGGTAAAAATTCCCAAAACCAATTTTCTACTGTCCAAATAAATGTTTGCATACCATTCCTTTCTGAGGGTTATCTTACCATTTTTTGCTTGGCTGGCTGCTGCTCTCAAAGCGAATTTGCTCTGCCGAAGGGTATAATCTCTGCCAATGTTCCATACCGTTAATAGTCATTCTCCCGAAGAAACGCAATCGTTGGGTCAAAAACTTGGTTTGCTTTTACAAACCGGAGATTTAATCTGCTTGCAAGGTTCTTTAGGCGCGGGTAAAACCACTTTTACGCAAGGCATCGCGGCGGGCTGGGGTTCTACCGACGCCGTTTCTAGCCCGACCTTTGTGCTGGTCAATATTTACCGCCGCGCAGATAAAAGCCTACTCTACCACTTAGACACCTATCGCATTGAAGACGTGTACGAAGCCGAAGAGTTGGATATTGACAGCATGCTAGAGCAAGGACCTGTTTTAATTGAATGGCCAGAAAATGTAGAAGCGGTGCTGCCCAAAGAAAGGCTGGTTATCCGCTTTTCAAACGAAACCGAAAGCCACCGAACCCTTCAGTTACAGGCTTTTGGCGCGCGTGCCGAAGAAATATTGAAAGCGCTTCATTAATGTTATTAGCAGTCGATACTTCCACCAGCCAATTGGGGTTGGCAATTTATCACCAAAACGGTTTGCTGGCAGAACTCACTTGGCAGACCAAAGCCCGTCACACCACGCAACTGGCGCCTGCCTTGCAAGATTTATTAATTAAAACCGATACTTCTTTTAAAGAAATTCAAGCCATTGGTGTGGCGCTTGGGCCGGGTTCTTTTACTTCTTTGCGGGTGGGGCTGGCATTTGTGAAGGGTTTGGCGATGAGTTTAAACCTGCCGTTAATTGGCATCCCTACGCTAGATGTTTCTGCCGCGCCGGTTAGCCTATTGGCTGGCTACGCCCTGGCTTGTGTGCTGCCCGCCGGAAGAAACCGCCTAGCCCTCAGCTGGTACCACGCTTCTGAAAACGGTTGGCAGGCGGGGGGCAGCCCGCTGGTGACGACCGCCGAAACGCTCTCGGCTGAAATTAAAAATCCCACCCTTGTAACGGGTGAACTCTCTGAATCCGAACGTCAGATTTTAATGAGTAACAAGCAAATTAAATTGTTTTCCCCGGCTGAAAGCACCCGCAGACCCGCTGTGCTGGCAGAGCTGGCTTGGCAGCGTTGGCAGCTAGGCAAAGTGGATACGCCAGCCAGCCTCGCGCCCATTTATTTGCACATTGGCGAGGTAATTCCTTCATGAATTTGCGGCGCATGACCGCAGCGGATTTACCCGCTGTAAATGAATTAGACCGATTAAGTTTTAGTTTGCCTTGGCCGATGGGCGCATTTGAAAATGAATTAATGAACCCGAACGCCCGCTGCTGGGTAGTGGAGCTGGAAGAGCAAGTGGCAGCGGTTTTGGTGTTGTGGCGCGTTTTAGATGAAGCGCACATTGGCACGGTGGCGGTGCATCCTAATTTTCGGCGGCGCGGCATTGGTAAAAGGCTGTTAAGAAAAGTAATGGATGAATCCTATGCAGAAGGCGCGCGCATGTTTCATTTAGAAGTACGGGCCGGAAACGCCGCCGCGATTGCGTTATATGAACAATTTGGCTTTAAGGAAGTCAATCGCCGCCCGCGGTATTATCAAAACAACGGCGAGGACGCCGTTTCAATGCGGTTGGATTTGGATTAATGAAGGAAACCAAACTATGCCCGCGGATATGATTTTACAAACTATTGCCAATCAAATTTCTGGTTGTACACAGTGTGCCTTGCATAAAACCCGTACCCACGCGGTGGCGGGCGAAGGCCCTGTTGATGCAGAGATACTGCTGATTGGTGAAGGACCAGGCAAGAACGAAGATTTGCAAGGCAAGCCTTTTGTTGGCGCGGCGGGCAGTGTATTAAATGAATTGTTAGCGGAAGCGGGCTTAAAAAGAGAAGATGTTTGGGTAACCAATGTGGTTAAGTGCCGCCCGCCCAGCAACCGAGACCCCTTGCCAGATGAGTTAGCCGCCTGTGATGCTTATTTAGAGCAGCAAATTGAAGCGATTAACCCGAAAATTATTATTACATTGGGTAGGTTTTCGATGGCGAAGTTTATCGCTGGTGCCAAAATTGGCGAAATTCACGGTCAAATGCGGCGAGTGGGAAAGCGTTTTATCATCCCAATGCTGCACCCCGCCGCGCCAATGTATAATCCGGCCTTGCGACCATTAATTAAAGAAGATTTTGCAAAATTGCCTAGTTTGCTTGAAGAAGCCAGGCAAGCATTACGAAATGAAAATCATTAGGCTTTATGGTTTTTTTGGAGAATAAAGAATGACTGATAAAACAACATTAATAAAGAAACTAACTGATAAAACGGCCAAAATTGGCATTTTAGGCATGGGTTATGTGGGTATGCCGCTGGCGGTGGTTTTTGCCGAGGCGGGCTTTGCTGTAACAGGGATTGACCCCGACAAACGCAAGTTAGAGACGTTTAATAAAGGGATTTCTTATATTCAAGACGTGCCTTCAGAAACGGTTACCCGTTTGCATAAAAAGGGTTTGTTGAATATGACCGCCGATTTTGCGGCGATTAAAGAGATGGATGCGATTAGCATTTGTGTGCCGACCCCGCTGAGGAAAACCGGCGACCCCGATATGTCTTTTATTATGTCCGCTGGAGAAGAGTTAGCCAAGTATATTCACAAAGGTATGGTCATTGTGCTCGAATCGACCACTTACCCGGGCACCACCCGTGAACTTTTGGCGCCAATGCTGACAGAGAAATCTGGCTTGGTGGTTGGCGAAGACATATTCATTTGTTTCTCCCCAGAGCGGGTAGACCCAGGCCGTGAAGATTGGACAACCTATAACACGCCCAAGGTGCTGGGCGGCATCACACCCGCCTGCGGAGAAGTGGCTAAAACTTGGTATGAAGGAGCGATTAAAACAATCGTTTCCGTTTCTACGGTAGAAGCCGCCGAAATGACCAAATTGTTAGAGAACACTTTCCGCATGATTAATATCGGTATGGTGAACGAATTAGCCATGATGTGCGAACGCTTGGGGGTGGATGTGTGGGAAGTGATTGAAGCGGCGGGTACCAAACCCTTTGGCTTTATGAAATTTACCCCCGGGCCGGGCTTGGGCGGACACTGTATTCCGATTGACCCGCTGTATCTATCTTGGAAGATGAAAGAGCTTAATTACACCGCCAAGTTCATTGGGCTGGCATCTGAAATTAATACCAATATGCCGCGATATGTGGTCAGCCGATTAATGGAAGGCTTAAATGACCGAAACATTCTCATGCGCGGCAGTAAAGTGCTGGTGCTAGGGGTTGCTTATAAACCCGACATTGACGATGTGCGTGAATCTCCGGCCATTGATGTGATTGCTTTAATGGAGCAAAAAGGTGTTAACGTGCAATACTATGACCCCTATATTCCATCTTATTTAACGCATGACGGCATCCGCATGGAAGGGCTGAAGAGCAAAGCGGAAATGATTAACGCCGCAGAAAATGCCGATGCGGTAGTGATTATTACCAATCACAGCGATTTTGAGTATGAAACCATTGTGAAACAATCTAAGTTTATTTTTGACACACGCAACGCCTTGGGTAGCTTAGGGCAAGCCAACGAGAAAGTGATGCGCTTGTAATGGCACATTATTTAATTACGGGTGCGGCGGGCTTTATTGGTGCCCGCACCAGTGAAATGCTTTTAGACGCGGGGCATACTGTTTTGGGCATTGATAACATGAACGATGCCTATGACCCGCGCATGAAGGAATACCGATTAAAGAAGTTAATTAATCGGGATGGATTTTCTTTGCTTAAAGCGGATATTTCTCAGCGAGAGATACTTGCCGCGCCGGAAGTAGCCCGTGGTGGGTTCGATGCGGTGATTAATTTGGCGGCGCGCGCCGGTGTGCGATTTTCGGTCGAAAATCCATGGATTTTTATGGAATCTAACACGATGGGCACATTAAATATGCTTGAAGCGGCGCGTTTAAGTGACAGCTGCAAATTTATTTTGGCATCTACCTCCAGCATCTATGGCTCAAACCCGCCTTACCCCACGCCCGAAACCGCTTCTTCCAGCGAGCCGTTGCAGCCCTACGCCGCCAGCAAAAAAGGCGCGGAAGTGCTGGCGCATAGTTACCATCACTTGCATGGCATCGACACCACCGTTTTGCGCTTCTTTACGGTCTATGGTCCAGCGGGCCGGCCCGATTTGGCTTTGTTTCGCTTTGTGCAATGGATTATGGAAGGCCGACCGGTGCGGGTAAATGGAGATGGTGAGCAGTCTCGCGGCTTTACTTATATTGATGATATCGCGCGCGGTATTTTGGCCGCTCTTAAACCGGTAGGGTTTGAAGTGATTAACCTTGGCGGGCACGAAGTGATAACGATTAATAATTTAATTAAGCTCATTGAAGAGCTAACCGGTAAAACCGCCATTGTGGAGCATGGTCCGCCAAACCCCGCCGATATGTTCACCAATTGGGCAGATGTAACCAAAGCCCGAGAAATGCTTGGCTGGGTGCCGGAATATGACATGACCGCTGGTGTGCAGAAATTAATCGAGTGGTATCGTGACGAACGCGATTTTGCCAAAGATGTTTTAACACCTTAATCTCTGATGAATTTAATGAATAAAATACGTGCCATTTGGCAGACCGACCCGCATTTACAGCGGGTGGTCAAAAACAGCGGCTACTTGTTTTCGAGTAATACGCTGGGGGCTGGGTTAAGCATTGTGCAAAGCATTTTTGCCGCCCGTTTATTAGGCGTGGCTGGCTTTGGCGTGTTGGGGGCTATCACCTCCTTTGCTTCAGCTGCCGACCGTTTATTTTCTTTTCGATTAGGGGAATTGGTGGTGAAGTATAGCGGACAATTTTTAGCCAAAAAAGAGCCGTTACCCGCCGCGGCGGTGTTTAAGGCTGCCGCTCTCACAGAGTTTTCCACTTCCATTATTTCTTACCTGCTGGTGGTGATCACCGCTCCGCTGGCGGCGGAGTTCTTTGCCAAAGACCCTGCTGCTGCGCCTTTCTTCATTTTTTACGGTTTAATCATCCCCGCTGGTTTTATCTATGAAACATCTACCGCTTTGCTGCAAGTGGGCGGCAACTTTCGCGCGCAGGCGGTTTTGAATTTAAGCCAAAATGTTCTTACGGCGGGCGTGGTGCTGGCGGCTTTTTTGTTTCAGGGCAATATTTGGTGGGTATTAAGCGCTTATTTGCTGGGTAAATTACTAACAGGCATGGGGTATGCCATCTTGGCATTAAGGCGTGCCGAACAGTTATTTGGAGCGGGTTGGTGGCGCGCTTCGTTTGATTTGCTGCCGCCCCGTAAGGAGTTTTGGGGTTTTGCTTTTTCTAGCAATTTTTCTGGCACGGTTAATTTGGTCACGCGAGACAGTGAAATATTGTGGGTTAATTACTTTCTTTCCCCGTTACAGGGTGGTTATTACAAAGTGGCGCTGGCGTTAATTAATTTGGTCTTAATGCCCATTGACCCCTTTATTAAAACCAGCTTTCCAGAAATTTCGAAAGCCATCGGCGAGAAGGCTTGGGCGCGGCTTAATTCTCTCTTGCGGCGTTTAACCACCATTTCGGCTTCAGTTACTTTAATTATTGGCTTGGGTTTGGCTATTTTTGGTAGTTGGTTTGTCGGTTTAATGTATGGCGCGGAGTATGTACCTGCTATCCCAGCCGCGTTGATTCTGTTAATCGGCTTTGGCACAGCGAATATTTTGTTTTGGAATCGCCCGCTTTTGCTCTCTTTGGGCTTGCCAACCTTTCCGTTGGTAGTAACCGCTATTGCTGGATTAATTAAATTGGTCTTAGGCTTTTGGCTAGTGCCGCAGTTTGGCTACTTGGCACAAGCGGCTTTGCTCTCTGGCTTTTTTGTTTTTTCTATTTGTATTATCGTTTGGCGCGGCATAAGCGAGATTAAGATACAATCCAGCCAGATTGTTTCTTAATCTCTGAAACATCATTCCATAAAAGAAATAACCTATGAAAATTGTTGCTATCTCCGCTTCCCAAATACCTTC
>CAYOGW010000002.1:11367-13901 GCA_964403635.1 uncultured Anaerolineaceae bacterium | reverse complement strand
ATTCAATCGGCGGTGCTGGGATTGTTACATGGCTTTCCGACCATTATGGAAGTACACGACCTGCCTTCTGGGCGCATTGGCCCGTTTTGGTTTCGCTACTTTCGAGATATGAATGGCCTTAAGCGCATGGCGGTTATTACCAAAGCGCTTAAGCATCAAATGGAAGACCGTTTTGGTAATTTTGTTTCAGCCGAGCATATTATTTTGGCTCCCAACGGAGTGGAATTAGAGCGTTTTGAAAAGACTCCCGCGCCCACAGAAGCCCGCAAGCAGCTTAATTTACCCGAAGCCTTAACTGTCGCTTGTACGGGGCATTTGTATCAGGGTCGGGGGGTAGATACCTTTATCGAATTGGCAAAACGGCTTTCGGGAGTCCGCTTTGTGTGGGCGGGTGGCCGCCCCGAAGATGTGGAGCATTATCGCCAGTTAACCGCTGAAATCCCTAACATCACCTTTGTTGGGTTTGTGCCGAACGAAAAGCTGCCTCTTTATCAAGCGGCGGCAGATGTGTTGTTAATGCCGTATGGCTCTAAAATTAGCATTTCTAGCGGCGGCGGCAACTCGGCTCAAATTTCTAGCCCCATGAAAATGTTTGAATACTTAGCCAGCGGGCGGGCCATGATTGCCAGCGATTTGGTGGTGTTTCGAGAAGTATTAAATGAAAAAAATGCCGCTTTTTGCCCGCCCGATGATTTAAATGCCTGGGAAGGGGCTTTGCGCGGCTTGTTAGATAACCCCACCCGCCGCGAAACTTTGGCAAAGCAGGCGCGCGCTGATGCCGCGCAATATTCTTGGGTAGAGCGCGCCAAACGTATTTTGGATGGCTTTTTGGATGCTGCTTAAAAATGACATTCGGAGCTGGCTAACCCTAACGGGCGGTGTTGCTTTTTTGGTTCGCTTGGGTTTGTGGCTGGTTTACCCTTTTACTCAAAACAGTGACAGCCCAGGTTACCTGCAACTGGCTCACAATTTAATTTATAAAAGTTTTCATTTATATAGCCCCTATCGCACGCCGGTTTATCCGGCGTTTTTAGCAATCACTGGTTTGGGCGCTTATAGTTACCTTGCTCAGTTGGCGCTTGGTTTAATCACCAGTTTGCTCTTATTTTACATTGGCTATCAGTTAACCCAAAGCCCTCGTTTTGCCGCGTTCATTGGTTTGGCGCACGCCCTAAACCCCAGCCAGTTCTTTTTTGAAGCCAGTATGCTAACCGAAAGCATAACCATATTTTTGTTGGCGCTTGCCTTGGCGGGTTTGCTTTATTTGCTAAAAAAACCAACTCTTTGGCTGGCGTTGCTCATCTCATTAATCACAGCCTTGGCGGGCTTGGCAAGACCCCTTTTTGTGTTTGTACCTGTGCTGTTTGCGGTTTATTTATTCATTAACTTTCCGCGCCGCTGGGTGTTGGCGTTGGCTATCAGCCTGCCTGCATTAATTCTGTTTGGTGCGTGGGTTAATTTTGTACAAGAAAAAACAAAAATCACCAGTTTCGATACGCTCGGCGGCTACCGCATGCTTAACCATGTGGGCGGCTATATTGAATATGCTCCCGCCGAATATGACGAAATTAAACAAATTTACATCCGTTACCGTACGCAGCGCATCGCCGAAACCGGCGCGCAAAACAACACCATTTGGGGGGCTATCCCCGAATTGCAAAAAGCCACCGGCTTAAATTACAACAGCCTTTCGCGGTTGTTGGGCGGCATGGCTTGGCAAACCATTCAGGCGCAGCCGCTTTTTTACCTGCAAACCGTTGCCGATGGCTGGTTAAACGGCTGGCTGGCAGCGGTTTATTACGAGCCGAACAATTTAATTTACCCCGCTTTACAACCCTTCGTGCGGATGTGGGTCTTAATCTCGCGCGGCGGTATTCTTTTGGCAAACTTCATTTTTATTTTTATGAGTTTCTTTCTGGCGGGCTCACCCGCGGCGCGCTCCCGTTTTCTAGCCCCCTTCCCGCTGATGCTGCTTGGGCTGGTTTGGGCCGCTTCGATTGTGCAGAGTCTTTTCGACTATGGCGACAATCAACGCTACTTGGTGCCGGTTCAATCGCTGGTCTTGTTGTTGGTCTTTTGGTGGGGTAAAAAGGCTTTTGAAATGAAACAGGTTAAGGAAATCAATTGAAAAAACAAACAATTTATTTATTTCTGCTCGCATTTTTGTCTCGGCTGGGGTTTGGCTGGCTGGCTTATTCTTTGCTTCCAACCCTTGGCTACCCAACCGAAACCCAGCAAGCGGGTTATCTATTTTTTGATGCCTTCCGCCGAGATGGTGAAGCGTGGTTATTGGCAAGTTCTACCCAGCCGTTAATTAATGCCTTTAGCGGGCAATATGCCAGCGACCAGTATGGCGGATTGCTCTGGTTTAGCGCGGCGCTTTATCGTTTAATCGGTTCACAGCAGCCCTTATTAATCATCTTTTTTGCCGCTTTAATCGGGGCGCTGGGTGTCTTTTTTGTCTATTCATCTGCCCAGCGAATCATCAACGAAAAAGCAGCTTTTTGGGCGGCTCTCATTTTTGCCATGTATCC
>CAYOGW010000002.1:9894-11267 GCA_964403635.1 uncultured Anaerolineaceae bacterium | reverse complement strand
GCAACGGGCGGGCCGTTGGGTATTTTTGGCGATTGGGCGCGTGAAACCGTAAAATGGAACGCCTTTGTGCTAAAGAGTAGCAGCGGCATTGTGCAACTGTTGTTTGAGAGTTTGCCGCCCGTTTTAGCCATCCCTTTTGTGGCAGTTTATGGCTTGCTTCAACCGGTTTTACCCGCTGCATTAATCGAACCGGCGATTCCGTTTTGGCAAACGCTGGGAATATTCCGTGCTTTGGGCTGGTATCTTCTTTTTCCTTTCATCGGCTTTGCTCCCTTTGCAGCCCAAAAAGATTCTGCTCAGCCCCGTTTGGCGCGCCAAATGCTATGGTTGGCGGTTGTCTTTTGGGTCTGGGCTTTTATCGCTGCCATGCGTGGCGGCGGCGACCAGTGGGATAACCCCCGTTATCGCATTATCGTTTTGCCGTGGCTTTCGTTGTTAGCCGTTTATGCTTGGAGTCAAATCCGCGGGCGGGCGGGGCGTTGGTTTTGGCGGATTGTGGCTGTGGTTGGTATTATTCTGCTTGTTTTTGGGCATTGGTATTTATTCCGCTACTATCAGCTAGGGTTTAATCTTGGGATTCGAAACACGCTGGCGGCTGCGTTCGCCCTTGCGATTCTCTTCATCGGCGGTGACTGGTTGTGGCAGAAAATCAAGCAAACGGGTTAATTAAATCGATTAATATTTATCCGTTATAATTCAGGCCTTGAATTTAGAAAATTAGGAGATGCAATGCCTACAGCATTAATTACAGGGATTACCGGGCAGGACGGCTCGTATTTGGCCGAACTGTTATTAGAAAAAGGTTATGAAGTGGTTGGGATGGTGCGCCGTTCTAGCACCGCCACCTATGAACGAATTGAACATATTCAGGATGATATTCAAATTGTGCAAGGAGATTTGCACGACCAAAGTTCATTGGTTTCGGCTTTAGAAGAGTTTAAGCCAACAGAAGTATATAACTTGGCAGCGCAGTCTTTTGTGCCTACTTCGTGGAATCAGCCTTTGTTAACGGGTGAAGTAACCGGTTTGGGTGTTACGCGCATTTTAGAAGCCATTCGGCTGTATAACCCGAAAATTAAGTTTTATCAGGCCTCTTCTAGCGAGATGTTTGGCAAAGTAATGGAAGTGCCGCAAAGCGAAGAAACACCGCTATACCCGCGCAGTCCTTATGGTGTGGCAAAAGTCTACGGGCATTGGATTACGATTAATTATCGTGAGTCTTTTGATATGTTCGCGACATCGGGTATTTTGTTTAATCATGAAAGCCCACGCCGTGGGTTAGAATTTGTAACCAGAAAAATATCTCATACGGTTGCAAAAATTAAACTGGGGTTGGTAAAAGAGTTACGCCTTGGCAACTTAGAATCTCAACG
>CAYOGW010000002.1:0-9794 GCA_964403635.1 uncultured Anaerolineaceae bacterium | reverse complement strand
TCTTTTAAAGAACTGGTACACATGATGGTTGAAGCTGATTTACAGAAACTAAAGAAAGCTTAATTAAATTTAATTTAACCAAGCGCAGAGTCGTTTCCCGCGACTCTGCGCTTTTGCGTTAAACTTCTCGCATGTCTTTTTTGCGAAACATATTTAAAAATACACGCTTGGCCGATCGGTTGGCATGTGCGGGTTTAATTTTTTGGGTGGTTGCGCTTTGGCAAGTGGCAGACCGGCAAGCCTCAGTTTTAGACGAGGGCTTATACCTATATAAAGGCTGGCTTTTGGTTTCTGGCCGTTATTTTCCTTTTCAAGATTATGGCTTGTGGATGAACCAAATGCCGCTTGCCTTTTTGATTCCGGGCTGGGGGCAGGTTCTGTTGGGGGCAGGTTTATTGAGCGGGCGCACCCTGGCTGTGATCTTAGCCATTAGCATGTTACTGGCTTTATGGCGATTAACCCGTCGCGTAGGAAATCCGTGGCTGGGGGCATTGGCCGTTTGGGCGATGGTGATTAACCCTGCGGCGGCGCGAATGTATGGCGTTGCCGCATCTCAGGGGTTGGCAGCGGCTTTGTTGGTTTTTATCTTATTGTTAAGTGTTCACCCTCAGCCCAAGAACAGTCAACTTTTTGCGGCGGGTTTGCTGGCTGGTGTGCTGGTAATGGTGCGGATTAATTTGTTGCCCTTGCTGCCTTTGTTGTTTTTATATCTTCTTTGGGTACACGGTTGGAAGCCAGCGCTTTCGTCTTTAGGCGGAATGTTGATTACTTTTGGCGGGGTCAATTTGGTGTACTGGCCCAATATTTTGCGTTTGTGGCTGCGATGGGTTCCGCTTCAAGAATTAATTCCAGATCTGGCTGCATTAGCACCGCCGCCGAATATTCGCACCGTATTATCTGATTTAGGAACGGGCTATCAAATAACCAGTTTATTTTTGGCGTTTCGCTATTACTTCTTTGGCTTAGTAGGGTTTGTTTTGGCTTGCATGCTTTGGCCTAAAAACTGGCAAAGTAACTGGCAAAAGAAAACAGCTATTTTTCTATCTGCTTTATTTTTAATCTATTTTGTCTTACATGCTTGGGCATCTTTTGGGAATGATTATTGTACGTTTTGCTTTCCTACTTACACATCTTTTTACATCTCTTTAGCAATTATCTTCTTCTCTTTGATAGCTCCTTCTTTTAATTGGCAGCTTTCTGCTATGCGGGCGATTGCTTCGTTGACAATATTTTTAGCTTTAATGGCCGGAATTGGGTATACAGCTGTTGATGCTTTTGTATTGATTTTTGGAAATAATTTTTACAAGAATATGCTGGCTTGGCCTCTTCCACGCTTTCGAGATGGCGGGATTGTTGAAGGTCAGGCACAGATTTGGCAAATTTTTGGTAATCGCTTTGGTTGGGCGTATGAAAGCCAATTAAATTGGCTGTGGTTATATTTTCCATTAATCGCATTTGTGGCGGTTGGTTTATTTATATTTATTACAAGTTGGCTTTTATTTCGTAAAGATTCACGTCGCGCAGCCTTTGGGTTATTGGCTATTTTCGTGGTTGGCAATTTATTAGCACCTACTGAATTGTTGAGCGCAGATTTTAAAGCCTACGATTGCCAGCCGAGAGCTATGCAACAGGTTGAAAAAGTAGGCCAGCAATTGGCAGGAGTTATCCCCGCTGGAGTGCAGGTGTACTGGTGGGCGTATTCGCCTACGCCTCTGCTATACTTGCCAAACATTAAAATATACCCTGCTCAATTAAATGGTAGCTATTCTTTGCGAATTGGTGAAGATACAGATGCGTTGCAAAAATATGGCTGGTGGAATGAAGAGCTTAATCAGCAGTGGCTAAGAGAAGCGGATTATTTAATTGTTGATCAGGCAGAATTAGACGGAAACAGTGGCTTGTTTAATTTGTTAAAATCTCCAGCTTATGAGCGCTTGCTGGTTACAGACCCGCCTAATGCGTGCCAGCCCAATTCCGCATTAAATATATTTCGGAGAAAATAAATGGACCTTTCGGTTGTTATCCCAGTTTATAACGAGGTTGAAAGCTTGCCTTTGTTACATAAAACCGTGCAAGCGGCCTTGAAAGGGATTAAGCATACATGGGAAGTGATTTATGTAGATGACGGCAGTTCAGACGGCTCGGTGAATGTGCTTGAAGCGCTCGCCAAAGAAGACCCCAAGCATGTGGCTGTGGTGCAGTTTCGACGTAATTTTGGCCAAACGACAGCCATCGCGGCGGGAATTGACCACGCCCGCGGAGAAATAATTGTCTTTTTAGATGCCGATTTACAAAATGACCCAGCTGATATTCCGATGATGTTAGAGAAACTGGATGAAGGCTACGATGTTGTTTCGGGTTGGCGCAAGAACCGTGAAGATAATGCTTTAACCCGTAACTTACCTTCGCACATGGCCAATTGGCTTATTTCGCAAGTAACCGGTGTGCATTTGCACGATTATGGTTGCACCTTAAAAGCCTACCGCCGAGAAGCGTTGACTGGTTTTCGCTTATATGGAGAAATGCACCGTTTTATCCCTGTGTATGCCAATTCGGTCGGCGCAAAAATTGTAGAGGTGCCGGTTCGCCACCATGCTCGCAAGTTTGGTCAAAGCAAATATGGGCTAGAGCGAACCGCAAAGGTAATTTTAGACCTAATGGCTGTTCAATTTTTAACGCGTTATGCCAACAAGCCCATTTATTTGTTTGGTGGTGGCGGGTTAATTTTATTTTTAGCAAGTTTTGTTACCTTGCTGGTTTTAGCAGTGCGACGTGTGTTCGAAGGCACATCCATTAGTAATTCACCCATTTTTGTGATTGCGGTGATGGTTGGTTTAATGGGCACACAATCTATTTTGATGGGATTAATTGCCGAATTATTGGTGCGAACTTACCACGAGTCGCAAGCAAAAACCACTTACACAGTACGCCGATATTTACAAGGCGGTAAGGAAGTTAAACAAAAATGATGGCTTGGATTAAAAAGAACCGGCAGTCTATTTTGCGTTGGGGTGGCACTCTTTTAGCCATTGGTTTAATTTTTCTATTGTTTAAAGACGAAGGCTGGGAAGAACCGCTCAAAATCGCCAGCCAAATCCCGGCTTGGCGGCTGGGTTTGGCGTTTGGGCTGGTTATCCTTTCTCGGTTTTCCATTATTGGCCGCTGGTATGTCTTGCTCCGTTCAGCGGGGATTAATATTCGCTTTCGCGAAGCCGCCACCTTAACTTTCACAGGTATATTTTCTTCTAATTTTTTACCTACCACCATTGGCGGAGATGTGGTTCGCTTGGCAGGCGCTATGCAGTTGGGTTACGACCGCGCAGTTTGTTTGGCTTCTATTGCGGTGGACCGTTTAATTGGTATGGCAGGCATGACCATGATGGCGCCTTTGGGTTTTTGGCAGCTTTTACAAGCACCCGCTTTGCAATCCGCATTTTTGGCTGGCTTTTATCAGCGCGGGAAAGATTTTTTGCAAAGCACCCTGCAATCATTTTCTTTGTGGTTTAAGAAGCCGTTTTCACTTTTGGCAGCGCTGGCGTTTACCTGGGCACACATGTTTTTTACCTTTATGGCTGCCAGCATTATTATTGATGGCGCTGGTACAGGGGAGCACCTAGAACTTTGGATGATTGCCGGACTGTGGAGTTTGGCTTACTTTATTACCCTTGTTCCCATTTCTATTAATGGCTACGGCGTTCACGAACTTTCTATTACGCTTTTACTTTCACAAGTTGCCGGTCTAAGCGAGCCGGTTAGCTTAATGGTGGCTGTTTTGCTGCGTTTATTAACTGTTTCGGCCAGTTTACCCGGGGCGCTTTTTTTGCCAAATGTCATTGCCAAATTGGATAAGACAGCCGCGCAATAGCATGAAACCTTTCCAGCCATCTTCCAGTGTTTTTTGGAAAACCCTTCTAGCGTTCACCTTTGCCATTAACTTCATCATCTTACTGGCTTCTATTCAACGTTGGGTTATTTTAGAAGTTAAACTGTTTCGTTCGGTTTGGATCATTCCCCTTGTTCTTTATTTAATCGTACTCATCGCTGGTTTAATCCTATTTTGGTGGATGAAAACCCACAGCATGAATCGTTGGTTTAACCGATTAGAAAACTTCAAGCTGGCTCACCCCAGCCTGCGGATCTTAGGCGCAGCTTTGGTTTTGGCTGTTGGCTGGTTCATCCCTTGGCTGAAGTTTAATTTTCAAATTGGGCAGCAAATTAAAACATCTACCATCGACCCGTCTTTGGCTATCTATGTGTATCTTTGGTTAGTGTGGTGGTTATTGTTGTTGGCTGTTTTTGCATTAAAGTGGGCTTTACAAAAAAGTTGGACAACCTCTTTCATCTTAACAACTTTAATTTTTGCTTTTGGATATGAACTGTATAGCCAATTCGCTTTAATTACTGCTTATCCGCTTTCAATGGGTTGGTCTGAAGCCAGCCGCTATTATTACGCTTCTCTTTTGTTTTCAAAAAACATCTATGGTTTTCAGTTACCGCTTTCTTTTTTGCACCCCACTCGTTATTTTTTGCAAGCCATTCCATTTTTATTTTCGCAAGATTTAATCGTTCATCGCATTTGGCAGTTTTTGCTATGGGTTGGTTTAACCGCCCTCGCAAGCTGGAGTTTGGCTCGTCGTGTTGCCAGCCAAAACCGCTGGCAAATAGGATTAATTTCCATTTGGTTGTTTGTGTTTTGGTTACAAATGGGCGTTTACTATCATTTGCAAGTCATGACCTTTCTCATTTTTTATTTTGCAAATTTTAAAAAGCCCTGGCAGACGATTGTTGTTTTAATCATTGCTTCGCTTTGGGCAGGCATGAGCCGCGTTAATTGGTTTCCGGTGCCAGCCATGTTGTTAATTGCCATTTATTTGTTAGAAGAGCCAGTAGCAAAATATAAAAATGGCTGGGTTTATTTAATGAAACCGTTTGGGTGGGCTGGGCTGGGGCTGGCGGCTGCTTTGTTGGGTCAACTCATTTATGTGCCGCTTTCTGGCAATGCCGATGTAAGCGCCTTTGCTTCTAGTTTTTCATCCGATTTAATTTGGTCACGCTTGTGGCCGAACCCATCTTTTGAATTGGGTATTGTGATTGGCTTGTTATTAGTGGCTGGCCCGTTGATAGTTGCTCTGCTTCTTATGGCTTGGCGAGGCTGGCAAAAATTGCATCCCATTCGGTGGTTGGGGCTGGCGAGTATGCTGCTGGTTTTATTCATCGGCGGGTTAATTGTCAGCGTTAAAATTGGCGGTGGCGGCGACTTACATAATATGGATGCGTTTGCTGTTTTGCTAGGGCTGGTTGGCCTTTATTTTTTAACGGAACAAGCTGAGGGGGAGCCCGCCGGAGAAAACTCGGCTTGGCGGTTGCCCCCTTGGCCGGTTATTGCCAGCGGTTTGTTAATTCCACTTTTCTTCATGATTCCAACCCTTAATGCGCCTGTAGTTTTTCATCCCCAACAGAATAACCAAGCTTTTGAGCAATTAAAAAGTTTGGTAGAGCAGGCGGCAGAACAAGGCAATGTTTTGTTTATTAATGAAAGACATTTAATTACTTTTAATCAGGTACAGGTGCCGCTGGTAGCGGATTATGAAGCGGTGACTTTAATGGAAATGGCAATGAGCAATAACCAGCCATATTTGCAAAAATTTTATAAAGATCTGGCGGAACATCGTTTTGTGATGATTGTTTCTGGGCGGCAAAATCTAACGATTAAAGATGTGGCTAGCGCCTCCTTTGCTGAAGAAAATAATATTTGGAACACGCGCGTAGCGCCTTTTATTTTGTGCGATTACCAAGTATTGGTAACCATTGAAGCCGATTTAAGTGTGATTGATGTGTTTGTACCCAAAGCGGAACGGGCGTGCCCGGTGCAGGAAAACCCATGAAATTAAACCGTGCGTTTTTGTTGTTTTGGTTAAAAGTGCTGGGTTTGTTATTAAGCACGGGTTTATTTGTTTGGCTTTTGGCTCGGCAAGATTGGACCCTTGTTTTTCAGCGTTTGGCTGGTTTAAATGGCTGGGCCATTGGGTTGGCATTTGCTTTGTTTTGGGGTGCTTATGTTTTTAATACCTTGCGCTGGTGCGCTTTGCTTTGGGCGCAGGGGGTAGAACTCTCTTATTGGAAGGCGTTTCAAATTGCTTGGGCAGGGAATTTTGCTTCGAACTTTTTGCCATCCACCATTGGTGGAGATGGTTTTCGTGTGTTGGCTGTTTTGCCGTTTGCAAAGAGTAAAACGCTGGCGCTTGGCTCTGTGGTGTTAGACCGTTTAATTAATATGGCAGCCATGACTTGTTTACTCCCATTGCCATTGAGTGAGTTTGGTCTTGGCGCTTTAACTGGTTGGGCTGCTTTTGCTCCGCTTGGCAGGTTGGCTGAAAAATATTTTCCACAAATGGCTCTGGCTTTTCGTTTATGGTCTACAAAGCCGATGGGTTTTGTGTGGGCTTTTTTGGCGGCTTGGCCTTCTAACTTGCTTATTACAGCCATGACGCTGGTAGTTTCTGCTCAGTTGGGTATGCAGGTTTCGTTTTGGCAGGTGTTGGCTGTTCAGGTGATTGTTTATTTTGTTTCTGTTTTGCCCATTTCTTTTAATGGCCTTGGTACAAGAGAATTAATGTTTACTACCTTTTTTATGCAATTGGGTGCCAGTGTGGAGCAAGCCAGCACCTTGGCTTTGTTAACCCGTTTAATTGGAACATTAGGCAGTTTGCCTGGGGCTTTGTGGTTAACGCAATCCGTGTTGCAAACTGGGGCAGAAGACGAATGAAAATTTTAGTATTAACACATGAGTTTCCGCCAGTGGGCGGCGGCGGCGGGCGTGTGGCCTTAGACCTTTCTCAGGGGTTGGCGGCGCGCGGCCATGATGTGAAAATTTTAACCGCCGCGATGGGTGGATTAAATGCGATTGAACAAATTGGCGGTTTTGAATTAAGACGCATTGGTTTTAATCGCCGGTTTGCATTTCGGGCTTTGTTGCCAGAGATGTTTTTGTTTAATCTCTTTTGCGTATGGGAATCTTTAAGATTAATTAAAAAATGGCGGCCAGATGTAATCCATGCCCATTTTGCGGTTCCGGCTGGGCTAGCAGCTTGGATGCTTTCTCAATTAACGGGGATTCCGTATGTATTAACTGCTCATTTGGGCGATGTGCCCGGCGGTGTCCCCGAAAAAACCGAGCATATATTTCGCTGGATTTTGCCGTTTACCCAACCCATTTGGCGCGCGGCGGCGCGGGTGGTGGCTGTCAGCCAGTTTACCAAACAAATAGCGGAGAAAAGTTACGCGGGCGTGCGGGTAGAGGTCATTCATAACGGGGTAGACCTTTCAGCGCTGCCCGCCCGCCAAGCGGAGGCTTCTCATCCTCCAACCATTATTTTTGCTGGGCGTTTTATGGAGCAAAAAAACCCCGCTCATTTGGTGCGGGCGTTGGCTGAGTTGAAGGATTTGTCTTGGCAATGTGTGATGCTGGGAGATGGACCTTTATTAAATGAAGTGCAAGATTTAATTAAAGAAAATAATTTGCAAACACGCTTTAAATTGCTCGGCTGGGTTTCGCCAGATGTCGTTTTGGCTTGGTTTGCAAAGGCGCAAATTTTATGCTTGCCTTCTCGCTCTGAAGGCTTGCCGATTGTGGGCGTGCAGGCGATGGGCATGGGCATGGCTTTGGTTTTGAGTGAAGCGGGCGGCAATGTGGAGTTGGTGAAGCAGGGGGAAAACGGCTTTTTGTTTACGGCTGGAGATATTGCTGCGTTGGCAGATTGCTTAAGGATTTTGCTCTCTTCGCCAGAGCGGTTAAAATTAGCACAAGAAAAAAGCTTGGCTTTGGCTAAGGCTTTCGATTTAAATGTGATTGTTGCTCAGTACGAAATGCTTTTTCATCAAGTACATCAGAAAGAGTAAACCATGTATTTATTAAACGAAATCAATGTTTTTTATTTAATTTTGCTGTTGCTATTATGGGCGTTGGCTGGCTGGCTGATTCTCTCGCGGTTGTTTAATATCCCTGCGGAGGAAAGGCTGCTGGCGGGTTTGGCTTTGGGCGTGTTGCTCTCCACTTGGCTTTCTAACTGGCTAGGAAGGTTCTTCTCTACCGATTACGCCTTTTGGCTTTCGGCTGGTGTTTTGTTGTTGCTGGGCGGGTTGCTGGCTTGGCCTATTCGAAAAAAGCTCTTTACCAAAGAACAAGTTAGGCCCTTACAATGGTTAACTTTTATTGCTATTTTTATGGTTTTTACTTTAATTGGGCGCGGGTTAGGTTTGTTAGATGACCATCAAAACCTGCCGCATGTCGCTTCTATGGCGCTGGGAGACATCCCTCCGCGTTTGGCATACGACCCAGACCTGCGCTTTGGTTATCATTACTTTATGCTGCTGCTGGCGGCTCAGTTTGTTAAAACGGTCAACGCCGCCCCGTGGACAGCGCTGGATTTAGCACGTGGTTTGTCTTTCGCATTAACCTTTATGCTTTCTGGTTCTTTGGCTTACCGGTTAACCAAAAGCCGCACCGCTCAGTTTTTCTCGGTTTTGTTTGTAGCTTTCGCGGGCGGCGCGCGTTGGATATTGCTTTTATTACCCGCCAGTGTGTTAAATAGCATTTCTAGCAGTGTGACGTTAATTGGCTCCGGCGCCGATTCGGGTATTAATTTAGCGGTTGCCCTGCTAAAAGATTGGAGTGTGGAAGGCGCGCCGCCGCGCCCCTTCCCATTTTTGTATGGCAGCGGTTTAGACCATTCTATTTCTATGCTGCACAATGGCTTCGGTGTTTCGGCTATTTTAATTATTGTCTTATTACTTTTATTGGCTGTTAACAAGCGGGCGGGTTGGTTAAGCAACATTCCGTTAGTGGTTTTGTTGGCATCCTTGGCTTTGGCAAACGAAGTCACTTTTGGCTTTTTATCTATCGGTTTTGTTTTAACCGCTTTCTGGTGGATGATTAAAAACAAAAACTGGCGCATGCCCAAAGAAGCCTGGGTTTGGCTGGCTGTCTTAACTGCGGGCGGCATTTTGGCTTTACTTCAGGGCGGCATGCTAACCGAGCTGGCACGCGGCATGTTCGAAAGGCTTTTTGCTGGCAGTACCGACACCTATTTTAGAGTCAGTTTTGGATTAAACCTGCCCACTGTTTTATCTTCTCATTTGGGTTACCTGTCATTAATTAATCCCCTTCATTGGCTGCCCATCATAGCCGAAACTGGTTTAGCTATTTTGGCTTTACCGCTTCTGTTTGCTGAAGCGAAAAAGAGAATAGAAAAAGAAGATTGGTTTACTACTGCTTGGCTGGCATCCATGATTCCTAGCTTACTGATGGTTTTCTTTGAATACACGGGCAACGCGGGCCCAACCGCCATCTCTCGTATGCTGGCTCATTTTTTAATTGTGATTAAATTAATGGCAGTACCGTTGGCTTGGCAATGGCTTAAAAAACAAGCCGACGAGTGGAAACCAACCCTGTTGGCTTGGGGTGCGGCGACTATCTTTAGCGGATTAATGCTCTTCGGCAGCCAGCTGACCGCCATGTCTCAACCCATCCCAGCTATCTATTTAAACGAACTCGACGTGAAAATGAATCGCCTCTATTTTGGAAAACTCTTTCAAAATACCATGTTGTTTGATAATAACTACCCGCGCGGCGCTACGGTTTTTGGCTTGCCCACAAAATCTTCCATCACAATGGGAGAAAACCTGCCGCAGTTTTTGGCTTTGGTTAACGAGCCCAATCCCATCGCCTTGCACGAAGCTGGTTACGATTACTTATATTATGACCAAAAATATTACTTAAAAAATAAAACATGGCT
>CAYOGW010000001.1:46997-71248 GCA_964403635.1 uncultured Anaerolineaceae bacterium | reverse complement strand
AGTAAATAAAATAAAGCAGCCGCCACAGAAACAGGGGCAATATCGGCGCGGCCATAGGGTACCAAGGCCATCAAAATATACCCTGCTTGCGCAATGCTAGAGTAAGCTAACATGCGTTTAATATTGGTTTGTGAAACCGCCACAATATTGCCAACCAACATAGTTAAAGCAGCCAAGGCTTGCAAGATAGGCGTGATGTCATATGCCAAAGATGGGAATGCCATGATAAAAATTCTCATTAATGCAGCAAAACCAGCCGCTTTAACCCCAGCAGACATTAACGCGGTAACCGGTGAAGGGGCACCTTGATAGACATCGGGCGTCCACATGTGAAAGGGTACGGCGGCTACTTTAAAGCCAAAGCCTACCAAAACCAAGGCTGCGCCGAATAGCATCAATGTAAGGTTGGCAGTGCCTGCTTGCAAACTCGATAAAATCACACTTAATTCGGTAGAAGCACTAGCACCATAGATTAAGGCAATACCATACACTACAAAGCCTGTTGAAAAGGCACCAAGGATAAAGTATTTTAGACCGGCTTCTTCGGACTGTATTTTAGGATAAGCAAAGGCGGCTAAGACATACAGCGGGATAGACAGTAGTTCAAGGGATAAGAATACTAATATTAAATCGGCGGCCTGCGAGATTAACATCATGCCGGTAATGCTAAGCATTAACAACGGGTAGAACTCACCGCGATTAATGTTCATACGGCGCATATAACCATAAGCAACCGCCATACCTAGTAAACCACTGATTAAAAACAAAACATGGAAAAATTGTGAAAAACCATCTAAAACGACCATGCCGTTGAAACCAACTGTTTCTAAACCGGCTTGTGACAGAGAAACCGCCAAGGTAACCAGCAAGCCAAGCGCAGCCAAAGCAGCCACCCACTCTTTGCGGTTTTTCAGTAAAAATATGTCGAATACCAGCAATAGAGAAGCCCAAGAGGCTAAAACAATTACTGGCAAAATTGCAACTAAATTAAAATCGGGCATTGTTTACCTCTATGGCATGACGCTTAACGCGCCAACCAATTTGTCCACAGCCGGTGAAATCAAATCGAAAAACGGCTGAGGGTAGAGACCTATCCAAAAGATGAAAATTAAAAGCGGCAACAAAGTGATAATTTCACGCCAGTTTAAATCACGCAAATCGTGGTGCTGCGCCACTTCGCCAAGCGGACCCAAAAACATTTTTTGGAACATGTAAAGCATATAAACAGCTGCCAAAATAACACCAATGGCTGATAATCCAGCAAACCAAACATTGTTATAAACGGTGGAACCCCAAGCGCCCAACAAAATGGTGAATTCACCAATAAAGCCATTTAAGCCGGGTAAACCCATTGAGGAAAGTGTAACAATTAATGTTAGGCTGCCAAAAACAGGCATGATTTTCCATAAACCGCCATAGACTTTTAACTCACGGGTGTGAGTCTGCTCATAAATCATGCCCACTAAAAGGAATAATGCGCCCGTGCTCAGCCCATGATTAATCATCTGCAAAATAGCGCCTGCGATGCCCTGAGCGTTCATGGCAAATAAACCCAACATGACAAAACCCAAATGGCTGACAGAGGAGTAGGCGACCAGTTTTTTCACATCTTTTTGAGAGTAAGAAACCGCCGCTCCGTATAAAATGCCAATGACAGCCAAGACCGCCATCACGGGTGCAGCTTGGATAGAGGCTTGAGGAAACAGAGGCAGGTTGAAGCGTAGAAAGCCGTAGGTTCCCATCTTAAGTAAAACACCCGCTAGGATGACCGAACCGGCTGTTGGCGCTTCTACGTGAGCATCTGGCAACCAAGAATGTAAGGGCCACATGGGCACTTTAATGGCAAAGGCGGCAGCGAACGCGATGAAAAGCCATAATTGTGCGTTGGCAGGGATGTTCCCCTGATTAATTAAATCTGGTACCGAGAAGGTGCCGCCATTAATGCCCAGCCATAAAATGGCTAAGAGCATTAAGATGGAGCCTGCCATGGTGTAAAGAAAGAATTTAATGGAGGCATATAACCGGTTAGGACCACCCCAAATACCGATTAAGAAATACATGGGGACGAGGGTGAACTCCCAAAAAATATAAAACAAGAATAAATCTTGTGCTAAGAATACACCTGTCATGCCCACTTCGAGAAGCAGGAAGAAGACCATAAATTCTTTTAATCTTTCTTCAACCGCTGTCCAAGTGGAGAGGATGGCAATGGGGGTTAAAAAGGAGGTGAGCAAGACCAATAATATGCTCAAGCCATCGGCGGCTAGGTAATATTGAATATTCCAACCGGCTACCGAGATCCAGTTATATTTTGTGACCAGTTGCAGGTCTGGGCTAGCGACTATGTAATGACCGCTGTAAAAGAAAGCCCAAATAGAATAGGCAAAGGTCAGCAGGGTTGTACCCAGCGTTACCCAGCGGATAGCGCTCTTCCATTCAGATTTAATGAATAAAAGCGCCAATACCCCCAGCAGGGGTAAAAAGGTGACGATGGAAAGGGGTTCTAAAAGAAAGTTCATGTGTATCCCTCGGTTACAAGTGAAGGTTGATTAATTAAGGATTTAATTAATCACTTTGAAACTTAGCGCAGGGCCAAGTATCCTAAAATGACGACTACGCCCAACAAAACAGAAAGCGCATACGAACGAACAAAACCATTTTGAAGCTGGCGCAATGTATCTGAAGACTCGCGGACCATATCCGTCAGCCAGTACGAAACCTTGTCGATTAAACCTAAATCGACTGGATTAGCTAAAAAGCGGGCAAAACTGACAAAACCCGCAGCAATAACCGAATTGTGAAACCAATCGTGCCAGAAATCCCAATCTATTTTTTGAGCAAGGAAGTCTGCCAATTGCTTAAACCGGTCAATGAACACCAATTGATAGGCTTCATCGATATAGAACTTATTCTCCGCGCCAACAAAGAGAAAACCCAACGGACCTAGCAATTTTTTAAGCGGGTCGGGCTGACCAGCTTCTAGCGGCTTGCGCATGTAAAGCAGCCAAGAGAAACCAATGGCTGCCAAAGCCAACAAAGTAGAAATACCCGCAATACCCCAGTCTAAACCAAGCGATTCGACTTCACCGAGGGTATGTTCTAGCCAGTGCCCAAAATGATGGAAACCTTCAAACGGCAAATTAATTAAGCCGCCTAGCACCGAAAGCGCCGCCAAGACCATGAGTGGAATAGTCATTACCAAGGGGCTTTCTTCGGCATGTTCGGCGGCTTCGTGGCGGCTGTTGCCAAAAAAGACCATCCACACTTGGCGACCCATGTAAAAGGCAGTAAAGAAAGCAGCGATCGAAAGCATCCAATAGACATGCGGGAAGTGCAAACTGGCATCTAATAAAATTTCGTCTTTCGACCAAAAACCGGCAAAGGGGAAAATACCAGCCAAAGCCAACGTACCAATCATATAAACCCAAAAAGTAACGGGGATTTGCTTTCGCAAGCCGCCCATGTTGCGCATGTCACCCGGGTCAAATACTTCGGCATGCGAGTCTTCCGCGTCAGCGTGGGAATCGTGTTGGTGGCCGTGACCAGCATGGTGGTGGCCCCGCTCTACGGCTAAGATGACGGAACCAGCCGCCAGAAAGAGTAAAGCCTTGAAAAAGGCGTGAGTCACGAGATGGAACATCCCCGCTACGAACGCCCCCATGCCGACGGCCGCTACCATGAAGCCCAACTGGCTGATGGTAGAGTAAGCCAACACGCGCTTGATGTCGTATTGCCCAACGGCGATTAAGGCCGCAAACAAAGCTGTGGCCGCGCCAATGGTGGTGACAATAAACTGAGCGTCGTGGCTTAAACTGTAAATAGGGAAAGAACGTGTAACAAGATAAACGCCCGCAGTGACCATGGTGGCAGCATGGATTAAAGCAGAAACAGGGGTAGGGCCAGCCATGGCATCTGGCAGCCAAATGTAGAGCGGAATTTGAGCCGATTTACCCGCCACACCAATTAACATAAAAAGAGTAATGGCAGTAATAACCCAAGGGGTATGCTCGGCAACCAAAGGCGCGGCGGCAAAGACTTCGTCAAAGGCGAAACTGCCCATGTGCCAAAACATGAGAAAACCAGCGATTAAGAAACCAAAATCGCCAACGCGATTGGTAATGAAGGCTTTTTTGGCCGCGTTGGAATTGGCAAACGAAGGGCGACCCAACGTGTCCATGTCGTACCAGAAGCCGATTAAAAGGAAGGAAGCCAAACCAACACCTTCCCAACCGACAAACAACATCATGTAACTATTGCCGCCGATTAAAACCATCATGGCGGCGATAAATAAGTTTAAAAAGATAAAGAAGCGGGTGTATCGGCTTGGGTCTTTTTTGAAGCGCACATCTTCGTGCATGTAACCGATGGCATAAATGTGAATTAATGTGCCAACACCTGAAACTACTAACATCATGGTGACCGAGAGGGTATCTACTCGGAAAGCCCAATCCAGTTGGAGCGTGCCAATATGTATCCACTCTGCCAGCGCAACAACCGCGCCTTCGTGATGAATGGTTAAAGAGTAGGCTTGCAAAACAGCAACTACAAAAGCCGCGGCAGATGCCAAACTGGCTACTGTGCCAACGCCTTTCTCTCCGAGGTATTTACCAACAGTAAGATTAATTAAAAAACCTACCACTGGTGCAAAAACAATCCAAGGTACGAGAGCAAAAAATAAACCTGATGTGCTTGTTTCACTCAAGAGCATCTTTTCTATCCCTTCAGGTTGCTCAAATCATCAATATCAATCGTATTTCGAGAGCGGAAAATGGCAACGATTAATGAAAGCCCAACGGCAACTTCGGCAGCCGCAACCGTCATCACAAAGAAAACAAAAATTTGACCATCTAACTGACCAAAAGTACGGGCAAAGGCCACAAAGGCTAAATTAGCGGCGTTCAGCATTAATTCAATAGACATGAAGACAACCAAAGCATTGCGGCGAATTAATACCCCTAAGACACCCATGCCAAATAAAATGGCTGAAAGAATTAAATAATAGCTCACTGGTACCATATTATTGCTGGCCTCCGTTTTCTTTTTGAGTCAGAATAATGGCACCAATCATGGCTACTAAAAGCAAAACAGCAGTGATTTGGAAAGGCAGTTGATAGTCTGTAAACAAGCTGATGCCTACTTCTCGCGGGGTAGCAAAACTCTCTACTGGGGTAGGGATTTCAGCCAATAATCCGCCGCGAAAAGCATACCAGTAAACCAATACACCCATCAGCACAGCCGAGAGCGAAAAAGCCAATGGTCGCTGCCAAGGCAGGTTTTGGCTGTCTGGCAATGGGTCTGTTCCTAAGAGCATAATTACAAACAAGAATAAAACCATAATTGCTCCGGCATATACGGTCACTTGTGCCAAGGCGATAAAAGGTGCGTTTAATAACAAGTAAAAAATGGCAACCGTAATAAAGTTCAGCACCAAAAATAAAGCCGAATAGACCGCATTACGGCCCAAGAGCATGCCCGCCGCCGTGCCAATGGCTACAAGCGCAAGAATAATGAAAGTAATTAATTCAGCTGTCATGCACTTCCTTTTCGATCCATACTGTTTATTAGCATAACCGATACCTTAATCAACAGGGTCTTTCATTTCAGGAACAGAACGGGTAAACATGCCGGGTTCTGTCACTTGCGGGGTTAGTTTTCCGCCGGGTTGTACAGGCAACAACAGCATATCTTTGTTGTAAATAGCTTGGCGGCGGTCTGTAAATGAGAGTTCATAATTATCGCCTAATACAATGGCTTCGGTTGGGCAGGCATCTTCACAAAAACCGCAGTAGATGCAGCGCATCATATTAATTTCGTAGGTGCTGGCATATCGCTCGCCGGGAGAGTAGCGTTTTTCGTCTGTATTTTCAGATGCTTCAACAAATATCGCATCGGCGGGGCAAGCCGCGGCACAAAGAGAGCAGCCGATACATTTTTCCAAACCGTTTTCGTAGCGATTTAAATAATGCCGGCCACGAAAGCGAGTTGCCGTTCGTTTTTTAATTTCTGGGTACTGCACCGTTACCGGTGTTTCAAACATTGCTTTTAATGTGACCCATAGACCTCGACTCAGTTCTTTAAGCATTTATCTTCCTCCTCAAGGCACTATCTACTTGTAAAGTAAACCAATAACCAATTAATAAAGAAACAATGGGGGTGGCTGCCCACAATATCCACATATTCAATTGTTCTGCCAATAACACCCCAAAAGAGGTGACAAAGACCAAAATTAAAGTAAGCGGCAGAATCACCTTCCAGCCGAACTCCATTAATCGGTCGTAGCGAATACGCGGCAGGGTAGCCCGCACCCAAACCATCACAAAGAGTAAAAATAATATTTTGAAAAATAAATAAACTGGACCCAAAATAGGCAATTCATCTACCCAAGGACCTAAATAACCACCCATAAATAAAGTGGCAATAATGGCGCTGAGGGTAATCATCTTGGTGTATTCAGCCATAAAAAACAAAGCGAACTTCATACCTGAGTATTCCGAATGGAAACCCGCGCCTAACTCTTGCTCAGCTTCAGGCATATCAAAGGGAGCGCGATTAAGCTCGGCTAACGCGGTAATAAAGAAGATAAAGAAACCCGCCGGTTGAATTACACCAAACCAAAGGGTACGTTGGGCATTCACAATATCAATCATGTTCATGCTGCCCGCCAGCATAATCACCATTACAAAACAAAACCCCATGCCCAACTCGTACGAAATCATCTGCGCGGTAGAGCGCAAGCCGCCCATTAGAGCAAACTTGTTATAAGAAGCCCAACCCGCAATGGTGATGCCATAAACCGCCACCGAAGCCACCGCTGTAATATACAACGCGCCAACATTAATATTGGCAATATACAGCTTAAGGGTGTACGAGCCAATCTGCAAATCTGGTCCCCAAGGCAGCACCGCCACAATCACCAAAGCCGGAACCATCGTTAAAATTGGAGCGAGCAAAAACAGCAATTTTGATGCTTTTGCCGGAGTAAATTCTTCTTTAAAAATTAATTTAACCGCGTCGGCAATTGGTTGCAGCAAACCTTCCCAACCCACACGGTTGGGACCAATGCGCACTTGCATTTTTGCCAACACACGCCGTTCGAAATAGGTTAAATAAGCAAACCCGCCCAACAAAATTAAAACCAAAACAAAAGACTTAATCGCCCATTCGAGCACCAGCCAAAGCATATCGGTCTGCATCTGCCCTAAGCCTTCTGCGCCACACGCAACGCCGCAGGTACCGGCTGATTAATGAAAGCGCCCATACTGCGAGCAATGGTTAATGTATTTTCGGCAAGTGATGAATCAAACTTGGCGATTAATTCCACTTCAGATTCCGGCAGGCTCACCACCAGCTTGCTGCCGTTTTCAATGCCAAACTTTTTGGCTGTCTGCGGATTCAACCCCACACTTGGCGCACCAATGCGCTGAGACAATAACGTAGAAGGGGCAACGGTTGTACCTAAATCGTATAACTTATTGACTGGTACAGCCATTAACTCACCTGCTTTAATTTCTACAGATGAACCTTTTAATTCACTCGTTTTAGAAACTTCGCCCAGTGCCAAATGCACACCCAAGCCTTGTTTATTTTCGTAAGATGTGCCGCCATAATACAAATCGCCGCGACCTATCATAGGCCACTGCTGAGTAACTTTGGCTAAGGTTGCATAATTAATTCCTGCAAAAGCTTTCATCTCTGCTGACAATTGATTCATCACCAATAACGGTGAGCGTCCATCGAGTTGAATACCACAGGCTTTTGCTAGTTCTGCCACAATTGCATAATCTGCTTTGCTGGTAGCTTTGGCTGGAACAGCGGGGTAAAAACGTTGCGCACGCCGTTCAGCGGAGGTGTAACTGCCTTCTCTTTCGGTGGGGGCAGCAGCGGGTAAAACAACATTGGCTAAACGGGTGGTCTTTGTTTCAAGAATATCTTGCGCAATCACGAATTTGGCTGTTTTTAATGCAGCCGCCCATTGCGGGTCATCTCCGGCTGGGTCAGCCGCTAGGATATAAACTGTTTTTCCTTTTAATTCGATGGCTGCAAAATCGATAGGCTGAAAGCCTAATTCCCAGGCGCCTTGTGCATTCGGAGTATTCCAGACACCAACCAAACCATTGTTGGCTTTTCCAGCGCGAGTCTTAATTAAGCCAGCGCAGGCTTCTGCCAGCATGGTTGTACCAGTGAGTCCCAATCCATCTGACCCGTAGAAAACGATTAAATTGTTGGCATTAATTAAAGCATCTGTTTTAGAAAGTTTCTTGAGTGCTGTTAATTCTTCGCCGTATGAATATCGAACCACTGAAGTGGCAAATTCATCTAACTTGGTGGCGCGGCCAGTTGCAACAATTAAAGTAGCACCTCGTTTGGCCGCAGCTTTTAGGCGCAAATGCCAAATGGGGGCTTCGTTATACAAATCAGAAGCTATCACCAAGACCGTATCGCCTGCGCCTACATCGGCTAAATTAGAGCCAGCGGTTAAACCATAAGCGGTAGTTAAATCTCCGCCGCCCATTTGAGTGTAGTGATAGGCTTTGGCGCCCAATCCGTCGGCTAATTTTTTCAGGTTATATAAATCTTCGTTGGCCAAACGTCCACCAGCTAAAATGACCGTTTCAGCTTGGGCAGTGTTTAGGGCATCGGCGGCACGCTTGAGGCTTTGCCCGAATTCGGCGGGCTCGCTCTTTAAACGGGTGGTAGCTTCGGTATATTGATAGCCCGCGAAGCGGCCTTTATCACACATCCAAATTTCGTTCACTTGTTCGTTTTGGCGGGGCAGAACCCGTTTCACGACCACATCGCCACCGCTTTTGGCTTCGCGCCGCACGTTATAGGTGGTGTTACAGCCAACCGGACATTGGGTACAAATCGAAGCGGCGTTGTTTAATTCCCAAGGGCGAGCACCAAAGCGAAAGTCGGCGGTGGTTAACGCGCCAACGGGGCAAATATCGGTGGTGTTACCAGAAAAGACAGAATCGAAACCGGGTTCACTAAAGGTCACAATATCGGTGGAGCGGCCACGGTTGTAAAAACCAAGCACGGGTTCACCGGCAATATCATCTTGAAAGCGGATACAGCGCGCGCATTGAATGCAGCGTTCGCGGTCGAGGAAAATTAATTCACCCAGTGGAACATGTTTTTCGGCTTTGTGTTTTTCGTCAAAGATAAAGCGGCTTTGGTCTGAACCGTGCGCCATGGTTAAGTTCTGCAGGGGGCATTCGCCGCCCTTATCGCAAACTGGACAATCCAGCGGGTGAGAAGTGAGCAATAATTCCAAAATTTCTTTTTGGCCTTTTTCTGCACTTTCTGAATTGGTGATTACGACCATGCCTTCAGAAACAACATTGGTACAGCCGGTTTCCAGCTTGGTGCCAAATTGAATTTTCTGCTTACCGTTTTCATCTAAAACTGGTTGGCCGGTGGCGCGGTCAATCATCGGGCGGCCAATTTCTACTAGGCATTGGCGGCACATGCCCACCGGTTCCATTTTAGGGTGGTAGCAAAATACCGGCACATCTACGTTTAATGTTTTGGCAGCATCGACTACAACAGTTCCTTCGGGCACTGTTACAGATTGTCCATTGATGGTTAAGGTTACATTTTTAGGCATAAAATCCTCGGGCTAGCCAGCCGTTTTCTTTTCAAAATCTTGAGGAAAGCGGTCTATGGCTGAAACCACCGCCATGGTGGCGAACTCACCCAACGCGCACAAACACTTGCCTTGCATTTGGGTGGCAACATTTTTTAATAAAAACACTTCTTTTGAGGTAGCCTTACCGGCTTCAATACGGTCTACGAGATGCTGCATCCAAACCGTACCATCTCGGCAAGGGGTACATTTACCGCACGATTCGTGTTTAAAGAAGTGAACGGTTTTGCTAATTAACCAATCCATATTAACTGAATCATCAACAATAATCACAGAGGCTGAGCCAAGCAAAGAACCCACGCTCTGCACGTTTTCGTAATCCATAGGGGTATCCATCACTTGGTCAAAAGTTTCATCATTAACCATAATGATAGAAGAAGAAGCACCCGCAGGCATGATGCCTTTAACTTTGCGTCCTTCAGCCAAGCCGCCGCCGTGATTAAAAATTAACTCGCGGAAGGTTGTTCCTAGCGGCAGTTCATAGTTGCCTGGTTTGTTGATATTGCCAGAAAGGCTAAAAATCTTTGTCCCTGGGCTTTTTTCGGTACCTTGCAGACGAAAACCCGCCGCGCCTTTTTCTATAATCGGTGGAAGGTTGGTTAGCGTTTCTACATTATTAATAACCGTGGGTTTACCATACAAGCCCGCGATAGCAGGAAAAGGCGGGCGCAACCGAGGCTGGCCTCGTTTTCCTTCAAGCGATTCGAGAAGAGCGGTTTCTTCTCCGCAAATATAAGCGCCTGCGCCTAAATGAGTAATTAATTTTAAGGAATAGTCTGTTCCAAATAATTTATTACCTAAAAAGCCAGCCTTTTCCATTTCCACTATGCAAGCATCTAACTGAGCTGCAATTGGCCAAAACTCGCCGCGCAAGTAAATATAACCCGTAGTTGCGCCAACCGCATAACACGCAATGGCCATCCCCTCTAAAAACTGAAAGGGGTTGCTTTCCATAATTTCTCGGTCTTTAAATGTACCCGGTTCCGATTCGTCTGCATTACAAACGACATAATGCGGCCAAGAGTTATCTGGCAAAAAGGACCATTTAAGACCCGTAGGGAAACCCGCACCGCCTCGTCCGCGCAGACCAGCCGCTTTAACTTCTTCGGTTACTTGTTTAGGCTGCATGGTTGTTACCGCTTTTTTAAGCGATTCAAAGCCGCCGTTTTTCTTATAAACATCCAAAAGGTGAATATTGGGAACATCTCGATGCCGCAGAAGAATGTGTGTCATTAATTTTTCTCCATGCGGGCTTGCTTAAGGGCGTTAATTAATTCAATGGTTTTATCAACCGTCATATTTTCGTGGTAGGTTAAGCCTTCGCCGCTTTGAATTTGGAACATGGGCGCGCGGTCACAAGCAGCGAGACACATAACCGATTCAATGGAAACCAGCCCATCGGGAGTTGTTTCGCCGACTTTTATTCCTAAATTTTCACATAGCGAATTCAAAAACTTATCAGAACCGCGCAAAGCACAAGGTAAATCGTTACATACTTGCATGCGATAGATACCGGCTTTTTCATCATGATAAAGCGTATAAAAACCAACAATCGAAGCCACTTCTGTTACATCTAGTTCTAGCAAATTGGCAATATCTTGCATCGATTCTTTGGTGATGTAATTTTGCTCGCGCTGGGCAAGATACAACAAAGGCATCACTGCCGAGCGTTTTTGCTCTGGCGGATATTTTGCAAAAATGGCTTTTACTTCTTTGGGGTATTTTTCAACGAGACTCATCGGTCGATGTCTCCCAGAACGATGTCAATAGAACCAATAATCGCGACCAAATCGGCCACCAAATGGCCTTTTGTAATAACAGGTAAAACTTGCAAATTATCCCAAGACGGGGTACGCCAGTGGATCCGATAAGGTTTCGGCCCGCCATCACTTTCAATATAAACGGATAATTCACCACGCGGCGACTCTACGGCTGAATAAACTGAACCTTTGGGTGCATTAAATCCCTCCGTCCACAACTTGAAGTGATGGATTAAAGCTTCCATGCTGGTGCCAATTTCGGAGCGGGGCGGTGGTACAAATTTATAATTATTCGAGCGAACAGGACCCATCGGCAGTTTGTTAAGCGCCTGTTCAATAATTTTTAAGGATTCGCGCATTTCTTCAACCCGCACAATATAGCGGGCAAATACATCGCCTTGGGTGCGTGTTGGAATTTCAAAATCATACTGCTCATAACCTGAGTAAGGAGCAAATTTACGATAGTCGTGTGCTACACCTGAGCCGCGCAAAGTACCGCCGGTTAAGCCCCATGCCAAAGCATCTTCCCCATTAATCACACCAATCCCAACTGTACGATCAATAAATAACGGATTTTTGGTTAATAAGGCTTCATATTCATCAATGCGTTTGGGCATAATTTTAAGGACATCTCGAACGGCTGCTTCAAACTCTACGGGTACATCTCGCCACAAACCGCCCGGACGAAAGTAAGTGGTCATCATGCGTTGACCAGAGCAAAGTTCTAAAATATCCAATATCATTTCGCGTTCGCGAAAGCAATATAAAAAGACAGACATGGCCGCTACATCTAATGCGGCAGTTCCCAGCCAAACCAAATGAGAAGCCACACGCTGAAGTTCAGTAATAATGACTCGGATGGCTTGTGCTCGTACCGGAACATCTAAGCCGACCAACTTTTCAACGCCTAAGACATAGGCCAAATTATTGCCAGTAGTATTCATATAATCCAAGCGGTCACTCATCACTTCGGCTTTTTGATAAGTCTTGGATTCCATGTTCTTTTCAATGCCCGTATGTAAAAAACCCACATCGGGCACACAATTAACGATTGTTTCACCGTCTAGCTCTAACAGTAAACGTAATACGCCATGTGTAGATGGGTGCTGTGGACCCATGTTTAATAACATGGTATCACCGGTTAAAGCACGGTTAGAAACCAGATGTTTTAATTCGTCTAGAGAGATTTCTTGATGTTGGGTCATAGTCTCTCGCCTTTATTCTTTTGCATACGGTTTACGGAGGTTGATTTCGTCAAAATTAAAGCTAAATTGCGGTTCTTCATACCCCAGCGGATAATCTTTTCGCAATGGGTGTCCTTGCCAATCATGCGGCATTAAAATACGGCGCAAATCACTATGCCCTTCAAAGTGAATTCCAAACATGTCAAAAAGTTCACGTTCTCGCCAATTGGCGTTTGGGTAAATTTTTTCAACAGAAGGCACAGAAGGATTTAAACCAGATACCGGCACACGAAAACCTAGGGTTGCTTTATTTTTTAAGGAAGCAAACTGATAAACAACATGAAAACGAGGATCTTCTTCAGGCCAGTAATCTACCGCAGTAATATCAGAAAGCCGCTCAAAGCCCATTTTTTTCATTTCGGCAACGGCTGCGGTTAAATCTTTTAACTCCAACATTAAACTGGTATCACCAGCAAAAACAATCTCTTCGCCGCCAAACTTCTTTTTTAATTTCTCAATAAACGCTATTTCGTTCATGGCTTAAGCCCAATTAATTAATTTTTCGGCACGTACTTTTTCATGTAATGTCACTACACCATGAATCAACGCTTCGGGGCGAGGTGGGCAACCGGCAACATATACATCTACTGGCACTACTTCATCCACCCCTTGCACAATCGCGTAGTTGTTAAATACACCACCACAAGAGGCGCAATCGCCCATGGCAATCACCCATTTCGGGTCTGGCATTTGGTCGTATAAGCGGCGCACAATCGGAGCCATCTTTCGAGTTACCCGCCCAGCCACAATCATTAAATCGCTCTGCCGCGGCGAAGGACGCATTAACTCCATCCCAAAACGGCTCATATCATAATGAGAAGCCTGCGCAGACATCATCTCAATTGCGCAGCAAGCCAAACCAAATAACATCGGCCACATCGCACCCGATCGGCTCCAATTAACTGCCTGCTCTAAGGTCGTTGTAGCAATGCCCATATCCGCTAATTTTTGCTCTACTCCCATTGTAAAGCTCCTTTTTTCCACTCGTATGCAAAACCAATAATCAATGGAATATTAAAAATTAACATTGAAATCAAACCAAATAATCCCAAGTCACGAAAAGCAATCGCCCAAGGTAAAAAGAAAACCACTTCAATATCAAACAAAATGAACAATACTGCCACACGGTAAAACCGCACTGGCATCTGACGTGTTCCCGGACCAATCGGCGACATGCCCGATTCGTAAGGAGCAGCTTTTTTATCAGACTTGCGCTTAGGCCCAAAAAGGCTGCCCAAAATAATCGCAATCGCGCCCACAATGGTGGTCACGAGAATCATCATCCCGATAGCGGCATATTCAAGCAACATAGCAGATTTCCAACTTTCAGACAGGTATTAATTGAAAAGTATAACATAAGATAGCTTACGTGTGAAATTTCACAAATTGAATTAAGGATGACTTTTGGCACATTCTAGCCTACAAAAGGATGAAATCTGACTACCCCGCGCCTTTCTTCCGTATACCAAACTGAGATTCTGCTACAACTTAAAAATTGACACCGCAAGCATGTCGTATGGTATGATTTAATCCACTTACAGGAAACCTTATGGACGACAGAATAACAATAATTGAAGGACCTACCCCCATATTTGAGCAAGTGAACGATGGTTGGGCGCTGGGATTAAATGAAACCAATGCCTTCTCCGTTACCGCGCTCACCCGCCTGCGAACGTTTAACGGCCCCGCCTTAGTAGAACGCTGCTACCGTCAATGGCGAAAAAACGAACCGATCAATCTTCATTACCGCAACGAAATCGGGCTGGAAGAAACAGCGCCCATTTTAGCCGCCCGTGCTGTAGAAACCGACGACGGTCACATGCTCTTGCTTTGGTTACACGTTGAACAAGACGATGTAGAACTAGAGATTGACACTGATGACGGCGACGAAGAAGACTACGACGAATAAGCAATCAAGAGCAGGTTAAACACCTGCTCTTGTGCTATAAATCAACAAATGATAGAAAAAGCTTTCTTGGTAGGCATCGGCGGTTTCATAGGCGCAATTCTTCGTTATCTTCTCGCCGATATCTTTCAACAAACCAGCCGCCAAACATCCTTCCCCATTGGCATATTAATTGTTAATTTACTCGGCTGCTTCGTTATGGGTTTACTTTTACAATTGGCCGAAAGCAAAAATATTATCTCCACAGAGATGAACGCAATCTTGTTAGTTGGTCTATTGGGCGGGTTTACCACCTTCTCTACCTTTAGCAGCGACACCTTTAATTTAATTAAAGGTCAACAACTGATTTTGGCAGGTTTAAATTTAACTCTATCGGTAGGCTTAGGCATTCTGGCCGTGTGGCTGGGACGTACACTTGCCAGCTTGCTCTAAAGATAAATTTAATTAATCACATCGTTGTAGATTACAATCAGGCGTTTAAAATAACCTTTTGGAAAATAAAATGAAATTTGAACCTGTTATTGGCCTTGAAGTCCACGTGGAGATGGAAACACGCTCCAAAATGTTTTGCGCCTGCCCCGTGGTAGATTTAACCACTGCCCAGCCCAACAGCGCCGTGTGCCCTGTTTGCGCGGGTATGCCCGGTGCATTACCTGTCATTAACCAAATGGCGGTCGAATTTGCTTTGCGGGTGGCTCTTTCACTCGATTGTGAAATTAATCAGACCAGTATTTTTGCCCGCAAAAACTACTTCTACCCAGACCTGCCCAAAGGCTATCAAATCTCTCAGTACGAAGAGCCATTGGCTGTAAATGGCAAAATTACCATTAACACCTCCCAAGGTCCAAAAATTATCCGAATTCACCGTGTACATTTAGAAGAAGATACCGGCAAATTAACCCATGTTGACAATAAAAATGGGGACTACTCGCTGGTGGATTTAAACCGCTCGGGCGTGGCCCTGCTAGAAATCGTGACCGAAGCCGATTTCCGCTCTGCGGAGGAAGTCCGCGCCTATGCAGAGATGCTGCGCACCCTGGTGCGACACTTGGGCGTAAACAGCGGCGATTTAGAAAAAGGCGTTATGCGTATTGAACCTAACATTTCGGTGCGGCCCATTGGGCAAGAAAAATTTGGCACCAAAGTAGAAATAAAAAACCTAAACTCGTTTCGCGCTTTAGAACGGGGTGTAGCTTATGAGATTAATCGTCATGTCGAATTAATTAACGCGGGCGGGACAGTTGCGCAAGAAACGGTTGGCTGGGATGAAAACACGCAAGCCACTTACAGCCAGCGCAGCAAAGAAGACGCGCACGACTATCGTTACTTCCCCGAACCAGACTTGCCGCCATTAATTATCGAGCAAAATTGGATTGAAGCGGTTAAACAAGCCTTGCCCGAACTGCCTTGGAACAAGATTGCTCGTTTTATGAAAAGCTACGATTTAACCCTCGTAGAAGCCACAAAATTGGTAGAAGAACAAGCTGTCAGCGAGTACTTTGAACAAGTAACGGCAGCCAGTTCGGTGGCGGCCCGCACGGTTTTCGCTTGGTTTACTGGCGAATTATTCGCGTTGATGAATGATTCAGGACAGACCATCCATCAAATCAAAATTAATCCGCAAGACTTGGCTGATTTAATTAAGCTAGTGGCTGATGGTGAAATTAATCAGAGCACAGGTAAAACGGTTTTAGCAGAGATGTTTAAAACGGGTCAAAGTGCCAAAAGCATTGTGGAAGAAAAAGGCTTAAAACAAGTTTCGGACGGTGATTTTATTGCTAAGATTATTACTGAAACACTAGCAGAAAACGCGGACGAAGTGACTAGTTATAAGGCTGGCAAGCTGACTGTAGCCAACTTTTTATTTGGTCAAGTAATGAAGAAAGCAGGCGGCAGAGCCAACCCGCAAGTGGTTCGCACAGAATTAGAAAAGCAATTAAACAATTAATGAAACGCCCTGAAGATAAAACTTCGGGGCGTTTTTGTTTGGCTGCGGGTGCTATACTATATATAAATGCCGAGGAGGACGTATGCAAATTAAAAATAAAGCCCAACAAGACCCAATTGCCAGCCTGCCTTTGGTAGATGCCTATATGCGTTGGGCCTTAATGGCCGCCGAAGAAGTGCTGGGTAAGCCTGGTTTAGCCATAATTTTACGAGAACGCGGTTTAGAACGATTTATTGATAACTATCCTCAAGAAATTTTAAAAATAAGCGGTGAGATTACACTTGGGGAATATGCTCAGCTTTCGGCAGGCATACTTAATTTTTATGGCCGCGCTGGCAAGAGCATGGTGGTACGAACAGGTCGTTTAACTTCTAAGTACGCCGTTGATAAACAAGGGGCTATTTACAACGCGGCAGCTAAAACCGCTGCCAAATTAATGTCTCCGGAAAAACAAGTGAAATTGGTATTAGATAGTATGTCAAATGGTTATAACAAACTGTATGCCGAAAATAATATTTCGTTAAATTTTGGAGTAGAAGACCGCGGTGAAAAGTGGGCATTTACTTCAGCAGAGTGCCCCCTATGCGCTGGTATTGAAGCAGATTTAACCATTTGCTGGGGGCGCAGCGGCACCATTCAAGAAGCGTTGTTGTGGTTAACCGGTAAAAACTTTGATGTTGAAGAAGTAGAATGCCGCGCCCAAGGCGCCGCCGCCTGTGTTTGGGAAGTAAATAAAACACCTCATGAAGCTTAATTAACCCATCAAAATTGTGATTTCGTTCACATTGACGCTTCAGCAAAAATCATGTAACCTTAGCGCACTTAAAGGGTTTATAACGGATGATTTGTTTGTACGCCATTTTTCAATTTCTTAAGCGGGCTCCCCGTCCGGGTGCCCGCTTACACTTTAATCACTTGTAACCGGTTTCATTAAGGAGAACCCCATGTCAGGTCAAATCAATGCCTTTGAAATGGCACAAAAGCAATTTGATCATGTTGCCAAATTGCTTAATTTAGACCCACAAATTTCTGAACTGCTGCGTTGGCCGTCTCGGGAATTTTCTTTCCGCATTCCCATCCGCATGGATGACGGCACAATGCGCGTCTTTCAGGGCTATCGCGTGCAACACAACGACGCGCGCGGCCCTAACAAAGGCGGCATTCGCTTTCACCCCAACGAGACGTTTGATACCGTTCGCGCCCTCGCCACATGGATGACGTGGAAGTGCGCGGTTGCCAACATCCCCTTGGGCGGCGGCAAAGGCGGCATCATTGTAGACCCAGCCACCCTCACCGAAGCGGAAAAAGAACGCTTATGCCGCGGCTGGGTACAAAACATGTGGCGCAACATTGGCCCGCGTCAAGATGTACCCGCGCCTGATGTGGGCACCACCCCACAAATGATGGGCTGGATGATGGATGAATACTCTAAAATGACCGGCGAGTACACGCCGGGCGTCTTTACTGGCAAGCCTTTGGGCGGCGGCGGCTCTGAGGGCCGCACCGAAGCCACCGGCTATGGCGTCATTTACACCATCCGCGAAGCCATGAAACATCTAAACCTCGACCCAACAAAATCGGTCGCCGCCATCGAAGGCTTCGGCAATGTGGCTCAATACGCCTCCATCGGTTTTATCGAAATCTTGGGTGGCAAAGTAGCTTGCGTCTCCTGCTGGGACCGCAACGACCGCACTTCCTACACCTACAGCCACAAAGACGGCGTTAACCCGCGCTTTTTGCTCACCATCACAGACCAGTATGGCACGGTTGATCAAGCCAAAGCCAAATCCGCTGGCTATTTAATTGAAGACGGCGAAGCTTGGATTACCAAAGAAGCCGATGTCTTAATCCCCGCCGCCATCGAAGGGCATGTCAATGGCGAAACGGTGAAGGGTATGTCGAAGCGCATCAAAATTGTGGCCGAAGGCGCCAATGGCCCTTGCACCCCCGAAGCCGATGAATATTTCAAGAAAAACAACATCTTCAACATCCCAGACTTTTTGTGCAACTCCGGCGGCGTTACCACCAGCTACTTCGAATCCGTTCAAAACGACATGAACTTCTACTGGAGCAAGCAAGAAGTGCTCGAAAAACTAGATGTCAAAATGACCGAAGCCTTCCATGCTGTGCTTGACATGAGCGAAAGAGAAAAAGTATACATGCGAGACGCGGCTTACATGGTTGCCATAGACCGTGTGGTCAAAGCCATGCAATTGCGCGGTTGGGTTTAATGAATTAAATAAGAATTTGGGCGGGTTACCCTCAGCCCTTCTTCCGTTAAATAGAGAGTGCCTAGCTTCTGTGCTAGGCACTCTCTATTTAATTAAACTCAAGATTTCTTTAACAAATCCTTAGCAGAAACAATCGTCGGCACCCTTGCTTTCTTTAATCGAAGCTCATTATGTCGATTAATGGCTGGGTCAATAATGCCAATTTTTAAGACATCTATTAATTCCTCAGCATTTGAATAAGAGAGCGGTTCTAAAACCCAATCGTATTTGGTTTGCAAATTTTGCATCATTGCAAAGGGCTCTTCACCCAATTGAATAATAGGCACAATTGGCGTCTGAAAATTTGGCACAATCGCTTGTAACTCTAAAGGGGTAGATTTAGGCGCGGTGACATCTGCAATCACAAAATAAGAGATACTGGCTAAGGTAATTACCGTTTCTGTAAAATCTTTATCCGGCGAACGTTCGAAATCAAAGACAATCGGCACCAAACCATACTCTCGAAGTTTGTTTCGCAACGCATCTAAAACCGCTTTCCGTTCTGGTAGTGCAAAGCGCCCTAAAATTAAAACGGTTTTAGATGTTAAAGTGTTAATTACATCTCTAATTTGAGCATTATTTAAAATTAAATAAACAAACTGAGCTACTTTAATATTATCGACAGTAATGGGTGCTTCATCTTTAGGTGTAATAATTAAATCGTTTTGCTCAGAAAATTCCCCTTGTAAACCCCAAACACTTACCCCATAAACATTGGCCTGTGAAATTTTTGTATTATGAATTTTGGTTTGAAGCAGTATAGCCCCGTTTAAGTTAACACCTGTTAAATTACTTTCTTCTAAATTTGCTAAGGTTAAATTAGTAAAAGTAAGGTAAGAATCTTTTAAGTTCGCTTTGGTTAGGTTTGTTTCAAAACAATTCGCTTCACTTAAGTCCACTTCTTTTAATGTAGCTCTGGTTAGGTTCGCTTTACGAAAATTGGCATTTGCTAATTCGCTATGGCTAAAATTGGTTTTAATTAATTCTGCCAATTCAAAGTTTGCATTAACAAAATTAGAATTACTAAAGTTGGCTTGCTGGGCTTCTGTGCGAATAAAATTTGCCCCTTCAGCATTAACCCCCGTTAAATCAGCTTTACTTAAATCTGCATAAGATAAATCGATATACCGAATATTTGCTTTTGCAAAATTCGCATCTTTTAAATAAGAACCGCTTAAATTAGCTTGAAATAACTTTGCAGAATTTAAATTAATGCGCTCTAAATTACAATCGGCTAAATTAGCCCCCATCAAATTTGCAAATGAAAAATCTGCCCCGCTTAGATCTACTTCTTCTTCCGAGTGCTTACTATGCCACGCATTCCAAACCTGCACCCCTTCTTTTAAGCGTTTTACTTGCTCTTCATTTGCCATAGTTTTATTTCCCTACAGTTGGGTAATAACCGGCTAAATTTAATTAAAAAGAAATTAATCCTCAGCCGCGCGGGCCAGTTCTTCGGGACCGAATACCACTTCTTCTTGGCCTGTCAGCTTTTCTTCCACTTTGCGGGCTACCAAACTTAAATGACCCGGGTGAGCCACAAAATCCAAATCATCGGCAGGGACAGTTAAAACCGGACAAAGGGTAAAGCCAGCAATCCACTTTTCATACAAGTTATTTAATCCGCTTAAATAGTCTGGCGTAATCGTGCGTTCGTAATCTCTGCCGCGCCGATTAATGCGAGCCATTAAAGTGGGGACTGAAGCCCGCAAATAAATGACTAAATCTGGCGGGGGCAAAAAATCAATCACGGTTTGATACAAGTTGCGGTAGGTTTCATAATCACGCGGGTGAATAAAACCCTGCAAATATAAGTTGTGAGCAAAAATTTCGGCATCTTCATAGACACTGCGGTCTTGAATAACCGATTGCTGCTGAAGGGCAATTTCGTGATGAGCGCGTAAACGATGGGTTAAAAAGAAAATTTGCGAATGAAAAGACCAAGCCGACATATCTTGATAAAAGTCGGCAAGGTAGGGGTTTTCGCTCACCGGTTCAAAAAATGGTTCCCAACCGAGAGAGCCACATAACCTTTGCACCAGTGTGGATTTTCCCACCCCAATGTTGCCTGCCACTGCTACAAATTTTTTCATCTTCGGCCTCCGTGGTTAAGGGATTTTTCCGGCCAGTTCTTCGTCAATAATTTGTTTAAAAACTTCGTAAGGTTGGGCACCAATTAAAGCAATACCATTTAAGAAGAAGGTAGGGGTAGAGCGTACTCCAAATTGAGCGGCGTAATCAAAATCGGCTTGTACTTCGTCTTGATAGCGGCGTTCGTCTATGCAGGTTGTAAATGATGGAACATCTAAACCAAGGTTAGCCGCGTAGGTTAAATAAGCTTCGCGACCCAAACCATATTCACCGCCAAACAAAGCGGAATGATATTCCCAATATTTGTTTTGTTCGTTAGCACATTCAGCCGCTTCGGCAGCGGATGTCGCATCGGGATGAATACTCGCTAGCGGAAAATCTCGATAAACAATACGAACTTGGTCTGGGTAGTCTGCCAATATTCTTAAGTAAACTTCATCGTGCCAGCGCTTGCAAAAGGGGCATTGATAATCGCTAAATTCAATAATGGTGATTGGCGCATCCGGGCGGCCAATGGCAGGGTCTCCATCTTCAGGGACGTCATACCGCACAATATTTTGTTGGCTAGGGGCAGCCTGCTGGGGGTTGGTGACAGCGGATTGTTGAGCGGGCGATTCTGCCGCTGCTGCTTGGGCGGGGTTAATCCCCCAAATGGCCCAGCCGGTTCCTATGCCCATCGCAAAGACTAGAGGCACAATCAGTAATAACATTTTGATGGGAAATTTTTCGTTACTCGTAGGGGTGGTTTCGCTATTCATGGCGGCATTATATCACGCGCACCTTTTGCTGTTTTTAAACGTAATTAAATAAAAGAGGAGAAAAAAATGAGCATTAAAAATCGTGAAGTACCTTGGTTTATTTGGCCGTTTTATGCGCTTTGGTTATTCATTGCGGGGATTGTTCAGCTTACAGGCCGCTTAGTAGCTATTATTTTAGGCTTTGTTTTTATGTTGGTAGGGGTGTTGTTAACCATCACCATCATTGGGGCTTTTATCGGCGTACCAATGGCGTTATTGGGTTTATTGCTTTTTTTACGCGGTATCTTTTAATGAAAAACGGCTACTTAATTAAGTAGCCGTTTTTTTAAGCTGATAGGCCTGCCAACGCGCCTGCCAATTTTGGCGAATTTGAATTAATCGATTTTTAAGCGGTGGAATTCTTAATATTAACAATAAGACTGCTGCGCCGCCATATAAGACCGGCTGTAATACATTGCCTTGCAGGGTTGTAAAATCTGCTTTGGAGGCAAGGGCAAAATGAATGATAACCAACGGTGAAATAAAATAGACCAATTTATGTAGCTTTTTCCAGGCTTTGCCTAAGCGTTTTTGCCAATAATTAAACGAGGTAAAGGCAAGGGGGAGAAGCATCAGGAAAGCTGTAAAGCCAAGGATGATATACCATTTGGTACCGACATCGTTCCAGATGGCCATTAAATCCAATCCATAATCTACAACAAAGAACATTAAAAAATGCACTGTGGCGTATAAAAAGCCATAATTGCCAAGCGCTTTGCGGCGTTGAGTCATTTCTCGCCAGCCCGCGATGGAAGCCAACGGGGTACAAGCCAGTGAATAAAGCAAAAAGGTAATGGCGTTAATGCCGCTGCGCTGCTCTAGGTCTTGAATGGGGTTGGCCGTTAAGCCGCCACTATAAAACAAATAAATCATTTGTGCCAACGGAAACCAACCAGCCAAGTGAACCAAAATTTGCAAGGGAGTGTATTTATTTTTCTTCATATGTAGATTCAGAATCACCAGACTACTCTTATCTTACAAATTTAAGATAAGAATTTATTAATCATTAGATTTTGTTAATTAAGGGAGGTAATCTCTTAAGTTGCGGCTACGGGTGGGGTGCCGCAATTTTCGCAAGGCTTTGGCTTCTATTTGACGAATACGCTCGCGGGTGACATTAAAGTAGCGGCTCACTTCTTCTAGGGTATGGTCTTTGCCGTCGATTAAACCAAAACGCAACTCCAACACTTGGCGCTCCCGTTCGGAGAGGGCGGCTAAAGCAAATTGCACTTGCTCACGCAGCATTTCGCGCGCGGCAGCATCCATCGGCTCAAGCGCGTCTTCATCCTGAATAAAATCACCTAACTGGCTGGATTCTTCGTCTCCAACTGGGCCTTCCAGCGAAACCGGCTCTTCGGCAGAACGCAGAATGCGGTCTACTTTGCTGGTGGCGGTTTCCCAGCGGCGTTGTACCAACGGGTCTAAATCGGTGTGATTAGAACGGGCTTCTAAAATAGCGGTTACATCTTCCGCAGAAAGGTAGCCAATTTCGAGCGCCAGTTCTTGATTATTCGGCTCACGGCCCAATTGCTGCACCAATTGACGTTGAATGCGCAAAATGCGGGTGATGGATTCGAATAAATGAACCGGTATACGAATGGTGCGTGATTGTTCGGCAATGGAACGGTTAATCGATTGGCGAATCCACCAGGTGGCGTAAGTGCTAAATTTAAAGCCACGGCGCGGGTCAAATTTGTTTACCGCCCGCAATAAGCCCAAATTGCCTTCTTGAATTAAATCTAAAAACGAAATGCCGCGCCCTAAATAGCGCTTGGCTACGCTGACCACCAGCCGTAAATTGGCTCGTACAATCGCTTGATTGGCTTCATCGAAGCGGTTTTGTAAAATACGAATATCCAGTTTTAAATCGTCATCTTCTGGCAAATGGCGGTATAAGCTTTTCGCCATGGGTGGAGAATTTCCGTTTCGAGCGCAATATTTTTGTAACCAACCCGAAAGCATGGGAGGCAATAAATAAAGCCCCATAAACAAATTAAAAGCATGGCTGGCTAAAGCATCCCAATAAGGGTCTCGCCCCCATTGACCGTTATCTAAATAGGCTCTTAAATACGAAGGGCTGTCAAACTCCCAACCCTGACGCAAAGACTGCGCCTCCGCCGCTACCAAAGACATATCGGGCATGGCTGCGTTTTGGCGCTGAGCGTCTTCTTCAAAACGCTTCCACGCAATCACAATCTCATCCAAAATTAATCGGTAAATGGTTTCGTACTGCCCCTTGCCCTTGCGAGGTTCTCGGCGTTGTAAATTCATCACCAAACGGTAGCCGTCAATCATGGTCGAAAGCCGAAATTCGCTGTCGGCATCGAGCAATTTAACCTGCCCGATCTCTCTTAAATATAAGCGAACCGGATCTTCAGAAAGCTCGCTGCTATATTCGCTGCGAATATCCAACGGGTCGTCATTTTCCAAATCCACCACATCATCCACAGACAAGTCTGCTTCATCCAAAGAAGGCGTAAAGTCTTCAATCTCTGGGTCTACAGGGGTTGCTGGCGTATTTGTTTTAGAAGGATTTTTAGGTTTTATTCGAGGCATCATTACTCACGACGATATTCACTGAGTTTACGA
>CAYOGW010000001.1:35412-46897 GCA_964403635.1 uncultured Anaerolineaceae bacterium | reverse complement strand
TACCAACTCATCCAACAAACGGTCATCGCTGCCTTTGTCGTAGGGTTCAGCCATCAGTTCAGCAAACGAACCTTCAAGGCTTTCATCTAAGTGCTCGCGTACAAATTGCAAAGCATCGGCTTGGTCTTGCACTTGCGCCTGTCGTAATAAGCGCACCAGCATCTGATGGTCAGTATACTCGAAATCTTCAGCCAGCAATTCTTTCAAACCCGATTCTTGCAAATGACGATCCAACCGGCTCAACAAATCACTTCGGTGCAGCAAAATTTTTAAACAAGCTGCTTCCGCTTTTCTAAATAATGGATTAATTAAAACAGGCGGTTGGGCTTCTTCCGGCTTCGCTTGTGGTTTCGTTTCATTTCGATTAACACGCCGAGGCGGGCTACCCCCAGCCGCTTTACCCGTAATCGAACGTTCATCTACCTTTAGGCGTCTCGCCAACATCTGACGGTAGGAATCCCGTTCAATGGGGTTCGGTAAATCTTCAATTAATGGCACCATCTGTGCCACAATTTCACTTTTAATTTTAGGGTCATTCACATTTTGTTCGGCAATTAATGTTTCTAAAACATGCTCCACAATGGGGCGGGCTTGTTTAATGATCTCAGCCCAATCAGCCGGATTCTTCTCTACAATTTCATCGGGGTCTAACCCTTCGGGCAGGCTGGCTACTCTTAAATCGGCTTGCAAGCGGGCTTCATGACGCAACAATCCTCGCGCATCAAAGGCCAATTCTTGGTCGCGATCCATCGAGGCGCGCGCCGCGTCTAAACCCCTTAAAACCGCTTTTTGTCCGGCTACATCGGGGTCGAGCGCCAAGACAATGCGGCGACTAAAACGCTTTAACAAGCGCATTTGATCTTCAGTTAAAGCGGTTCCCATCGGAGAAATAACATTTTCGTACCCTGCCTGATGCAAGGCAATCACATCCAAATACCCTTCTACAATCACGGCTTGGTCTGCCGCGCGGATGGGTTTACGCGCACGATCTAACCCGTATAACAAGCGGCCTTTATCAAAAACTGGCGTTTGTGGCGAATTAAGAAACTTTGGCTGGTCGTTGGGGTCTAAAATACGCGCGCCAAAACCCGCCATACGCCCGTTTTCATCTCGAATCGGAATCATGATTCGGTTTCGAAAACGGTCATAATAACCGCCTGAATCCCGTTCGGAGAGCAAACCGACATCATTTAACTCTTGTTCGGTATATTGGTTTTTACCTGCAAAGTACTTAATTAAATTATCCCAGCCGTCTGGGGCATAACCCAAACCAAAGGTTTCTATCGTTTCTCGGGTTAATGCTCGTTTATCTGTTAAATAGGCTAACGCGGTGGCTCCGCTGGGGGTGTTGAACAAGGCATTTCGGTAGAAGTTAACCGCATCTTCTAGCACATCACGCAAGCGCTGATTTTCTTCCTGCTGTTCCTGTTGCTGCGGGCTAAATTGCTCTAATTCAACACCTGCTTTTTGTGCCAGCCGCTGCAAGGCTTCTTTAAAATCTAAGCCTTCACGCTTCATCACAAATTTAAAGACATCGCCGCCTTCATTGCACTCCCCAAAGCAGCGCCATGTGCCCGAATCGGGCCAAATGACAAAAGCGGGCGTGCGCGTGTTGCTATGAAACGGACAAAACCCCGTATAGGTCTTGCCCGAACGGCGCAGTTTAACACCGGCTTCGCTGGCTAAATCTAAAATATCAATTCGGGCTTTAACTTCATCAATGGAAGACACACTGGAATTATAGACTCGGATGATGGTCCGCGCAACAACAATCATGATGCTGATACGAGCAATAAAAAAACAGCCTCATCATCGAGGCTGTTTTAATTAATCAGAACTTATCGTCTGCGTTTTCGTCTGCGTGAGCCGGTTAATATCTTCCACATGGCAAATGCAAATACAGGTAACGAAACCGCCAAAACGCCGCCCATAATTAAAAGCGGCATCCACATACTTAAGGGGCTTATCCCGCTGCTGCCTTGCTCCATTGAGATGCCCATAAAGGTACGGGGAGTGGCTGTGGGCAAGGGTGTGTTGGTAGCCAAAGGTGTATTGCTGGGCTTACGGGTGGGGAACAAACTCGCGGTAACGGTTGCGCGGCGGGTGGCTGTTGCCGTATCAGTAAAGGTTGGCGCGGCGGTATAAAATAAAAATGGCAAATACGGCGTGGGTGTCTTGGTAGGTGTTTTGGTCGGCGTTTTTGTAACCGTAGCTGTTTTGGTTTTAGTTGGAGTAGCCGTCTTGGTAGCTGTCGGTGTACGCGTTTTTGTGCTGGTACCCGTATTGGTTGGCGTGTTCGTCGGCAGGGGCGTATTAGTGTTTGTCGCCGTAGCAGAAGCCGTGCTGGTGGTAGTAGGGGTGTTGCTTGGTAAGGGGGTATTGCTTGGCAGCGGCGTATTCGAAGGCAGGGGAGTATCTGAAGGTAACGGTGTATCCGAAGGAATTGGCGTGTCGGAAGGAACCTGATTAAGCGGCATATTGCCAGCGGGCTGTAAAGCTGCCGCGCGAACAAAAGAGTTCAACATCAACCCTGCCACCAGCAAAAACCCTAAAATAACAAAAGAAAACCTTCTTGTTTGCATAGAGATACAATACCTTAAACAAGCCCTGAAAAGCAATACAAAAGCATGAATGGTTTAATGAATTAAAAACCTTCTAACTTACTTAAATCTGCCACACCGCTAGCCAAAGCGGCGATGCGTTGCAATAAACCCAGACGGTTTTCGCGGGCGGTTTGTTCCTCGGCCATCACCATTACTTTTTCAAAGAAGGCATTTACCGCTGGAATCATGGGCACAAAGGCTTGCAAAAAGTCATCTGCTGAGCCAGCCGCGCGTTTTGCAGCTTGCGCTCGCTCTAGTGCGGCATATAAATTTCGTTCTTCTTCCATTTCAAATGCTTGTGGCTTAATCACAAACGGCTCTTTTTTATCTCTTGTAATACGCACACAACGAGCAAAAGCATCTAGTGTTTCTGTCCAGTTGGGTTTGGCCACCCAAGCGCTTAATTCGCTTACTGCTTTGGCGGATGCGGCTGGATTATGCGCTTGCTCCGCTAAAACGGCTTCGACCACATCATGGCGGTTCCCCGCTTCGGCGAGTAAAACCCGCAGGCGCCCCGTTACAAAGTCCAGCACTTGGGCTTTAATCTCATCTGAAACGTTAATCGGCTGCAACGCGGCGGCTTTATTAATGGCTTCGCGCAAGTCAAAGCTGATGTTATGTTCAATTAATGGCTGCACCGTGCCAATCGCCGCGCGCCTTAACCCAAATGGGTCCTTGGTACCGGTTGGCGCCAAACCCGCCGCGAACAACCCAACCAGAGAATCCAAGCGGTCGGTTAAGGCCAGCGCGACTCCCACCTTGCTGGGCGGCACAGATAAATATTGTTCGGCAATGGCTTTGGCAGCACCCAGTGATTCATTGGTGCGCATGGCGTACTCGCGCCCAATGATGCCTTGCAGCGAAGTCATTTCGGTTACCATTTTGGTGGCTAAATCGGCTTTGGCTAAATAAGCGGCGCGCTCGGCAAATTGGGTTTCTTCAGCATCTAAATTAATTAACGAAGCCAACTCTTTAATTAACTTAACCATGCGGTCAGATTTATCTAACATGGAACCAAGTTTGGTTTGAAAAATTAAAGTGCTTAATTGCGGACGGTAGTGTTCGAGCGGATATTTAATATCTTCTCGAACAAAGAAGTTGGCATCCGCAAAACGCGCGCCAAGCACATGCTCGTTGCCCTGGCGGACAATGTCCAAATGCTGCTCATCTCCGTTACGGATGGCGATAAAGTTGGCCAAGAGTTGCCCGTCTTTTTGAACCGGGAAGTAGCGTTGATGCTTCTTCATCGTTGAGATTAAGACATCGCGCGGCAAGCTTAAAAATTCTTGATTAAACGAACCCAGCACCGCGGTTGGTTTTTCGATTAAGTTGGCTACTTCTGCCAGCAGACCCTCATCCAAAATGGCTTCTCCGCCCACAGACTTGGCCGCTTTTTGCACTTGTTCTTTAATTAAGGCTATACGGGTTTCAACATTAATCACAATGCCCGCTTTTTCCATTTCAGCAAAGTAAGCATCTGCCGATTTAATTTCAATTTCTGGCGAGTCATACGGACGCAAACCACGCGAGATGTTGCCCGCCGAAACACCGGCATATTCAAACGGAATCACTTGCTCACCAAACAGAGAAACAATCCAGCGGATGGGGCGGCTAAAAGCGACGCCTGAGTCGTTCCACTTCATACTTTTTTCAAATTTAATACCAGCGATTAAAGCGGGCAGGGCTTCGCTTAACACTTGGGCGGTTGGCTGACCGGTTTGTTTCACCACCGCGAAGACATACTTGCCGCCATCTTGTTCGCGGATTTGCAAGTCTTTCACATCGACGCCATTTTTACTGGCAAAACCGATGGCGGCGGGGGTGGCTACGCCTGCTGAATCAAAGGCGCGTTCAGCCGGAGGACCCTTGACCACCTCTTCTCTATCGGGTTGGCTAGGGCTAAGGTTGGCTATCGAAACGGCGATACGGCGCGGGGTAGCCTGCACGGAAGCGGAATCAAATTGCAGGTGCAGTTCGGCTAACCATGCTGGAACCCGCTGATTTAATTGATTAAGCACATCTTCCACATCCCCATAAGGCAGTTCTTCAGTACCGATTTCGAGCAGGAAGGTGGCGGGCTTGGTGTTGAAAGAAGAAAGAAGGGGTGCTGATTTCTTTCCTGCCATTTCTTTCGATTTTTTAATTAAAGGATATTCTTGTTCTTGGCGTTGCGCCAAATAGGCTTCGGCCACTTGGCGGGCGAGGTCGCGCATGCGGCGAAAGTAACCCTGCCGCTCGGTAACGCCGATGGCGCCGCGCGTGTCGAGGATGTTGAAGGTGTGCGAGCATTTGAGCACATAGTCGTGGGCGGGGACGATTAAACCGGCGGCCAGACAGGTTTTGGCTTCGGCTTCGAACTTTTCGAACACGAGACGCATGGACTCTACATCGGCGACTTCGAAATAATATTTGCTATGTTCAAACTCTTCTTGGCGGCGGACTTCGCCGTAGGTGACGCCGGGGGCCCATTCTTCATCCCAGATGGCTTTGGCGTTGTTAAGCGCGATTAAAATGCGTTCGAGCCCGTAGGTGATTTCGACCGCCACTGGGTCGAGCGGCAGACCGCCGACCTGCTGAAAGTAGGTGAACTGGGTGATTTCTTGCCCGTCGAGCCAGACTTCCCAGCCCAAGCCCCAAGCCGAGATGGCGGGCTGCTCCCAGTTGTCTTCGACAAAGCGGATGTCATGCTGGCGCGGGTCGATGCCGATGGCTTTTAACGACTCGAGATACAGTTCCTGCGGGTTACCCGGATCTGGCTTAAGGATGACTTGAAACTGGGTGTGCTGTTGAAAACGGTTGGGGTTTTCGCCATAGCGACCGTCATCAGGCCGCACGGAGGGTTCGACGTAGGCCACGTTCCACGGTTCGGGGCCAAGCACGCGCAAAAAGGTAGCGGGGTTCATGGTGCCCGCGCCCACTTGGGTGTAGTACGGCTGCCAAAGGACTGCGCCCTTGGATGCCCAGTAGTTTTGTAGTTTTAAGATGATGTCTTGGAAGGAAGATTTTTGCATTTTTAGACTTTAGACTCTAGATTTTAGATTTTTGTTGCGCTGGGATTATAACGTATGGATTTTGTATAAGATTAACAGAATAAATATTTACCAACTTCTTTGCCACGAAAGGCACGAATGACACCGATTTTTAAATCAATTCGAGAAAATCTGTGAAATCTGTGGCGAAAAAGGTTTTTTACACGCTGTTTAATTAAGTTCTTACTCGTTCGCATCCTGCGCGCAACGGAAGCCCAAGTCGCCAAAGCGCTTATCGGGTTCAAAACCAATACGGAAGGTGGTGGTTAATCGCTCGGGGCCGGTGTACCAAGAGCCGCCGCGCACCACACGCTCATCACTATAGTCTGGTCCAGTCGGGCTTTCACTAGGGGACTGGCTGTAATAATCTTCGGCGTAATAATCGGCTACCCACTCGTAGACATTGCCCGCCATATCAAAAATGCCATACGGGCTAACCCCCTGCGGAAAGTTCCCCACCGGTGTGTAGTGGTTTTCAAACTTGCATTCGTTATAGTTGGCAAAATCACAGCTTAAATCTCCGCCCCAGGGGTAAAGGCGCTGGTCGTCACCGCGGGCGGCTTTTTCCCACTCTGCTTCGGTCGGCAGGCGAAGATCGCGCCAAGCGCAAAAATTGTTCGCCATATCCCAAGTGGCATAGACCATTGGGTAATAAGCATAGTCAGGGTCATAACTAATCACACCGTTTTCATCTTGCGGGGGGTCACACGCGCCGTCATCGTAGCACTCTTTATATTGTTGCTGGGTCACTTCATACAAATCGATGTAATAGCTATTTAAATAGACAGTGTGCACAGGCGACTGAGCTGGAATATCATCCCGCCCCATTGAGAATTCTCCAGCGGGGATGAAAATCATTTCTCCAAGAAGCGACGGGGGCTGAGACGCTTCGCTGGAATTAAGGCTGCCTTCCGAGCTGGCCTCCAAAGTAGCTGTTTCCGTTTCCACAGGCGGGTAAAACCAATCGAACTGTTTTAATATCCCCCAAAGCGCTACCCCACAAGCAAAAAAAAGGAAAACAGCTAGGCTTATTCCTGCCAACATCCACTTTAAATTGGATGATTTTTGAACCACTGGTTTGGTAGGGGTTGATTTAAGCGTGCGCGCGCTTTGGGCGTCGGCAATGGTTTTTCTTAAATCTTTAAAAAATTTAAGGTCGGGCAGGCCGCCGTTTCGCACGTCGTAAAACTGGGTGGTTTCAAGCGAAAGCCAGGGTTCGTCTCCGTTTAATAAAAGCGGAAAAATGGGTTTTTGTTTGCGTTTGGCGCGCTGCAATTCGCTTTGCACCCACTCAGACTGGTAAGCGTTGTGGCTAAGAATAATAATGAAGGCGTCACAGCCATCTAATTGTTTTTGAATTTCGTGCGGCCATTGAGAGCCATAATCGAGGCGGTGGTCAATCCACGCGTCGAAACCTTGCTCACTTAATTGTTGATGCAAGCTGAAGGCATAGTCTTTGTCTTTATGGCTGTAACTAATAAAAATATGGCTCATATTTCATTGACCCTATTTTAAAAAGACATAGTCTCATTATATAAGGTATTCGTATATTAATAACTTAAATTATGGCGCTCTTAATTATTTTTGACCAGTGATAGATTTTAACCTGTAGTAAAAAGCCATGTCTTTGTTTTTCCAATTATTTGGAGTCTCTTCAATATCACCGATAATCCAAATGGTGTCTTTAATTTCTGCAAACGCGGGGTTGCGGCGCAAACTTGGCACAACCACATCAAGTTCTCCTTTTTGGCTCGCTTCTCTCAGGTAGGCATCCCTTTCGTCCCATGTTTGTGCGTATAACTGGTAAACTGGAATTAATTTAATTTGCACTAAAGCGGTTTGTAGAGGAGAAAGAACCATCACAATACCTAAAGCAAGCATTAATACACTGCTTAGGTAAAAATGTATCCCTTCTTTAATTTTTAAGCGAAGAATGGAACCGACAATTACCATTAACAAACCGTAAGCCCATAATAAAATAAATAGTGATGTAAATAAAGCCCTTTCTGGCGGACGTTTTCCAAACGCTACAAAGGCTGGCAAAAATCCTGCCCACATCAATAAGTAAGCGCTACAAAAAATTATCAGCCCAATTAAAAGTAGTTTTTTTTCTTCTGCTTTATTTATCCTGTTCGTTTGCCATAAATAAAATCCACAAAGAAAACCCGTTAAAGTAATTAAGCCAAATAGCAAAGAATGTTCCTGAAACCACTTTAATAAAAATTTTGAGACATCGAAAAACGAAATATTTAAATAATGAATAACTTTAATTAAAGTTATTTCCTCCATCTGATGAGATCGGATTGCGTTTCCTGGTGAAGCAACCAATATCATTAACGACAAGAACGAGGTTAGAAAGCCGATAATTAAAACTTTAAATAAACTACTGTCTGTTCCATTTTTATTGACCCAAAGATAAATCAGTAGCGCAAGAATAAATATCCCAAGCTGAATCATGGCCCATGTTTCACCAATTCCACCGGTTATAAAAAAAGTAATGCCTACCATCCAATATACATAACTGGCTAATTGACGTTTTTGAGATAAACCAAATTTAATAAAAAAATAAATTACGATACTCAAAAATATAAGAATCTTAAATTGATAAGCAACAATGCCTGTTAGCCAAAACAAAAGCTGGGTATATCCTTTAAAACTTCGAATAGTACAAAATACAATCACAACCACAAAAATTGCGGTCCATATATTTGAAATTGAAATTCCTAACCATTTAAAAAGAAAACAACAGGCGAAAAATAATAATAGCAGCCATGCGCTTAAGGTTAAAAAAGATACCCATTGAGCAGAAGAAAAACCAGCCAACTCAATTAAAGATATTAAAAATGTATAAAAATAACTGCCGGTCCAGTTTAAATACCAATAAACTTGCGATTCCCAAAACCCAAAGCGTGAAAGAATTCCCGCTGTTCTAAAATCATCTGCTAAAAACCGAACGTATTGCGTTAAAAATAAATAAACTCCTGTTGGCAAAAATCCCAACAAAAAAAATAACAAAGAAAAGAAATCTAAAAACACTTGTTTCTTGTTTTTTAATAGTCGAAAATCCATAAGCGGATTTTAATCTTAATTAATTTCTTTGCAACAGGAATTTATTAATTTCTTATCTTTGGCCAAGTCATTAAAAACGTCTCTGCTAACAAACGCGGGTTAACATTTTTTTCTAACCGTTCTAGCGCTTGCTCGGTTGCCTGTACCAAACGCCGCACAGACTGTAAATCAAATTCAGCCCCCAGCCGATTAATCTCAGCTTCAAAATCGACATTTACCAAATGGGCTGAAGAACCGCCCGCTTGTAGCAAGACATCTCGCCATAAACCCAGCCAGAGCAGCAAAGCCTGCCGAAAAGCCTCTTTATCCTTAGCTAATTTTTCGGCATAGGCAAAACGCTCCCGCCGTTTGGCAGCCAACAAACTGATTAAATCCGTTAATTTCTCGCTACGAAATGCCAGCGCTTTTTCGTCTACATTAAGCTTTAACGCCACACCCGGGCTACCACCTGACAAACTCGCCAACAAAGTAGCTTTTTCAGCCTCTACACCGCGCGCCTGTAAAAATAATTCAACATCTGGCACTGCCACCGAACGCAGCCGTAAAATTTCACAACGGCTAACCACCGTCGGCAGTAACTGCTCAGCATTATCTGCTGTCAGAATTAATACACCATGCGCGGGGGCTTCCTCCAGCGTTTTTAGCAGCGCGTTTTGAGCGTTAGCATTGGCTTCTTCAAAGCGTAAAAATAGGACAACTTTATAGGCCAACAGATAGGGTTTAAAAGACAAAAACCGCTGCACTTCACGCACTTGGTCTACTTTTAATGTGCCGCCCACACTCTCAGCCTGAATTACCAACAAATCTGGGTTTTGCATGGTCTCAATTTGCTTACAGCTTCGGCAGGTGCGGCAAGGAACCCCTGCCGAAGCGGGGGTTTCACAATTTAACGCCTGTGCCAGCCGTAGTGCCAACGTTCGGCGACCAACGCCGCTGGGTCCGGTTAATAAATAGGCGTGTCTCGTTGCACCGCTGGCAGCATGCTTTTGCAGCATCTCTACCGCCCAATCGTGACCAAACACTTCCCAATCGTTCATTCCTGCCCATCCCGTAAGCGAATAAATGAGTCATACCGTTCTTGCAAAAGTGTTCCAGCTTCTAAGGCTTGTAAAACGGCACAATTTGGCTCGTGGGTATGGCTGCAATCACTAAATTGACAATCGGGCACCAAATCTCGCAAGTCGGGGAAGTAGGCTTCCATTTCCTCCGGCTCGGTATCCCACAGTGCCAAGCTCTTCCAACCGGGCACATCAGCCACCCAGCCGCCAGCGGGTAAAGCGTGCAATTCTCTAAATACGGTCGTATGAGTCCCTTTTTGATTAAACTTGCTCACTTCGCCTACTTCTAAACCCAAATTAGGGAAAATTTTATTTAATAAGCTCGATTTTCCAGCCCCTGAAGGCCCAGCAAAAGCAGAGAGTTTCCCCGTTAAAGCGGCTCTTAAGGCTTCTACGCCCAAACCTTGCTCGGCAGAAGTATACAAAACCGGATACCCCAACTGAGGGTAAATACCAAATAAGGCTTCGGCTTCTTCTTGATTAATTAAATCTACCTTGTTCGCCACAATCAACGCAGGGATTCGTTGTTTTTCTGCAATCACTAAAAACCTGTCTAACATTCGCAAGCGCGGCTGAGGGTTAGCACAAGCAAAAACAAAAACCGCCTGCTGGGCGTTTGCCAACAACACTTGGCGATATTCTCCCTGCGGGCGGGGGTCTAAGCGTACAATTTCACTCTCACGCTCTAAAATCTCTTCAATCACGCCGCTGCCGTCAGTTAAAGAAGTAAAGGCTACACGGTCACCAATCGCTGCAATATCACCCAGCCTTGGGCCTTGTTTCAACCTTCCGCGCAGCTGACAGGTAAGGGGTAGCCCGCCGGTATCAGGTAGTACATTAAAAAAACCAGACTGGGCTCGAATAATGCGCCCGTTAATTAAATCGCTCATTATCTTATTTTAGCCTTAAAAGAAACATCCAAAGCCTATCAATGCTTCGGATGTTTCTTGGTTAATTAATTAATAAACTACGGTTCAGGCGTTCTTGTGACAGGCAGGGTGGGGGTTTCGGTAATACCAAAGGTCGATTCAAACCAATAAATATTTTGCGGGCGACCCTGATAGTAAATTTCGATAATGCGTTTAAATATTGGCGCGGCATAGTCTGAGCCTTCACCTTTATTTTCCACGATTACAGCAATGGCAATATCTGGCAAATTGGTGGTTTCTGCCGCGTCGGTGTAACCCGCAAACCAGGCGTGCGGCAACTGCAAAGAGGATTGGGCAGTGCCAGTTTTGCCGTAGATAGGCAAAGTAGTGGTAGTAAATCTGCGGTAGGCGGTGCCACGTGGGTTGGCGATGACCATGCGCATGGCTTCTTGCAAAATCGCCAAATTTTCACTTGTCATGGGCAGCACACCGGTTGATTCGGGTTTAAAGATGGCCGTTTCTACCCCGTCTGCGCCAACAATTTTCTCTACTATTTGCGGGCGATACAGTGTTCCACCATTGCCAATGGCTGCCATAAAAGTAGCCACTTGTAAGGGAGTAACCAGCATATCCCCTTGCCCAATGGATTGATTAACGGCATCTAATGCGGTGGGTGGGTTACTAATATTGCCGCTCGCTTCTGCCACCTGACCAATGCCGGTCGGCGAACCCAATCCAAACCCGCGGGCGGTATCAGCAATAATCGTTTTAAACCCTTGGTTATAAAGGGTTAAACCAATATGCCAAAACCACGGGTTACAAGAGCGCATTAAGGCTTCTTGCAAATTAAGCACACC
>CAYOGW010000001.1:4472-35312 GCA_964403635.1 uncultured Anaerolineaceae bacterium | reverse complement strand
CGCGAGTTGTAATCGGTAAAAACCAAACCGCTATAACTGCTTAACACACCATAACGGGCGCTTACTTCTTCTAACGAAACTTCACCTACGGGAATGTACCAATCGGGTCCGGCGAACTGATATTTTTCTCGAATAGAACCTTTATTAACCCCAGTTAATCGCTGCAATTCTGAAAGCAGTGAATCTTCTGCGTCTTCAAATATTTGCCCAGGGATTAAACCCAACGCCACAGCATCGGTTCGCTCTACAATGGGGTCACCATTCGAATCTAAAATATTGCCGCGCTCTGGCACATCATAATCTAAAGATAAAATGTTTCCGCCGCGCAAGTCTGCCAAAATTAAACCGTCATCCCAGTTAATTTTCCACTGACCATTTTCAAGGTTTAAGTTGGCTGTAATTTCACTCGAAATGTTGCCAACCACATTGGTTTCATAAAGCAAGGTGTAAGTAATTTGAGCATTGCTCGGCGCCGTACTGGTTGCCGAAATTTCATAACTTAGTTTATTTAACGCCAATACATCTAATGCGCGATTATGACGTTTCGTAAACTCTTCTTCTGTAATATTTTGTTTGCTGGCTTCACTTAACATGCCATACATTGCAGCCATGTCATGCGCCACATACGCATCTAAATAAGCGCGCATGACATTCGTTGCATCAGGCGCGAGAGTCACACGCACTTGCGGCGGCGGCAAAGTTGGGGTTGGAAACCCGCTGATGCCGCTGGGGCTGCAAGCCGCCAACAAAGCAATTATTACAATTAAATTAATCCACTGAATGTATCTCATTTTTCACCTTAGAAATTAACCATTCAAAATAGAATGGTACACAGGGCATTGATATGCCAGTAATTGCTGGCATCCTGCCGGAACATCAGCTGGGCTGTGATAACCCAAACGCTTCATTATTTTGTTAACATGACAAAGCGGCAAACCCATCACACTGGCAAAACAACCTGCCATACTGGCTACTGGTTTAAATTGCGGATGCTGAATGGCATACGCGCCAGCCTTATCCATTGGGTCACCGGTTGCCACATAGGCTTTAATTTCCGTATCGCTAAAATTTCGCATGGGCACATCGGTCACACAAACTTCGGTATAAGCCACATCATCCGCTAGATTAAGCACACAGATGCCCGTCAGCACCTGATGGGTGCGCCCGCGCAATTTCTCCAACATCCATACCGCTTCGGCTTCATCAACTGGCTTGGCTAAAATTTCACCTTCCAAAACCACCGTCGTATCTGAACCAATGACAAATTGCTCATCCTGCGCCTCGTTCGCCGCCGCGCGGGCTTTGGCTTCTGCCAAGCGAGCGACATAATTAAATGGTGTTTCATTAATCAAAACACTTTCATCCAAATCTGCAGGTGCAACCCGAAAACCCCAGCCGGTTAAGCCAAGCAACTGCTTGCGGCGCGGAGAATTGGAAGCGAGCAAAAGAGTAGGGGTTTGCATCGTAATTCGGGATTCTAACACAGTCCAAACCTGCGGCCACACGCTATAATAACCGCATGTCTTTTTACGAACGTTTGGTTTACGCCCGCACCAACCGCCTGTTTGGCAAATTAGCTTATTTAATGTTGAAGTTGCTCGGGGTTGAAATTCCGCTTTCGGTGAAAATTGGCAAAGGGTTACTGCTGCACCACGGCGGCATGGGAGTCGTACTCCACCCAAAGTCTGTTCTGGGGGCGCGAGTTGGAATCTACCCTGGTGTTACCCTCAGCCGCGCCGACATCTATCGCCCGTCAAACCAATCTCTATTTGAAGGGATTGTTGTAGAAGATGATGTTATTTTAGGCGCTGGTGCCAAAGTGCTTTGCCAAAAAGGAGTTTTAACCATTGGCAAAGGCAGCGTCATTGGCGCAAACGCCGTTTTAACTCAATCCACCGGCCAAAACGAAATTTGGGCGGGCATCCCTGCCAAAAAAGTGGGGCTGCGTGAGTAAAACCCGCATCGGCATTGTTCCAAAAGTGCATGGGGTAGGGGGCATGGTTTCATTTTTGCATAAATTTACCGCAGCCGCCAACCAACAAGGCATAGAAGTAACCCAAAACTTAAACGATGATTCTATTTCTGCCATTTTGGTTATTGGCAGTTCGCGTGAGTTCCCCCTTATGAAACGGCTGCAAAGCCAAGGGGTAAACGTTGTTCAACGCTTAGACGGAATTAATTGGATTCACCGAAAAAAGCCCATTTCGCTGGCGCATTCCATCCGCGCAGAATACGGCAATTTAATGTTAAGTTTCATGCGCCGTTTTATCACCAACAAAATTATTTATCAAAGCGCTTTTTCAAAAACTTGGTGGAATAATTGGTATGGCTCAATCAACAAGCCAAACGCTATTATTCATAACGCAGTCGATTTAACCGTTTACTCCCCGCAGGGGGTTGAAACCCCGCCTAGTGATGTCTTTCGCTTGCTGGTGGTAGAGGGCAGTTTGGGCGGCGGCTACGAAAGCGGTTTAACCAACGCCGTTCATTTGGCTGAAGCTGTTGCCCAAACCGCAACCCGCCCAGTAGAATTAATGGTCGTAGGCGAAGTACACCCCGCCTTAAAAGCCGAATGGCAAGCCCGCAGTCAAGTGCCCATCCGCTGGGAAGGTTTAATTAAACGAGAGCAAGTACCAGCCTTGCTGCGCTCGGCGCATGCTTTATTTTCTGCCGATCTACATCCCGCTTGCCCCAATTCAGTGATTGAAGCTCTCGCTTGCGGCTTGCCAGTTGTTTCCTATGATACCGGCTCACTAGCAGAGTTGGTTCCCGACACGGCTGGTTGTATTGCTCCCTACGGAGCAGACTCGTGGAAATTACACCCGCCGATTGTTGCTCCCTTGGCGCTTGGCACACGAACGGTGCTAGAAAACCAAGCTAAATTTAGGGCAGGGGCGCGTGCCCATGCCGAACAAGCCTTTAATATCGAAACCATGTTTCAAAATTACTTGCCTGTATTGCTCGAAAATTAATTAAATCAATCAGAGAATCTCTTGAAAAAAACCTTCCTCGCTATTTTTTCTTTTTTTGCTCGCTGGCTTCCGCTTTCTTTTAAGCAAGCCTTATACACCTTTCCGCCCATAGCTAGGTTTATTCGCGGTTCTATTAACGCCGCGGTAGAGAACGGTTTAAGCGAAGTGACCATTGCGGCGGGCGATTTAAAAGGCTACAAAATATACATTAATCTCAAAACCGAAAAAAGCCGCTGGCTTGGCACTTACGAACCTGAACTAGCAGAAGCCATTCGCCATTTTATTAAGCCCAGCCAAACCGTGTATGATTTAGGCGCGAACATTGGTTACATATCCCTATTATTTGCCCACGCGGTTGGCTTAAATGGCAAAGTCTTTGCTTTTGAAGCCCTGCCCGAAAATATTGAGCGAATTACCAAAAACGCAGAAATTAATCAATTACAGCAAATTATTCAAGTAATACCTGCCGCAGTACTAGATAAAACCGGTACGGTGAGCTTTTACACACACGAGTCGGTTGGCATGGGCAAAGCGGCTGGTTCCGCTGGCCGAGCAGAGCAAGAGTACAAATCGCAAATCACCGTACAATCCATCTCGTTAGATCACTTTGTCTTTCAACAAAACAACCCGCCGCCGCATGCTATCAAAATAGATATTGAAGGCGGCGAAGTGCTAGCTTTACCCGGCATGCTAAAAGTACTTAATCAGTTTCATCCAATTTTATTTCTCGAACTGCATGGACCAGAATCTGAGCAGGTCGCTTGGCAAACACTCTCAGCGGCTGGCTATACCCTGCACAGCATGCAAAACGGATTTCCTTTAATTAAATCTCCCCAACAGCTTGGTTGGAAAGCCTATGTCATTGCCATCCCCAAAGAATTCCATGCCTTTTAATGGTCACTTGGGTTTGGTACAACGCGTTCTGCCCAGCTATCGCGCCCCCTTTTTTGACGCGCTAGCCCACGCCTGCAGTGATGGTTTATCCGTTTTTGCAGGTTCACCCTTATTGCAAGAGAGCATTCAAACAGTAAATCAGCTAAAAACCGCGCGGCTAACCCTCGGCAAAAATTGGCATATCTTTAACCCGCAATCTCCGTTTTATCTTTGCCACCAACCCCAATTAATCCATTGGTTAAAAAGCCAAAACCCACAAGCTTTAATTATCGAAGCCAACTTTCGCTACACCGCCACGCCCGCCGCCATCCACTGGATGAAACAGCAAAAGCGCCCTGTGCTTGGCTGGGGTTTGGGCGCGCCCAGCCAACGTGGCCTGCTTAATCAACTGCGCAACCAGTTTTTAAACCAATTTGATGCCCTGATCGCCTACAGCGTACGCGGCGCACAAGAATATATCGCTTGTGGATTCCCTGCCGAACGGGTTTTTGTGGCGCCCAATGCGGTTACCCACGCCCCCAAACTTGCTCCCACGCCCAAAATTAAACAAGACTCCTCCCCCCAACCGGTTGTGCTCTTCGTTGGCCGCCTACAAGCTAGAAAAAGAGTAAGCAGCTTAATTAAAGCTTGCGCCGCACTACCAGCACAATTACAACCCCGTTTAATCATCGTTGGCGACGGACCCGAATTAAATATTCTTAAAGAACATGCGCGTATTTCTTACCCAAGCACCGAGTTTGTAGGCGCGAAACACGACCAAGAATTAATCCCTTATTTTGAAATGGCTGATTTATTTGTATTGCCTGGTACCGGCGGTTTAGCGGTGCAGCAAGCCATGAGCTTTGGCTTGCCCATCATTGTTGCCAAAGGGGATGGCACTCAGGATGATTTGGTGCGGCCCGAAAACGGTTGGCAAATTGCGGCTGAGGACGATTTCGCCTTGCTATTTGCCATGCAAGAAGCCCTTAGCAACTTATCTGTGTTACCTGCAATGGGGCAGGTCTCCTACAAAATTGTAGCTGAAGAAATTAACTTAGAAAAAATGGTTGCTGTATTTTTGCAAGCCATCCAATCCTGCTCAACAAACAGTTAGATAAACATCTAAATTAACCCTTGACAAAGCCATCTAATTAGACGATAATCTAATTAGATGTTTGGCTAAAGTAGCTATCTGTCTAACTAGAGCGTCTCAAAGGAGGCCACTGTGTTTATTCAAAATTCCAGTCAAATTAATCTTAATTGTCAAAACCCGCGCGCTTGTATGCCGCGTTTAAATAAACAAACCCTTGGTTCCCCCGCATCGGAGGTTCACATGAATAAATTTACTTTTTCAGTTGGATCAATATTAACAGGCTTGGGCGGCTTAATGCTTGGGCATCCCATCTTAAAAAATAGCATTAGCCCAACCACTGGCCGAACATTAATGAAAGTGGGGCGTCTTTTAAGCAGCATTAGCCGCGAAGAAGGGCAAATTAATTAATGAGTGAAACAAAGGTTTTGTGGGAGTACGGAACCGCTTACGAGTTATTTGTAAGCCTGCATGTTTTACACGAGCCGGAACACTATGGGGTTCGTGCTTCGTGGGCGGCTGGTATTCGCTCCCGCATCCCGGCGGAAGAACGAAAATTTTTAGAAGAGGTTGTGCCCTTTTTGGGTATTAATGTAGCTTGGGTCACAGAATTGCCCGAGCCCAAAGACGCGATGAGCGCTTTGTGGGGGCTGCGCCAAATTCCTGCTGCCTACCGTTTAAGCAGCTTAATGAATTTAGACGCCTGGAAACACGAGATTGGCGGCGTTTTTCTTGAGATCATGGAAAAGAAAGAATGGACAGAATCTCAACTTGAACAAATCGCCGAGAAGTTTATCCACGAAAAACCAACGCAAAACAAGGCTGCTTTACGAACCTTTTTAGATTGGTGTGCCAAACCAGAAGAATGTGGCGAGTTTTTATTTAATGCTTTACAAGCCTATTACAAAGCTTTTTTTGACGATGAAGAAAAACGAATTGCGCCTATTTTAGAAGCGGGCTTAGAAAAAGCCAAGCAATTAGCGGTTGGCTTAGAACTTAAAACTTTAATGCAAGAACTTTCGCAAGGGGTGGCTTTTGACGATGAAATTAATTTTGAAGAATTAATTTTTATCCCCGCGTTTTGGACAACTCCGCTGGTTTTACTAGACCATGTGAACGAAAAACGAGGACTGTTTTTGTTTGGCGTTCGCCCTGCCAATATGGCGGCTGTGCCCGGCGAATTAATTCCTGATGGTTTGGTGCGTACATTAAAAGCCTTAGCAGACCCAACCCGCCTTAAAATTTTGCACGATATTAGCCAAGAAGCATTAACTCCATCCGAATTGGCACGCCGATTAAATTTACGCGCGCCAACCGTTACCCATCACTTAAGTGAATTACGCTTGGCTGGCTTAGTCAATGTAAATATCAAAGGACAAGAAAAGTTCTTTAAAACGCGTGATGAAGCTTTACAAAAAACATTCGAAAATTTAAACGAATTTTTAAAAGCCTAAATATTATTAAAAAACCGGCTTGGTTAGCGGTTTTTTAATTTAAAGAAGTATCTGTTTTCATTCGCTGTATAAAGGCAGGGGTATTTAATGAACGCTCTAATAAATACGTGAAATGCGCCTGCATCAGTTTTTCAACTTCCACGCGAATTACATCCGATGGCTGAGCCCGCGCAGCCACATCAAACTTGCTGCGCTGAAAGTGCCTTAAATACTTCAATGTTTCCATTGAAATGCGCCATAACCCGGGCAAGCCCTGCCCGCAACTAGGGCAAATAACACCACCCTGAGACGGTGAAAAGTACTGATTTTCTGGCTTAATTTCTTTTTCACAATTAGAACAATGAAATAATTGCGGTCGGAAGCCTAAAAAATCCAAGAATCGCATTTCAAAATAACGAATAATAACCCAAGGGTCTTGCTGCGAATCTAAACGAGCCAATGTTTCTGCAAGCAACCGAAAAACAGGCAAGTTTTCAGCATTTTCTTCATAAAAAAAACGGTCAATTAATTCAACCACATAAGCTGCCGAACCAGTGTGTTCTAAGCTTTCTCTTAAACCAAAGTGAGCTTCAATCGTCTCTACCTGAGTAATAATCGGCCAGCCGCTGCCGCGCGCCAACAGCAAAGAAACATGAGTAAATGGCTCTAAATGCCCCGCTTTACGAGATTTTATTCGCCGCGCTCCTTTAACTACCGCTCTCACTTTGCCATGCTCACGAGTAAAAAAAGTGATTAAGCGGTCTGCTTCACCGATATCGGTATGCCGCAGAACAATGGCATCGGCACGAAAAGAACGTGGTTGGTCTGGCATTTAATTAAGATGTTTCGGGGTAAAGGCTTCTGGCAGCAATTTATCTACGGTTGTTTCCATTTTTAAATTACCTTTTTCATCGGCAATTAACACAATCATATCCAAGCCAAACTCAGCAAGCACTTGGCGGCAACTGCCGCAAGGTGAACCGCCATTTTTTGTAACCACTGCAATGGCTTCAAATTCTTGCTCCGCTTCAGAAACCGCCTTAAAAATTGCAACTCTTTCAGCACAAATTCCAGTAGGGTAGGCGGCGTTTTCAATATTAATGCCAGTGAAAAAACGTTGGCTTTTTGTGCGAACTGCCGCGCCAACCGGATAATTGGAATAGGGCGCGTAGGCTCTACGGCGAGCTTCTATCGCTAGGTCTATTAAAAATGTTCGCTCTGCATCATTTAGTTTTATCATCAGTTTTCTCTTTTTTAAACTGGCGAATGGCCCGAGCAGGCATCCCCACCACCAGTGTATCATCCGGCACATTTTTTGTCACCACAGAGCCAGCGCCGGTGCGGGCATTATTTCCCAATGTCAGCGGCGCAACCAGCATCGTGTCTGAGCCAATAAATACATTTTCGCCAATCACAGTGGGGTGCTTTTTCTCGCCGTCATAATTGCAAGTAATTGTTCCAGCGCCAATATTCGTCTCGCTGCCAATGGTGGCATTGCCAATATAAGAGAAATGTCCCATCTTAACGCCAGGCGCTAAATAAGAATCTTTTACTTCGCCAAAATTGCCCATATGAACATGGTCAGCTAAGTGCGCGCCTCTTCTTAATCGAGCAAATGGCCCCATATCCACATCATTTTCCAAAACAGCATCTTCCATTACCGACATAAATACTTTACAGCCGTTTCCAATTGATGAATTTAGAATATGGGTATTCGGTCCAATTTGGCAGTTCATACCGATAGAAGTTTTTCCTTGCAAATAGCTGTTCGGCCATATGACCGTATCCACCCCAAGCTGCACTCCGGCTTCAATATAGGTACTCGCTGAATCGATAATGGTTACACCATTTAACATATGCTGATGATTAATTCGTTTTCGCATGGCGCTTTCCGCTTCAGCCAAATGAACCCGTGTATTAATACCAATTGTTTCTTGTAGGTCATCCATAACCAACGCTTGAACTGTTAAACCCGCATGAACAGCAATTTCAATTAAATCTGTCAGGTAGTATTCGCCCTTCGGTGAGATGGGGATTTGGGTGAGCCCGCCGCGAAGCCATTCCGCAGAAAAACAATAAGCACCAACATTTAATTCATTAATCTGCAATTGCTCTGGGCTTGCACCATATTCTTCTACAATGGCTTGCACACTACCATCTGGTTTGCGAACAATTCTTCCAAAGCCACGCGGGTCATCTGCTTTAACGGTTAGCATAGAAATTGGGCCAGTGTTTTCTTGCTGGGTTTTAATTAATTTTTCTATGGTTTCAGACCGCAACAGTGGCATGTCTGCATAGGTTACAACAACAAAGTCGGTTTCTGCTGAAACGAGCGGCATGGCTTGCATAACCGCATGACCAGTGCCCAGTTGTTCGGTTTGAACTGCGTAATGGGCAGATTGACCGACAACTTTTTGCACTTGGTCAGCACCATGCCCAATAACGAGAATGGGGGCTTCGGTAGTGGCTTGGCTGGCAGCCAGCAACGAATGCTGAACCATTGGCAAACCGCATAATGGGTGAATTACTTTAGGCAAGCTGGATTTCATGCGGGTTCCCTGACCCGCCGCGAGCAGGATGGCAGTTGTGCGCATCGGTCCTCCTAGAGTCGACGAACGGGCTTGCGAATTCGCGAAGCCCGTTCTGTTTATCGAAAGCCCCACATCACGGGAGGCATTTGGTTTAGGCTGGGGCGCCTGGATTCGAACCAAGATCCTCAGATTCAAAGTCTGGTGTGCTGCCGTTGCACCACGCCCCAAAGCGGGCGAATTGTATCACAAGCCTTGCTTACAAGGCAACTTAATTAACCGTTTCGTCGGGTGTTAGACCAAGTTTTGATGCTTGATCATAGGTTAATTTATCGGGCTCGTTATATGTTGTACCTTTTTCTACCAAGGTATCCCAAAAATTATCTGCTTCTTGTTTCTTGGCGTTCACATTAAAAAGTTGCTTTGCAAAGTCTTCTGCAGTAGCATCTACAGGTTCTACTTTTAATGGCTCAGAAGAAAGCTCTTGGGAATTAACTTCGGCTTCAAGCACGCCCATTTTAAGCATGGCTTCAATTAATTCATTAATTGCTAGTTGCAAAGCACCGAGTGTTTTTGGCAGATTAGAAGTACCCGCTAAATCTTTTCCCGTTACTAAAAGTGCATAAGTATTGGAAACCGGAACCAAAACAATATCTTCTTCTTGATTTACGAATAAATGCAAATGATTAGAAAGATTAGCCGATATCTTTTGTGCCGCGGCATGGATGCTGATAAAGGTAGGAATTAAGCCATTTAATTTTTCTTTATTAATCGCTTCGCCCGCTTCGGCTTCTATCTTCGCATCTGTATTAATTAATAAAACAGCATGGCCATTTAAGCTGGCGCGCAAATCTGCCAATGTATCAGCAAAGGTTCGGCGTTCTTCAACTTGCTTTTCTTCTTTTTCAGTTTCAGTGACTACGGTTCGGGCTAGCCCAAGCAATGTTTCTACCGCGGCTAAAAAATCACCTACTGGTACTGGTTTGGTAAAAAACTGATTTACATTGGCATTAGAGATACTGGTTTGTGTTTTTGCATCTGCCACGCCCGACACAACAATCACACTGACTTCGGGGTTTCGAGCACGAATTTTTTCTAGAAGTTCTAAACCATTCATGCCGGGCAAACGATAGTCTGTAACCAGCAAATCAATTTTGCCCTTAGAAAGTTCGAGCATGGCTTCTTCTCCCGAGGGAGCTTCTGCCACGCTCAATCCTTGCTCAATTGTCTCTAGTGCAGAGCGCAATAAGCGGCTTACATCTTTTTGATCATCAACAATCAAAACTCGAAAAGCCATAACTTCCTTAAGTTTTGATTTATTCGTACAGCCAGCAGGCTACGAAATGGTCAGGTTTAATTTCCTTGAAAACTGGTTCCTGTTGGGAACAAATATCTTTAACCACGGGACAGCGCGTATGAAAGCGGCAGCCACTTGGTGGGTTTAAGGGGCTGGGAACATCACCGGTTAAAATAATGCGTTCGCGCCGTAAAGAAGGTTCTGGCACTGGAATCGCTGACATAAGCGCTTTGGTGTATGGGTGAAGTGGGTCAGCAAATAATTGATCACGGTTAGTCAATTCAACCATTTTGCCTAAATACATTACTGCCACGCGGTCTGAAATGTGTTCAACGACGCTTAAGTTATGAGCAATAAATAAGTAAGTAAGCCCAAATTCTGTTTGTAAATCTTTGAGAATATTTAATACCTGCGATTGAATAGAAACATCCAAGGCTGAAACAGGTTCATCACAAACAATAAACTTAGGGCGTAAAGCCAAAGCACGGGCTATACCAATACGTTGACGTTGTCCACCAGAAAACTCATGCGGGTAGCGGCGAGCATGATAATCTTCAAGACCAACTTTTTTCAATGTATCCAACATAATATCAAAGCGTTCTTTTCTATCTCCGATATTATGTATATTTAAACCTTCCATTACCGATTCACCAATTGGCATGCGAGGGTCAAGGGAAGCGTAAGGGTCTTGAAAAATAATTTGCATATTCCGGCGCATGGCTTTCATCTCTTTGCCACGCAACTCCAAAACATTTTGTCCGTTAAATTCAACCTTACCAGATGTAGGTTCAATTAATCGTAGCATTGTACGACCGACTGTCGTTTTACCGCAACCCGATTCACCTACCAAACCAAGTGTTTCGCCATCACGAACGGTAAAAGAAACATCATCTACGGCTTGAACTTGAGCAACTACACGTTGTAACAATCCAGCACGAACTGGAAAGTACTTGACAAGGTTAGAAACCTTAATCATTTCTTGATTTTTTGTTTTTGTTTTTTCAGTCATTATGGATTCTCCGTGATGTTATTTGCCAACCGCATGAGAGAGCGGAGCGCGATGGCCTTCAGCATCCTGATAAAGCCAACAACGAACTTTATGCCCGGGATCCACTTCTATCAAATCCGGCTCATGTTGAGTACAAATTGCAAGTTGATTCTCAACACGTGCTCGACAACGAGGGGCAAAACGGCAACCCTGAGGCAGATTTACTAAATTAGGAACAGAACCAGGAATTACATCTAGGCGTTCTTTAATTTTCCCTAAAACAGGAATAGAACCAATTAAACCTTGTGTGTAAGGGTGAAGAGGCTTATCAAATAGTGTATTGACTTCAGCTTGTTCAGCAATACGCCCCGCATACATCACTGCAACACGTTCACAAGTCTCAGCGACAACGCCCAAATCATGAGTAATAAGAATAATAGCAGTGCCTATATTTTCACGTAAATTCCGCATCAAGTCCAAAATCTGTGCTTGAATAGTTACATCTAACGCTGTGGTTGGTTCATCTGCGATTAATAAATCTGGAACACAAGCCAAAGCCATCGCAATCATTACCCGCTGAGCCATACCGCCAGACAATTCATGCGGGAATGCTTCAGCGCGACGCTCAGCATCTGGAATACCCACCATTTTGAGTAATTCGACAGCGCGCGCGCGCCCAGCTTCTCTACCCATATCTTGATGAATATCTAATACTTCAGCAATTTGATCGCCAACACGAAAAACAGGATTTAGAGCGCTTTGGGGCTGTTGGAAAATCATAGAAATCTGATTACCACGCACCTGCATCATTTCATTTTCAGTGGCTTTTACCAAATCTTTACCATTGAAAAATACTTCGCCTTCTACAATTTTTCCGGGCTGGGTAATTAAACGCATGATTGAAAGGGAAGTCACGCTTTTTCCACAGCCAGACTCACCTACTAATCCCAAAACTTCACCAGAGTTGACATAGAAATCAACTCCATCAACAGCCCGAACAACACCATCCTCTGTAAAGAAATGGGTTTTCAGGTTACGTACTTCGAGTAATTTTTTGTTTTCGGACACAGGTTTATTTCACTCCTTGTCGAGTAATATATGCTCTTTAATGAGCCACCAAATATTAAGATTTAATACAAAGATCTTCTGATTTCAAAAATTCCCTTACTCCATCAAAAGAATTGATGTGAAACGAACTTCCAGCCGGTTTATTATTTATCAAGCTAAAAACAATTTCCATATTTGCATAACGACCATCTAACGGAATAATCAAAGTATCAAACCCAGCAAAAAACATGCTACTTGAATGAATGCGCTGTGGTTCAGAATAATGAAATTCCAACAACATCATACTTGGGTCGGATAAATAATATTCATAAGTCTGATCTGTAAGATTTAACTCATCCCAGCGCTTATCACCCGTTAGTTGTTCATTAACCATTGTTGTTAAGGCTTTGGTTTCAGGCCAATCTCCTTCTAATATCACTTCTTTCCCGTAGCAACGTAGTGTGATAAAAGAAGGTTCTGCACTATAAATTGGCCAAAACCAAAGAGCATCTTTTGTATAAATGGCGAGCGTAAAATAAATAAAAAATACTGCTGCGATTCCAATGGTTATAAAAAAATCCCATAGTGACGCATTCTTGCCGCGGCTATCTTCAGACGAATAAGACACAAGGCCTCAATTATTTGCCAATTACTGTAATGAGAACGCGTACGTTTTCACTCTCAGGAATAGATTGAATAGTAATTGATACGTTTTTTGTCGGTTTTGAGCGCAACAAAGTAACTGCGCCACCCATCGGCTCTTCATTACTATTGTTAATTTTTTCCCAACCTTCAGCGATTAATGCTTCTTTATAATAGGCAGAAACATCTTCAATTGGCCCTAATACCTCAAATGAAATGTAGGTATTATTTGCCGCCAATTTCATATTAAACGCGCCTTCAGGAATTGGCAAGTCATCTGGCATTGCAGCCTGCATCACTTCTGCAGTAGCAGTTCCAGAAGCAATTTGCTCATCTGATGGACCTGCTTCAGCCTTTGGGCCGCAGGCAGTTAAAATTAACAAAATCAAAACTATAAAAATCTGCTTTTTCATTTTCCTTCTCCAAAGAGTTATTTTATAACTTTAAGCGTGGATCCAGCGCATCACGCAATCCATCACCAATATAATTAAAGGAGAGGGATGTCAGGAAAATGCAAAATCCAGGGTAAAAAGCTAACCAAGGTTGTTGCCACATACGCTCTTGCACATTTTGAAGCATATTACCCCAAGTAGGTACTGGTGGGGTAATACCAAAGCCTAAAAATGACAATGCAGCTTCGAGCACAATTACACCACCCAAACCTAGGGTTAAATTCACTATCACAGGAGCTAAAGAATTTGGAATCATATGGCGAACTATGATTTGCCAATCATTCATTCCCAAAGACCGAGCAGCTTGAGCAAAATCCTGCTCACGAAGACTTAATACCATACCGCGTACCAAACGAGTCGAGCCTAGCCATCCAAATATGATGAGAACAAAGGAAATGATTAATGCCTTTGACCATTGATCTGGTATGCCAGGAATAGTAACACCTCTTAAAATAGCTGAAAAGAATAATAGTAATGGCAAAGTTGGTAGAGTAAGCATAAACTCTACAACCCGCTGAATACTATTATCAACCCAGCCGCCGAAATATCCCGAGACGGCTCCAATAATGACACCCATTGTCTCAGACGTAAAGTTCACAACTACAGTAACAAAGAGTGAGATTTGAGCAGCATATAATAAACGGCTAAATATATCCCGACCAAGCTCATCTACCCCTAAAATATGTTCAGGAGATGGGTTTGAATAGGACGGAGCCAGATTTTGTTGATATGGATCATACGGTGCAATCACTGATGCGAAAACAGCTAATGCTAAGAAGATAAACGCAATCACCATTGCAACCACTGCTAGTTTATGTCGAAAAAATCGACGAGAAACAACCAACAATTGGCTTTCTTCTTGCACCGTAAGTAATGTTTCACTTTGAAGTTCAACTACAGCCATTTTTAATTACCTCTTAGTTAAAGCGAATGCGTGGGTCTACTACTGTATAGAGAACATCTCCCAATAAGGAAGCAATTACCACTAATACAGAGCTGATAAATAAAAATGCCATCGCAACCGGATAATCATTTGCAGCCAAGGCGTATACATATAAAAATCCCATCCCTGGCCAGTTAAAGACCGTTTCTGTAATTGTTGCTCCGCCGAAAATTCCGGGGATTTGAAAAACAACAATTGTGATTAAGGGGATTAATGCATTACGTAAAGCATGCTTATAGATAACAATGCGTTCACGTAAACCTTTCGCTCGGGCAACACGGACATAATCTTGCCGCAAAACTTCTAACATGGAAGAGCGCATAAATCGGCTCCAACCTGCCATATACAGCAAAGAAAGTACGGTCGTAGGTAGAATGGCGTGTACAGCAATATCTACCCAAGAACTAGGCTGAGCATTTAATAATTCAAGTAAAGATCCAGGAAGTGCTGCTCGAACAAGATTTACATTACCTGTAGGTAAGTAGGGCAAACCAAACACCTTATAAATTGGCGATTGATTTCCTCCAAACATAATAATCATCATTAAGCCAAACCAAAAGACTGGCATGGCTGTTCCTAAAAATGAAAACGTCGTGAAAAAATAATCTAGCCGTGAATATTGATTTACAGCCGAATAAATACCAATTGGGATTGCAATAACTAGTGATATTAATGTAGCGGCAATCATTAATATCATTGTATTTCGCATTCGAGATGCAAGAACATCTCCAACAGAAGATCCACGTGCTACATTCCAAGAAGCGCCAAAATCGCCACGCAAAACGCCTTTACCGCAATTTTCAGCCTTTGCACGGCAACCCGAAACTTGCAAATCAGATCGTCCAATAGCGCTCAACCAGTCTTCGCCTGTTAGCCAAGCCACATAACCCCACGCAGGGCCACGATGAAGACCTAAATATTCAGCAACGCGTTGAATATCAGCTTCAGAAAACTTTCCTGCACGCTGTCCAGCACCAGCCATTTTTAACTCATCAAGCGGCCCCCCCGGAGCCAACCAGAGCAGGAAATAAATAGCCATGGATGAAACAACAACAACCAAGGTCATTTGAAAAAAACGGCGTATCAAATAATTAGCCATATCATCTCCGAGGAGGAATCTTAGAAAGAAAGTGGAGGATGGCGGAACAAACCGCCATCCTCCTGTTACTACTAACTCAAAGAACTATTGAGTAATGTCAAAGCTTTCAACATTCCAGAATTCGCTGTTAGCAGTTGGATCCATGATTACACCGACGATATTCGGGCGGGTAACCAAGATCTTAGCACGAGCGAACAATGGCAAGCTGGGGAGGTTGTCAGTAAAGATCTTCTGAGCCTCAGCATGCTTGGCTTTCTTGGTTTCTTCATCTAATGCCTGAGTTGCAGCGTTACAAGCGGCATCAAATTCAGCATTTTGGAAGCCAACATCATTAGCATTGCCCCAACCAAGTTCAGCACTTGGCAATTGGGAAGAAATGTAGAGAGTACAAGGTGGCTCGACGCCGGTCAACCAAGCAAATTCACCCATATCGAATTGGCGACCAAAGACCAAACCATCTGGACCATCTGCAAAGTATTCACCACCATAAAGTTCAATGGTAGTTTCAATACCGCAGTTATCCTTTAATTGAGCTTGGACAACTTGGGTAACCTTCTGGCGTAATGCATTGGAGCGAGTGCTGTGAACAAAGGCAAGTTTCTGGCCTTTGCCATCATCTAAGAAACCATCAGCATCTGTGTCAGTCCAACCAAGACCAGCTAATACTTCTTTACCCTTTTCAGGATTGAATTCATACAAAGTTACATTGTCATCACCAGCATAAAGCGGGTGATCAGAAGCAGTGTAGGAGTGTTGAACCAAAGCAGCGCCGTTAGTGGTCTGATCAACTACAGCTTGGCGATCGATACAATAAGCAATCGCTTGGCGGAAAGCAACGTTCTGGAACAACAAGGAACCATCAGCGGCTTTCAATGTAGCAGCAGCACCCTTGTAGGATTCTACAGGGAAGGTGTTGAAATCAAGATGTTCAAATACGGTACCAGCAACTACCTGAGGAATCATCAAACCTTCGGCTTCAAACTGGCGAATCAAAGGCAAAGAACCTTCGAAAGCAGCATCCTGTGTACCGAGATCGCACTCACCAGAAGCGAGTTGAGCAATCAAAGCATTGGTATCAGGAATGAAGCGGTAAATTAACTGATCGAGGTAGGGCAAGCCTTCGCTAGCGCGCCAGTAAGTTGGGTTCTTTTCTACGGTGATGTGATCGCCAGCGACCCATTCAACAAGTTTGAAAGGACCAAAAGCTAAAGGATCACGGTTTACACCTTCGTCACTGAGCAATTCAGCTGGGCTGAGAGGGTTAGAGCCACCTTCACCATAAACATGCTTGGGGAAAGGAGTGATCATACCATCAACGAAGTAAGTACCGCTGGTATAGCCAGGCATGAAAGTGTAAGTGTAAGACTGAGCATCTACAGCTTCAACTTTCAAAGTCTGAACTTCATAGAAATATTTGCTAGAAGGAGTATCTGGAGAAGCACCAATTTCATAGGAAAAAAGAATGTCATCGGTGGTTACAGGTGTACCATCTTCCCAAGTAACGCCATCATTCAACGTGAAGGTGCTAACAATTTGAACGGCAGGATATTTAACGCCATCTTCAACTGTTACTTCGAGAGCATCACCTTCGAGCTGATTCAAGGTTACAACGCTGCCAACTTCAAGAGTTACAGCGGTATCGGTTGCGGCATCATAAACTTTGTCACCAACGCCAACTTCAATGGAAGATTGGGTGGAGCCGCCGTTATCAAATGTAGCAGTGTCCTTGAATAATACAGGTTGATAGCCATAAGAGCGGGCATCAAAGGTTGCATCGTACAAAGAATCTAAAACAAAGGTTTTAACCAAAGCAGATTCACTGTACAGATACAAGGTGGAAGGTTCCTGAGCCAAACAAGCAACCATAACTTTAGGAGCAGGTGGCTCGGTAGCTTCAGGAGCCGCAGAAGACTCGGAAGCGGCTGGTTCTTCACCAGATGCAGGAGTTTCAGCGGCTGGGGCGCATGCAGCCAAAATCATGCTGGCTACAATAAGCAACCCCAAAAGGGTCATCAAACGATTCTTAAACATGTGTTTTTCTCCTCCTGAGAAAATTTTGGTGGATAGTGTGTGTGAGTATTTCTGTTTCATAAGTATACGCGGCACAGACCTCCGTTGAGAGCACGATTTTTCATATAAGGGTAAAAACTACCATCATATTGAAATGCTCAGTGCCTCACTATAGCATAAGCATCTTTTATCGTCAAGAAATTATTAACACCACAAAGTTGTATAGTCCACTTGTATTTTGCAAACTAGTTTTCGATACAAGTGCTTCGAAAGTCAAGCTCTTCAATATTCCACAAATCGCCAGATGATGAAATATCGATACTAAAGTTACATAAATCAGTTCTGGCAGCTGCCACTCTTAACCGCATATATAAAGGAATAGAAGGCATATCGTTAGAATAAATTTGCTGCAAGCGATTATAGAGTTGAGCATGCTCTGGCATATCTGGCAAGGTGCGCTTGGCCGCGTTACAAAGAATGTCATAGTCAGGGTTACGGTATCCGCTTACATTCAACCCAGCCCATTGATTATTTGCCGCAGGGATTTCTGCCTCAGTAAACCAGTTACAAGCTGGTTCATATCCAATCACGCCAACCGCATATTCAGCCAAATCAAACTGGCGGCCAAACAAAACACTCTCTGGCCCAGAAGCAAAAAACTCATTCTGATCTAAATAATCAACTGTGACACCCACCCCGCAACTGATTAATCCAGACTCGATAATCTCACTAACTTGCCGGCGCTGAACTGCTTGAGTGGTAATTAAATGCACTATCAGCGGAGTATCCGTAGGAATGTCACTGATGTTGAACGCAGTTCGTGGTGTAGAAGGATCTTTATCAGCATCAATCCAACCTACTTCATCTAATAATGTAGAAGCGGCTGCAACATCATAATCATAGATAGAAACATCGTCGCTTGCCAATGGGTGGTAAGGAGAGAGGAACGTGTTTGGTACAGCCGAATAACCCAACAACACATCATCTACAATTGCTTGACGATTAATGCATTGAGCAAGCGCCTGACGGGTGCGAACATCACCAAATAAATTGGGACGATCCCCCCCCGCGGTTGAATACCCATTGTCATAACTGCTCGGAGAAATACCGAAATCTAACCGTTCAATTAATGGTGTCGTTGCTACAACCAATTTAATTAATCCATCCTGCTGCATCTGACGAAGCAAAGCCGTTTGACCTTCTAACCGAAAAGTTGGGTCGAGCACATCACATTCACCGCTGGTCAATGCAGATATCCCGCTTTCGGCATCCGGCAAGAACTTAATCATCAACGTATCAAAACGGGGTAAACCATCTGCAATTCGAAAATACAAGTCATTTCGAGAAAACCGCATAAATTCACCAGAGACCCATTCTTCAAAACGATAAGGGCCCCATCCCAAAGGAACCCGCTTGGTATGGTCAAATGCCAACAATTGCGCTGCAGATAAATCACTCCAAGCATGCTTCGGAAAAGGCGCCCAAAAATTATCGGCATAGGTTGGGTCTATAAAACCCGGCAAACCCCACCATTGAGTCGTTAAGTCATCAATCGCTTCGTATGCTTTGGTACGGTCTATTAAATAGACTGGCTGTTTACTTGCTGGGTCTGCCGCCAATTGATAAGCATAAACCGAATCTTCTGCGGTTAACGGTGTACCGTCTGACCAAGTTAAATTGGGCAGTAAATGAAACGTAACAATTAATTGATCCATCTGAAAACCATCGCTGCCGTCATATACTACAAGACATGCTTCATCGTTACAGCCACTTGGGTAAACCCGAACGCCAAAATCTAACACTGCTACCTTACCATCACTATCCACAACATAATCTCCGCGCTTAACGGTTACTGGAACAAACTGTGCATCACCATTTTCTATAGAGGGAATTCTCTCTACAATCACTGCGCGATCACCATTCATAAAGCTATCAATGGGTCCATCATATAAAACCGAAAGCACGTTCCGCGCGGCAGTGTTCGGGTTGTCGTATGGATAAAGGGTATTGGGTTCTTGCCCTAAGCAAACTGTTAATGTAGTCGGAGCAGGTGCGGCGGTCGGCGTTGCGGAGGCTGACTCAGCCGCCTGCGTGGAGGACAACTCAGGGCTGGGTTCGCCGCCTGGAGCATCTCCCATAAAGGAACAAGCACTGATCAAGAATAAAATAACGATAACGGAAATAATTCTCATTTTTAACATACAGCCTCCAACTTTTAATAATTGTACTGGATGCCCCTTAGAATTGATGTAGAATCTGCTCATTCTCAGAGGAGGTATTATGCTTAAAGAATTTAAAGATTTTGCAATGCGCGGCAACGTGATTGATTTAGCAGTCGGTGTCATCATTGGCGGAGCCTTTGGCAAAATTGTCGGCTCGCTGGTTAACGATGTGATTATGCCTGCTATTGGTTTAATACTTGGTGGAGTAAATTTTGCAGACCAAGCCTTTGTAGTGGGTGACGCAATGATTAAATGGGGCGCGTTTGTGCAAGCCATTATTGACTTTTTGATTGTCGCTTTTGTTATCTTTATAATGATTAAAGCGATTAACGCCGCTCAAAAACCTGCTCCTGTGGCTGCCCCTACCAGCAAAGAATGCCCACATTGCTTTACTAGTATTCATATTAATGCCAAACGATGCCCTCACTGTACATCTCAACTTTAAAAAATTAATTAATTAAATTAATTCTATTCCTACGGGCGCATTGTTGCGCCCGTAATTTGTTAACATTAACAAGGCAAGTATAATCTCGGAGCCATGGAATTTTTAGACATCCTTAACCCCCAACAACGTAAAGCAGTAACAGCCAGTGACGGACCTGTGATGGTATTGGCAGGCCCCGGCTCTGGAAAAACCCGTGTACTAACCCAACGCATTGCCTATTTAATTAGCTATGAAGGGGTACGCCCTTACCAAATGCTGGCAGTTACGTTTACGAACAAAGCCGCGCGTGAGATGGAAAACCGAGTGCAACAATTGCTCGGCGAAGAAATGACACGGGGATTAACGTTAGGAACGTTTCATAGTATTTGCGCCCGTATTTTAAGACGAGAAAACGAACGCTTACCTGTATCCAGTGACTTTGTTATTTTTGACGCGGACGACCAGCAAAAAGTGGTTAAAAACGCCATTCGAGAATTAAACTTAAATGAAAAGCTCTATCGTCCGGTAGCCATGCACGCCGCCATAGGACGCGCCAAAAACGAATTAATTCGCCCCGACGACTACCCTGTAATCAGCTACCGAGACGAAGCGATTAAACGCATATACCAAAAATATCAAGAATTGCTCTACGCTTCTAATGGCATCGATTTTGACGACCTGTTGGTACTGACTGCTTTCTTAATGGAAGAAAACCCCGACATTCGTGAAAAATATGCCCAGCGCTTTAAACATGTTTTAGTGGATGAGTTTCAAGATACCAACATTGCCCAATACACCTTACTTAAACATCTCTCTTCCTTTCATCAAAACATCTTTTGTGTAGGGGATGCAGACCAAAGTGTATACCGTTGGCGCGGGGCCGATTATCGTAACATTCAACGCTTTGAGCAGAACTTTCCCGCATGCCAAACCATTTTGCTGGAACAAAACTATCGCTCGCGTCAATTAATTTTAGATACTGCCATGGCGGTGATTGACAAAGCCCCACACCGCCGCAAGAAAAAACTCTTCAGCGATCGCGGTACCGGAGAAAAGGTTTCTTATTTTGAAGCCTTAGACGATTACGGCGAAGCCAGCTTTGTTGTAGATGCCATTGCGCAATTGGTAGCCACCAAACAAGCCGAGCCAGGTGATTGCGCGGTGATGTATCGCACCAATTCAATGTCTCGTTTATTAGAAGAAGCTTTTTTACAAGCCCGCTTACCCTATCGCTTGGTAGGAGCGCAGCGATTTTATGGCCGCCGTGAAGTAAAAGACATTATTGCTTATTTACGGTTGGTCTTTAATCCAGATGATGAAATTTCCTTAGACCGTGTCATCAATTTGCCTCCGCGCGGCATTGGAGATAAAAGCCTGCAAAGCTTAAAAATGGCTGGGCGTAGCATAGATTTAAGCGCGGGCAAAGTAGCATTAAGCCTTGCCGCTGGAGATAAATCTCCCTATTGGGAGCAGTTCTCAGGGCGGGCCGCCCTCGCGCTGGCCGAGTTTGGCAGCCTGTTACAAAAATGGCGCGCCCATGCCAGCACTGCCACCATCACCGAACTCTTCGATTTAATTACCCAAGATATTCAATACGCCGGTTTCATTAATGATGATGCCGATGAAGGCAAAGACCGCTGGGAAAATGTGCAAGAACTTCGCCGCCTAACCGAAGAATATGACACCCGCACCTTGGGTGAATTTTTAGAAAACGTGGCTTTGGTTTCAGACCAAGACACCCTCTCGGAAGGCAATGTGCCAACCCTTTTAACCTTACACGCCGCCAAAGGACTAGAGTTTGGCGTTGTCTTTATTGTGGGTCTCGATGACGGCATTTTGCCGCACAGCCGCTCATTTAGCGAACCCGAAGAAATGGAAGAAGAACGACGCTTGTTTTATGTGGGCATTACCCGCGCCAAAGAAAAACTTTTTCTGGTAAGGGCAATGAGGCGCGGCGGAAGAGGCTTTAGCGAAGAAACCATCGAATCGCGCTTTTTAGATGATATTCCATCCGAATTAATCACCGGCAAAGGCAGAGTTAACCGCGGCCAAAGTTTTCGCCGTCAAACCAACAGCAACTGGACCTTGCCTTCTCCCCCCGGCTCTTCTTCCATTAATAGAAGCGCCCCCGTGCTAGAAGCCAAATATCGCGCCGGCATGCGGGTTAAGCACCCCTCGTGGGATGAAGGGATTATTTTAAATAGCCGCATTCAAGATGGTGACGAAATTTTAGATGTGGTTTTTGAAAGCGTAGGCATTAAACGCTTGGCGGCTAGCTTAGCCAAACTAGAAATTGTTCATTAAGAGTCAAATTTCTTAATACGGTAAAATAACCCCGCAAAGAAACCACAGGAGACTTAATGAATTGAACACGTTAAAAATTGTCATCCCGATGGCTGGCTGGGGTACCCGAATGCGCCCACATACTTGGAGCAAACCCAAACCACTGGTAAGCGTAGGCGGCCAAACTAGTTTAGAACATTTAATGGATATGTTTGCCAGCCTGCCCAGCAATATAGAAATTGAATACATTTTTATTGTTGGACCCTTTTTAGGCGAACTTCAAATCCCCGCTTTTGTTAAAGAAAAATACCCTACTATTCAAGCCCGTTACATTACCCAACACGAAATGAAAGGGCAAAGCCATGCCCTGTGGCTTTGTAAAGAATATTTAAACGGCCCGATGATTATGTGTTTTTCAGACACATTAATGGAAACCGATTTTTCGTTTTTAGCCAACGAAACATCAGACGGGGTGGCTTGGGTTAAAGCCGTGCCAGACCCGCGCCGTTTTGGCGTAGCCGATTTAAACTCAGAAGGCTGGGTAGAACGCTTTATCGAAAAACCCCAATCGATGGACAATAATTTAGTGGTGGTTGGCTGTTATTACATTAAAAGCGCCGAGCAATTATTAACCGCCATAGAGCAGCAAATTGAAAACAATGTCATGCTTAAAAACGAGTTCTTTCTAACCGATGCCATCAGCATCATGATTAAGAACGGCGCCAAAATTCGCACCCAAGCCGTAGAAGTGTGGTTAGATACCGGCACCATTGACGCCACCTTAGAAACCAACCGCTATTTGCTTTCGCATGGCCGCGCCAACACACCCGCCAGTTTACAAAATGGCAACACCTTTATAGAGCCGGTTTTTATTCACCCTTCGGCACAAATCAACAATTCAATCATTGGGCCTCATGTTTCGTTGGGTGCAAACTGCACCGTCGATTCGGCGCAAATTGAAGACAGTATATTAGAAGAAGGCAGCACCGTAGAAAACGTCCGCCTGACCGGCTCATTAATCGGTAGGCAGGCGCGGGTGAGTTCGCCTGTTCCGCAGCAAAATTTAATGAAATTAAACATTGGCGATACATCCAGTATCGAATTTTAATCATCTCAACTCAGGAGGTTTTATGGCAGAAATAGGAAATACACAGCATCTCTCAACCCGCGTGGCAGGTTTAAAGCCCTCGGGCATTCGTAAATTTTTTGATATCGCCGCCACAATGAAAGATGTCATTTCATTGGGCATTGGCGAACCTGATTTCACAACACCCAAACCCATTTTGGAAGCGGGCATTCGCTCGCTGGAAGCTGGTGAAACGCACTACACCTCTAACTCTGGCAAAATTGAGTTGCGAGAGGCTATTGCTGGCAGTTTAAAACGGTTGTACGGGGTTACTTACAATCCGGTAGATGAAATTATTGCCACAGTGGGCGTTTCGGAAGCGTTATATTTGACTTTTACTGCGCTGCTGAATCCTGGTGACGAAGTTATCATCCCCACCCCTTGCTTTGTTTCGTACCAAGCTGAGGTGATTCTAGCTGGCGGCGTTCCAATTGAAATTCCTAGCCGAGTAGAAAACAATTTTCAAGTAGACCCAGCGGACATTCGCCGCGCCTTAACCCCCCGCACCAAAGCGATTTTTATCGGTTATCCCAGCAACCCCACTGGCGCGGTTGCCGAACGAGATGTGATGATAGAAATTGCCAAAATTGCAGAAGACAACGATTTAATGATTGTCTCTGATGAGATTTATGACCGGCTGGTTTACGACTTTGAACATGTTTGTATGCCCGCCTTAGGAGAAAGCATTAAACGCCGTACCGTTTTATTAGGCGGCTTCTCTAAAAGCCACGCCATGACAGGCTGGCGCATTGGCTATGCAGCAGGCCCAGCCGATATTATTAAAGGTTTGGTTCGCATTCACCAATACACCATTATGTCTGCGCCCACCACCGCGCAAGATGCGGCAGTGGCTGCCATTCAGGTCGGCGAGCCGCATGTGGCTGAAATGGTAGCGGAATATGACCGCCGCCGCCGATTAATTGTCGGCGGATTAAACCGTTTGGGTTTAACCACCTTTGAGCCGCGCGGTGCTTTTTATGCCTTCCCCAACATTAAAGCGTCCGGCTTATCTGATGATGAGTTTGCTGAAATGCTCTTAAAGGAAGAGTCTGTAGCGGTAGTGCCGGGTAATTCCTTTGGCGCGGGCGGCGAAGGGTTTGTACGTTGCTCTTACGCCACTTCTTACGACAAAATTGAAGAAGCCCTGCACCGCATGGAACGCTTTATGCAGCGGCATGGTTAACCTTAATTAAACAAAAAGGGCTGTACCCAATAGGTACAGCCCTTTTTGTATTTGGATTTAATTAAGCTTTTTTGACCAATAAAACTTCACGATTGAAGCGGAATTCGCCATTCTTTGCCAGAACCTTGCCAGCCATATTTACCGGTACATCTACTAAAGTATGCTGGTCTTGAATAAATATCTTTCCAATGGTGCTGCCCGGAATATCGGCATGAAAAGCCAAGGTGCCAACAATATCTTTCGGACGAATGCCATGTTCACGCCCCATGCTTAAGCTTAATCGAACCATGCCTTCTTCATGAGAAACAGGCGCGACATCACGGTTTTTGTGGTGCGGCATTGGCGGGCGGGCTTGTTTACGATCGCGGAAAGATTCACGTGAGCTGTTTTCTTTTCTGCCTTCAATGCCGCCAGAGCGAGCTCCACCACGTTCGCGGCGAGTGTCACGTTCTTTACCATATTTCGGATGAACTTGATGCTCAACCACTTGATTAATAGGAGCGATCGGGCGTTGTTTTTCTTCGCCACGAGACATTTTTAAAGCGGCGGCAGCAATCACCAAGGGGTCTATGCCTTCAGCGGCTAATGTTTCAACCATCTCCGCTTCACGTTTCGCGCGACCACGATTAATCCAAACTCTTAATTTTTCAAGCAAAGCATCTTCGCGGCGCTTAAGCACATCTTCTTCAGTGGGGAGTTCAGCGCGTTCCATTTTTTGACGAGTGAAATGCTCAATTGTTTTTAAACGACGTTTCTCTTTTGGAGAGACCAACGAAATCGCAATCCCTGCTTTACCAGCGCGGCCGGTTCGGCCAACACGGTGAACAAACACTTCAGCGTCATCAGGCAAATCAAAATTAAAGACATGTGAAATGTCATCAATATCTAACCCGCGGGCGGCAACATCGGTTGCTACCAGCACGTTAATTTGTCCACGGCGAAAACGGCTCAGGGTGCGTTCGCGGGCATCTTGGCTTAAATCACCACTTAATACATCGGCTGGGTAGCCGCGACGATTAAGCTCAGAAGACAAATCACCCGCGCCTAAACGGGTACGAGCAAAAATTAAGGCGCTGGTAATATCTTCCATTTCAAATAAGCGTGTTAATGCGGCTGTTTTATCGCCTTCATTAACCAAATAATAACGCTGTGAAATTGCAGAAACGGTCATTTGGTCACGTTGAACAGTTACAGATTGAACATCGTGCATATACTTCTCTGCAAGGCGGCGAATTTGAGTCGGCAAGGTAGCTGAGAACAAAGCCGTTTGACGGGTTTCAGGTGTTTCAGCCAAAATGGTTTCAATGTCATCCACAAAGCCCATCGAAAGCATTTCGTCCGCTTCATCTAATACGACGGTTCGAACATGACTTAAATCCAAAGACTTGCGGCGCATTAAATCCATCAAACGCCCGGGGGTACCCACAACCACATCTACCCCGCGCTTTAGGCTGTTAATTTGAGTCATGTAAGACTGTCCGCCATAAACCGACAAAACGCTCACGCGCATATGTTTGCCGTATTCGTCAATGGCTTTCGAAACCTGCAAAGCCAACTCACGCGTTGGCGCGAGAATTAAAGCCTGCACATGGCGGCGGCCAGGTTCTAAATTGTTTAATAAGGGGAGGGCGAAGGCAGCAGTTTTACCTGTGCCAGTTTGTGCTTGACCAATAACATCTACACCGGTCAGCATTAACGGAATCATATCCGCTTGAATAGCAGTTGGCTCAGTATAGCCAAGTTCAGTAATAGCCTGCAGCAATTCAGCACGCAGGCCCAGTTCAGAAAACAGGGTCATCAAAACTCCTCATAATACCGGCATACTTACCGGAAGGATTTGTTTTGACGACTCCGCCATTCTACTTGCCAAATCAGCATCTCTCCTCGCGGTGAGATGTCTGCCCAACAAAAAAGCCCGAGCGAAGCGCATCGGGCAATCATTCGGAAGGCCAAAACAATTCCCAGAAACATAGACGCTCCATTGAGCGCGGGCAAGAGTATACCACGCATTTTCTCGAATCACTTAACGGTTTTGCACAGTAGAGTAAAATAACTTGCTTAGGTCATTATGGATACAAAAACACTTCAAACCTTAGAATATCCCAAAGTATTAGCTCAACTCGCCAGCCATTGCGATTTCTCGGCTTCGGCAGAACTGGCGCGCGCCTTAGAGCCAACGCCCTCGTTAGAACTGGCTACGGCTCAGCTGCAAGAAACCAGCGAAGCCCGCCGTCTTTTCTCTCAAAACGATTTAACCATCGGCGGAGCGCATGATATTCGCCGCCAAACCGATTTAGCCGCGCGCGGCGGTATTTTAGAACCCAGTGATTTACTAGATATTAAAAATACACTCATCGCCTGCCGCGACTTAAAAAAAAGCCTTGAAAAACACGCCGAGCTTTTCCCCCGTTTAAACGAATTAAGTTTTCAATTACCCAACCCGCTTGGCTTGGTAGATGCCATCTCACGGGTTATCTCAGACCGCGGAGATGTACTCGATTCGGCCTCCCCCAAACTGGCCTCGCTGCGTAAAGAGATGCGCGTTGCGCATGATCGGCTGATGACCCGCCTGCAAAAATACATCAGCGACCCCAAAACAATCCCCATGTTGCAAGACACCTTAATCACCTCCCGAGATGGGCGTTATGTCATCCCGCTGCGCGCGGAGTTTAAGGGGCAAATTAAATCCATCGTTCATGACCAATCTTCCTCTGGCGCAACCTTGTTTATCGAACCCATTGCCATTGTGGAATTAAACAATACCTATAAAGAGTTACAACTCGCCGAGCGAAACGAAATTATCCGCGTTTTAACCATTATTTCTGCCACAGTAGGCGACGTTGCCCAAGAAATCATTAACGGCATAGAAGCGCTGGCTTATTTAGACCTGATCTTTGCCAAAGCCAAATATGCAAACGAACTCTCTGCCAGCGAACCTGTTTTGCTAAACAGTAGTAAAAAGCAAAAAGAAACTACAGAACCACAACCCGCAATTCACTTATTAAATGCCCGCCACCCCTTAATTAATCCGCAAGGGGTAGTACCCAACCACATCGACTTAAAGCCCGGCACACGCGCCATGGTCATCACTGGACCCAACACCGGCGGTAAAACCGTTACCTTAAAAACTGTCGGCTTACTGGTGCTAATGGCACAAAGCGGTTTGCACATCCCCGCGCAGAGCGGTTCGCAGCTGCCCGTATTCGAAAACGTCTTTGCAGACATTGGCGACGAGCAATCTATCGAGCAATCCTTAAGCACGTTTAGCAGCCACATTACTAATATTATTCGCACCCTTAAAAAAATTAATGCCCGTTCGTTAGTTATTTTTGATGAACTGGGCGCAGGCACCGACCCGCAAGAAGGAGCCGCTTTGGCGCGTGCCATATTGCAGCACTTATTAGAAACGGGCTGTACCACTCTAATCGCCACCCATTACCCCGAACTTAAAACTTTCGCCCACAGCACCGAGGGTGTGGTCAACGCCTCGCTGGAATTTGATGTTGCCAGTTTACGCCCAACCTATAAATTAACCATTGGGCTGCCGGGGCGCTCAAACGCCTTAGCCATCGCCAGCCGATTGGGGCTGCCCGAAAGCATTATCAGCTACGCCCGTGCTGAAATTAATCCAAGCGAGCTGCGCGCCGACAAACTACTGGATGACATCCGCAAGGAACGCAACCGCACCAGCCGAGAAAGAGAAAAAAGCGAAAAAGCCCGTAAGCGAACCGAAGCCGTTAACCAAGAGCTAGAAGCCCGCCTGGCCGCCATTGAAGAAGAGCGCCGTCAAGTGGTAGCCCGCGCGCATGCCGAAGCAGAATTAGAAGTGGAAATTTTAAAAAGCAACCTAGAATCACTCAAACGTGAGATGAAAAAACTACGCCAGCCAATTGATGCGCTGACAAAACTGGAAGAAAAAATTGAAAAAGTAGAACAAAAAATTACTGGACCAGTAGAAAGAAATACAACCTCGAACCAAACCTTGCCGGTTGGAAATTTAAAACTTGGCGAAAAGGTAATATTAAAAAACCTCGGCAGCGAAGGGATTGTCAGCGCCTTAGGACAAAATGACGTCGAAGTGCAAATTGGCAGTTTACGGGTAAGAGCAAAGTTAAATGAAATTGCTCGCAAAGGTGAACAACAACCGGAAGCAGAAATTACGAAGAAACCCGCCAAGGGTTTACCCAGCAAAGAAAATAAAACCCAGCCCGCCAAAAAGCTTAACCTTCAAGCCAGCCCAGGGCTAGAACTAGACCTGCGCGGGCAGCGCGCCGAAGATGCTTTAGAAAAGCTAGAAAAATACCTCGACCAAGCCTATGTTTCAGGAATGCCCTATGTGCGTGTCATTCATGGCAAGGGCACCGGCAAACTACGGCAAGAAGTTCGCGCCGCCATGCAGCATCATCCGCATGTCTCTTCATATGAAGAAGGCCTACCCAACGAAGGTGGAGACGGGGTTACGGTTGCAAAAATTAAAGGGGATTAATTAAATGAGCGTTTGTCAAAAAGACAAACGCTCTGTTTCTTGTACAGCCCATTGATTGGCAAATTTTTCAATCCGCCAGCGGATGTAAAACACGCGCGGGTCTGCCACCGACCGTTTCCGTTTAATTAAATCCATCGCCGCTGAGACCGAAGACCCCTGCGCGATTAAAATGCACGCGCCCATGGCTACGCTGCGATGGCGGCCATAGGCGCAATGCACATACACTTTTCCACCAGAATGAATCACTGGCAGGGCGTGTTGAACCCCCTCCGCTAGTTTGGCGATTGGGATGGGCAAGAAAAGATTGTCGTGAGTCCGTAACCAGAGAATTTGCAGCGGAGAGGGGTTTTCATCCGCTGGAATAGATTTCCCAAAACGCATATTAATAATTAATCGAACACCTAAATTTCTCAAGGTGTCGTAGTCGGTTTGGCTGGGAGTGGTGCCAATTAACAAATTTTCGGTGATGGTTGAAAAATTCATGGCGCAAATGGTATCACAGCAATTGCGATATAATTTTTAAATTGACCCGAAAGGATGAGCACGATGGCGATTGATGATGCGATTAAAACGATGCAGGCTAAAATTAGCAGCGCTTGCGCCAGCGCCGAAATAAAGGTCGTTAAGATGTCGGACGAAGAAGCGCGCATGACGGTGCTGGCTCCGGCGGGGGATATTCAGAAAATTAAGGATGAGACCTTCATGCCCGCCATGGATTTCTTAAATAAAGAAGGCTTTGATATTCAGGTCTTTGTGTATGACAAGGACGCGCCGCCGCTGAAGGGGTAGAAACTTAATTAAATAGATGGGGAGATATTTTACACATGGCAGCTAACAACAATAACCCCGGGTGTTTAGGAATTTTATTTCCGTTTCTAAGACCTAAAAATAGTCAGAAAACTGAAGATTTTCCATATCGTTTGCGGGATGATTTTCTTTCACCAGCAGAGTTTTCGTTTTATAAAGTTCTTTCTGCCACATTAGGCACTCGGTTTACTATTCAATCAAAAGTGCGATTGGCTGACATCTTTTTTGTTGCTAATCCAAATAAAAACATTTCTTTTTTTAATCGCATCGCACAACGCCATTTAGACTTTTTAATTTGCGATTCGGTCACAATGAAGCCATTAATGGGGATTGAACTTGATGATTCAAGCCATAAGAAGAGTGAACGTCAAGAAAAAGATTCATTCTTAAATGATGTGTTTCAAGCCGCAAATTTCCCAATTATCCGATTCCCTGTTCAACGAGAATATAATTCGAACGAAATAATTACTCAGATAGCGCCTGTTTTAAAAAACAGTTTCAAAGCACAAAAACCACCTTCTGAAATTAACCAAATTCCATTGAAAACGGAAACCCCTTTATGCCCCAAATGTAATATTCCAATGGTATTAAGAACGGTTTCACAAGGCGAACACAAAGGAAAACAGTTTTATGGCTGTGCCAATTACCCCCGTTGTCGAGAGATGAAGCCTGTTTCAACACAAAAAATGGCTTGACCTTGTGATCCCTTAAAGGGAGTAGCCCAAACCACAGCTAAAATAAGCCCACCTTAAATAAAGGTATTAAATGACCCAACCCTACCGCGGATTAATCCACAAATACGGCGCACTGCTTGACTTACCCGCCCACAGCCAAACCGTCAGCCTGCTGGAAGGCAATACCCCCTTAATCCCTGCCCCCAGGCTGGCAAAAGCGCTGGGCGGCAATTTTGAGTTGTTGATTAAATATGAAGGGCT
>CAYOGW010000001.1:1166-4372 GCA_964403635.1 uncultured Anaerolineaceae bacterium | reverse complement strand
ATTGAGGGGCAAAAAACAGCCGCCTTCGAAATTTGTGATGTCTTAACCCAAGCGCCAGACTGGTTGTGTTTACCGGTTGGCAACGCGGGCAACATCAGCGCTTATTGGGCAGGTTTTAAACAATACAACTTAATTAAATCCACTGGCTTGCCCAAAATGCTGGGTGTGCAAGCGGCTGGTGCCGCGCCGCTGGTACTAGGCCACCCCGTTGAAAAACCCGAAACGGTGGCAACTGCCATCCGTATTGGCAAACCGGCGCGTGGTGAACAAGCCCTGCAAGCGGCAGAAGAATCGGATGGAAAGATTATCGCTGCCACAGACGAAGAAATATTAACCATGCAAAAAATGCTGGCGCAGCTAGAAGGCATTTGGGTAGAACCGGCTTCGGCGGCTGGGCTGGCTGGTTTAGCGAAACAAATTAAAGAGCAGCAAATAAACCCACAAGGATTAAAAATTGTAACGGTTTGTACAGGGCACGGACTAAAAGATTCAGAGATAATTACCAAAGACATGCCCGCCCCAAACATCGTTCCAGCAAAATTAAAGGCACTCGAATCGCTCATTTTGGCGTAAGATTAATTAACCATGGATATTATTGTCACCACCCCCGCAACAACCGCTAATTTAGGCCCCGGCTTCGACTCGTTGGGCCTGGCCCTTGATTTATGGAATCAGACCGTTTTTTCTACCGCCACCGATGTAAATAAAGTCATTGTGGGCGGTGAGGGACGTGGCAAATTACCAGAAGACGAACAAAACCTGATCTTTTTGGCAGCCAAAACAGTATTCGAACGGGCAGAAAAACCCATGCCGCCCTTACGCATTACCTGCCAAAACGGCATTCCACTTAGTTCTGGCTTAGGCTCTTCTTCCGCGGCGGTACTGGCTGGCTTACTAGGAGCCAACAACCTATTAAATGACCCCTTCTCTCATGACGAATTGCTCAACATGGCCTGCAACCTAGAAGGTCACGCGGATAATGTAGCGCCCGCTTTACTCGGCGGGCTGGTCATCACAGCCACCGAAAAAGACGAAGTGCTCTATAAAAAAGTTATTTTTTCAGCCCTTGCCCCGCCCATCTACATCACAGTGGTGTTGCCCGCCTTTGAGTTTTCCACTGAAAAAGCGCGCGCCGCCCTGCCAGAAAAAATCAGCCATGCCGATGCCATATTTAACATCAGCCGTACCGCGCTGGTGATAGAAGCGCTTAAAAGCGGCAATGCCAATTTATTAGGGAAAGCGATGCAAGACCGTTTGCACCAGCCTTATCGCTTGCCATTAATCCCAGCCGCGCAAAAGGCGATGGACTCCATGCGGCAGGCCGGAGCCGAAGCGATTGCCCTTTCGGGGGCTGGCCCTAGCCTAATTGCTTTCTCTGCCAAACGGGATGAAGCTGTGGGGGAGGCCGCTAAAACAGCCTTTGACAAAGCTGGTTTAACGGCGCGCGTCTTCCAGTTACAAATTAGTCAGAGCGGCGCAAAAATAATCGGCCAATAAAATAGGCAATTCATGCTAAACTTTCGGCATGGAAACCCTACACTCCAATCTCGATTCGCAATCCCCTGAATTTAAAGAAAACGCAAAACATCACCGCGCCCTAGCCGAAGAATTAAAAAACCGGTTGGCGTTGGTGCGCGAAGGCGGCGGCGAAAAATATCGCCGTCGTCAAGAAGAGCAAGGCAAGCTGTTTGTGCGCGAACGCATAGAACTGCTGTTAGACCCGGGCGCTCCCTTTTTAGAAATTGCCGCCTTAGCCGCCAATGACTTATATGAAGGCGAAGCCCCCGGCGCGGGCATTGTAACCGGTATTGGACGGGTAAGCGGCCGCGAAGTAATGATTGTGGCCAACGATGCCACTGTTAAAGGCGGTTCGTACTTCCCTATGACGGTTAAGAAGCACCTGCGCGCCCAACAAATTGCCGAAGAAAATCATTTGCCCTGCTTGTATTTGGTCGATTCTGGCGGCGCGTTTTTACCCCTGCAAGATGAAGTTTTTCCAGATGCCGAGCATTTCGGGCGCATCTTTTTTAATCAGGCGCGCATGAGCGCCAAAGCCATCCCGCAGATTGCGGCGGTGATGGGCAGCTGCACAGCGGGCGGGGCGTATGTACCCGCCATGAGCGATGAGTCGATTATTGTTAAGGGAACCGGTACCATTTTCTTAGGCGGTCCGCCGTTGGTGAAAGCCGCTACCGGAGAAGATGTAAGCGCCGAAGAACTGGGCGGCGCGGATGTGCATACCCGAAAAAGCGGCGTGGCAGACCATTTTGCAGAAGATGACGAACACGCCATAGAGATATTGCGAGATATTGTTGAAACCTTGCCAAAGAAAGATGAAAGCCATAAGGGTTCTTTTTTCTTCCCAATTTCAGCACCTGAAGAACCGCTCTACCCAACCGAAGAAATTTATGGCGTTTTGCCAACAACATTTAGAGAAAGTTATGATGTACGCGAAATTATTGCCCGTTTGGTAGACGGCAGCAAGTTTAGAGAGTTTAAAGCGCGCTACGGCACCACTTTAATCACTGGTTTTGCACGAATTCATGGGTATCCAGTGGGGATTATTGCCAACAATGGCGTTTTATTTAGCGAAACCGCCTTAAAAGCAGCTCATTTTATTCAATTATGTGAGCAACGCAACATTCCACTGTTATTTTTGCAAAACATCACCGGTTTTATGGTCGGAAAAGACTACGAAGCCGGTGGAATTGCGCGCGATGGCGCAAAAATGGTGCACGCGGTTGCCAACGCGCGCGTGCCTAAATTAACCGTCATCATTGGCGGTTCGTTTGGGGCGGGTAACTACGCCATGAGCGGACGCGGTTATAACCCGCGCTTTTTATGGATGTGGCCCAACGCGCGCATCTCGGTGATGGGCGGCGAACAAGCCGCCAATGTGCTGCTAACAATTAAACAAGATCAACTGGCACGCGAAGGCAAACCCGCCATGACAGCCGCCGAAGCGGATGAATTTAAACGCCCAATTTTAGAAAAATATGAAGCCGAAGGCAACCCTTACCACTCCACCTCACGGTTATGGGATGACGGCGTAATTGACCCCGCCGACACCCGCCAGATTTTGGGGTTGGCGCTTTCGGTGGTATTAAATGCCCCGGCTCAAGAAGGCAGCTTTGGCGTGTTTAGGATGTAGCTCTTTAAAGAAAGAAGTGAGAAGAAAGAAGGTTTAATGAAGTACGCCGATTGGC
>CAYOGW010000001.1:0-1066 GCA_964403635.1 uncultured Anaerolineaceae bacterium | reverse complement strand
GCCATGATGTTTTGCACCGGCGAACTCACCCAAAACAGCCTCGCCGTTGTAGGCAGCTATCCGGTGGCTGAAGGGCCAGACTGGGGCTGGCGCACCGAAGTAGTCTTATACAGCCCCGAACACTTAATGATTACCGCTTACAACATCACCCCCGAGGGTGAAGCACATAAAGCCATTCAAACTGAATTAACTCGGGTAGCAGCTTAAAAAACAATGTCTTCTCCAAATTACGAATACTATGGCTTAATGGCCACTTTTTGGGATTTGTTTCGCGGAGACACATCCAACTGGGAAGATCGCTTCTTTTATTTAGAAGTCATTAAAAAATATGGCCAACCGGTTTTAGATGTCGGCTGTGGCACGGGTCGTCTCTTAATTGATTTTTTACAGCAAGGCATTGATATTGACGGGGTTGATAACTCGCCTGAAATGTTGGCTCTATGCCAAGATAAAGCCAAAAATTTAGGATTAAATGCCAACCTTTTTCAACAAGAAATGCAAGTGCTCTCTCTGCCGCGAAAATATCAAACCATCCTTGTGCCTTCTAGCTCATTTCAACTGTTACTAGATGCTTCGCTCGCTTCTGTTGCAATGCAGCGCTTCTACGAACACTTAATCCCCTCTGGTATATTGGTCATGCCTTTTATGACCCTCTGGCAAGCAGGCGAACCACTAGAAAGCAGCGATTTAAGAGAAGTCTTTCGCCCAGAAGATGGTGCTTTAATCCGCAGGCAGTCACATACACGCTTTGACCCCAGCACATCTTTAGAACATACAGTGGATCGCTACGAAATTATTAAAGAGAACCAAATTGTTAAATCAGAAGAGCACATTCAATCCCCAGCCACCCGCTCTTATACCCAAGCGCAAGCCCACGCACTATTTGAGCAAGCTGGCTTTCAAGACATTAAAATTTTTAGCCAGTTTACTTTTGAACCCGTCCAACCCAACGACACGCTATTCAGCCTGATAGGAACAAAACCTTGAACATTTTAATCATCGGCGGTACCCGTTTTTTAGGCAGGCATTTGGTAGAAAGGGCATTAAAACGCAACCATACCATCAC